>NZ_JBUDZG010000035.1:0-44007 GCF_054950075.1 Acidovorax sp. Q11 | reverse complement strand
GTAAAAGACTTGGACAAGAAGCTCATGCGCTATATCCGCCACTACAACAAAGACCCCAAGCCCATCAAGTGGAAGCACGACGATCCGCAGCGCCGATACCGCCAATTTCAATGATTCAGTGGACTAGCATGGCCTGCATATGCCCATCCACGCCGCGCTCCACCACGTCACGCATTACCAATACGACCGGCTGGTAGGCCTCGGGCCACAGACCATCCGATTGCGGCCCGCGCCCCACTGCCGCAGCAATGTGATTTCGTACTCGCTCAAGGTCGAGCCCGCGCAGCACTTCATCAACTGGCAGCAGGACCCGTTTGCCAACTACCAGGCACGGCTGGTCTTCCCCGAGAAGACGCGCGAGTTCAAGGTCACGGTGGACCTGGTGGTGGAAATGGCGGTGTACAACCCCTTCGACTTCTTCCTGGAGCCCGAGGCCGAGAACATCCCGTTCAACTACAGCAGCGATGTGCAGCAGGAGCTGGCACCCTACCTGGCCACCGACCCGATGACGCCGCTGGTGCAGGCCTATCTGGACAAGGTGGACCGCAGCAAGCAGCGCACCATCGATTTCCTGGTCAAGCTCAACCAGCAGGTCTCGCAAGACATCCGCTACCTGATCCGCATGGAACCCGGCGTGCAGACGCCCGAGGAAACGCTGCAAAAGGCCAGCGGCTCGTGCCGCGACTCGGGCTGGCTGCTGGTGCAGCTGCTGCGCCACCTGGGCCTGGCGGCGCGGTTTGTGTCGGGCTACCTGATCCAGCTCACACCCGACGTGAAGGCGCTCGATGGCCCCAGCGGCACCGACCACGACTTCACCGACCTGCACGCCTGGTGCGAGGTCTACCTGCCCGGCGCGGGCTGGATCGGCCTGGATGCCACCAGCGGCCTGATGGCGGGCGAGGGCCATATCCCGCTGGCCTGCACACCCCAGCCCTCGGGCGCCGCGCCGATTGAAGGCGGCGTGGACAAGGCCGAGGTGGAATTCAGCCACGAGATGCGCGTGACGCGCATCTTTGAATCGCCCCGCGTGACCAAGCCCTACACCGAAGACCAGTGGCAGGCCGTGCTGGCGCTGGGCGAGCGGGTGGACGCCGACCTGGTGGCGGGCGACGTGCGGCTGACCATGGGCGGCGAGCCCACCTTTGTGGCTGTGGGCGACCGCGACGCGCCGGAGTGGAACACCGACGCGCTGGGCCCCACCAAACGCGGCTTTGCCACCGAACTCACGCACAAGCTGCGTGCCGAATATGGACAGGGCGGCTTCCTGCACTTTGGACAGGGCAAGTGGTACCCGGGTGAGCAGCTGCCGCGCTGGGCCCTGTCCATCTGCTGGCGCGCCGACGGCCAGCCCGCGTGGCAGAACCCCGCGCTGTTTGCCGACGAACGCAACCCCTCGCACTACACCAGCGCCGACGCCGAGCGTTTTGTGCGCCACCTCACTCGCAAGCTGGGCGTGACGGACCGCTACATCCAGCCCGGTTACGAAGACACCTTCTACTACCTGTGGCGCGAGCGGCGCCTGCCGGTCAACGTGGACCCGTTTGACGCGCGCCTGGACGATGAGCTGGAGCGCGCACGCCTGCGCCGTGTGTTCGAGCAAAAACTCGACAGTGTGGTGGGCTATGTGCTGCCGCTGCAGGCAGGCGAAGGCGCGGGCACGCTGGCGGGCAGCGTGTGGAGCACCGGGCCATGGTTCTTCCGCGACGACCGCATGCTGCTCATCCCCGGCGATTCGCCCATGGGCTACCGCCTGCCGCTGGACGCCCTGCCCTGGGTGAAGGCATCGGACACCGAGCACCTGATCCCGCAAGACCCGACTGCGCCCCAGGGCCCGCTGGCCGCTGCCACCACGCTGCGGGCGCGGTATTCCGTGCCATCCGGCCCGATCACTGGCGACCGCGACCTGCCCTACCTGGCGGGCGCCACCGCGCCTGGCGAGGCACGGCGCGTAACGCAGAGCACTGCGGGTGGTGATAACGCGCGCCTGTCCGGTCAGCCCGACCCGCATACGGGCGTGCAGCCCCCGGGCAAGTTCCAGTCGGCCGCAGGCCTGTCGCGCACGGCGCTGTGTGTGGAGGTGCGCGACCCGCGCCGCGCCAGCGGCCCCAAGGCCGAGAAGGTGGGCGAGAAATACGGCGTGCTCTATGTCTTCACGCCACCGCTGTCGCGCCTCCATGATTACCTGGACCTGCTGGCCGCCATCGAAGCCACGGCCGAAGAGCTGGGCATGAAGATCGTGCTGGAAGGCTACCCGCCCCCGCGCGACGCACGCCTGAAGGTGCTGGCAGTCACGCCCGACCCGGGCGTGATCGAAGTGAACATCCACCCCGCCAGCCATTGGAAGGAGCTGGTGCAGCACACCGAGTTTCTGTACCAGGCCGCGTGGGAGACGCGCCTGTCGGCCGAGAAGTTCATGACCGATGGCCGCCACACCGGCACCGGTGGCGGCAACCACTTTGTGATGGGCGGCGCCACACCGGCCGACTCGCCGTTCTTGCGCAAGCCCGAGCTGCTGGCCAGCCTGCTGCTGTACTGGCACAACCACCCGAGCCTGAGCTATCTGTTCAGCGGCCTGTTCATCGGCCCCACCAGCCAGTCGCCGCGTGTGGACGAGGCGCGCAACGACCAGCTGTACGAGCTGGAGATTGCACTGCGCGAGATCGAATCCAACCGCGCGACCTATGGCCAGGACATGCCGCCCTGGCTGGTGGACCGCACGCTGCGCAACATCCTGGTGGACGTGACGGGCAACACACACCGCAGCGAATTCAGCATCGACAAGATGTTCTCGCCCGACAGCAGCACCGGCCGCCTGGGCCTGCTGGAGCTGCGCGCGTTCGAGATGCCGCCCCATGCCCAAATGAGCGTGGTGCAGCAGCTGCTGCTGCGCGCCCTGATCGCCCGCTTCTGGAAGACGCCCTACCGCGCGCCCGCCGCCCGCTGGGGCACCGAGCTGCACGACCGCTGGATGCTGCCCACCTTCATCCAGCAGGACATGCACGACGTAGTGGCCGAGATGAACGCCGCAGGCTACGCGTTTGACGCGGCCTGGTTTGCGCCACAGTTCGAGTTCCGCTTCCCCATGGTCGGCACGGTGAAATCGATGGGCGTGGAGCTGACCCTGCGCAACGCGCTGGAGCCCTGGCATGTGATGGGCGAGGAAGGCTCGGCCGGTGGCACCGTGCGCTACGTGGACTCGTCGCTGGAGCGCATCGAGGTGCGCGTGACGGGCATGAACGAAAGCCGCCATGTGGTCACCGTCAACGGCCAGCCGCTGCCGCTGCAAAGCACGGGCACCACCGGTGAATTTGTGGCGGGTGTGCGCTACAAGGCCTGGAACCCGCCCTCGGCCCTGCACCCGACCATTGGCGCCCATGCGCCGCTCACGTTCGACATCGTGGACACCTGGATGAACCGCTCGCTGGGCGGCTGCCAGTACCACGTGGCGCACCCGGGCGGGCGCAACTACGACACCTTCCCGGTCAACGCGTATGAGGCCGAAAGCCGCCGCCTGGCGCGCTTCTCGCGCATGGGCCACACGCCGGGCAGGCTGGCGGTGCCGCCTGCGACCATCGAGCTGCCGGGCAGCCGGGAGTTTCCGTTCACGCTGGATCTGCGGCGAAAAATGCGGCCGTAGAGCCCCCCCCTGAGTCGCTGCGCGCCGTCCCCCCCAGGGGGACGACGCCCTTGCTGTGGGGCGGCCCTTGCTTGGCGTCTCTGGCCTGGGCCGTGCCGGTTTCGACGGGGGTGGGTAACCCGCAGAGTGCCGGAGACCAAATGCCCGAAAATCGAGTGCAGTGACAAACCCCAACGACCGCCTCTTGCCCAACGACCTCCCCGAAAGCGCGGCCCAGCTGGCTGCTGCGCTGGCGCCCACCGCTGCGGCCGGGCATTTTGATGAGCTGCGGGGCGCTGCGGCTCCCGCGCGCACGGCCCCCACCGACCGCATGGCGGGTGCCGCATCCGCTCCTGTTTCAATAGCTAACAACCAAGACCTGTCGCGCCCATGGGCCGATTTTTTTGAACAACTGGGGCCCGACGGCTTCCCCGACCTGGACCGGCGCATGGCGAGCCTGCAGCGCCAGGTGCGCGACAACGGCATCACCTACAACGTCTATGCCGACGCCGACGGCCCGCAGCGGCCCTGGTCGGTGGACCTGTTCCCGCTGATCCTCTCGCAGGGCGACTGGGCGCACATCGAGCGCGGCGTGTTGCAGCGCGCGCGCCTGCTTGACCGCGTGATGGCCGATGTGTATGGCCCACAGGAGCTGCTGCGTACGGGCCTGCTGCCCAGCGCGCTGGTGCAGGGCCACCCCGGCTACCTGCGCCCCATGCACGGCGTGCAGCCGGTGGGCGGCACGCACCTGCCGATTGCCGCGTTCGACATGGCGCGCGACGCGCAGGGCGGCTGGTGGGTGGTCACGCAGCGCACGCAGGCGCCATCGGGCCTGGGGTATTTGCTGGAGAACCGGCTGCTCATCTCGCGCCTGTTCCCCGAGGCCTTCAGCCAGATGCATGTGCAGCGCCTGGCCGCCACCTACCGCGCGCTGCTCGACGGGCTGCGGCAGATGAGCCCGGCGGGGCAAGATGCGCGCATCGTGCTGCTCACGCCCGGCCCGTACAACGAGACCTACTTCGAGCACGCCTACCTGGCGCGCTACCTGGGCCTCACGCTGGTGGAGGGCAACGACCTCACCGTGCGCGATGCGCGCCTGTACCTCAAGACGCTGCACGGCCTGCAGCCGGTGCACGGCATCCTCAAGCGCCTGGACGACGAGTTTCTGGACCCGCTGGAGCTGCGCAGCGACTCGCGCCTGGGCGTGCCCGGCCTGCTGCAGGCCATTCGCGCGGGCAATGTGCTGGTGGCCAATGCGCCGGGCTCGGCCTTCCTGGAGTCGTCGGCCATGCTGGGCTTCATGCCCGCGCTGTCGCGCCACCTGCTGGGCGAGGAGCTGGCCCTGCCCTCGCTGCCCACCTGGTGGTGCGGCGAGCAGGCGGCCCAGCAGGCCGTACTGCCCCAGCTGCCCCACAGCGTGATCCGGCCCACCTGGCCCAGCCTGCAGCGCCCGCCCGTGCTGGGCGGCACCTTGTCACCGCAAGACCTGGCCCGGTGGACGGAACGCATCCAGGGCCAGGGCGACGAATACACCGTGCAAGCCTACCTGCCGCTGTCGCAGTTGCCCACCTGGCGCACCGAAGGCGGTGGTGGCAATGGTGGCGGCAGCCACATCGCGCCACGCTCGGTGATGCTGCGCGTGTTTGCCGTGTGCGACGGCCCCGGCTCGTGGCGCGTGCTGCCTGGCGGGCTGGCGCGCATTGCCACCGACGAGCGCGAGATCGCCTCGATGCAGCGCGGCGGCAGCAGCGCAGATGTGTGGGTGCAGACCGATGGCCCGGTGGACACCACCACACTGCTCGCGCACAACCAAAGCGCCCCTGCCGTCGTGCACCGCAGCCGCCAGGTGACCAGCCGCGCGGCCGAAAACCTGTTCTGGCTGGGCCGCTACACCGAACGCACCGAAAACGTCACGCGCCTGGCGCGCATTGCGCTGCAGTGCCTCAATGGCGAAGACCAGTCATCCCAGCCGCTGCTGGCCTGGCTGAGCGCCCTGGCCGTGGGCCAGGGCCTGGTGCTGCCGTCGGTGCCACCCGCCACGCAGGCGCGGCGCGTGTTCGAGCGCTCGCTCATCGCCGGGCTCACCCAGCCCGCGCTGGTCACCAGCGTGGGCTACAACCTGCGCGGCATCCTGGGCGCGGCATCGGCCGTGCGTGACCGCCTGTCGCAGGAGCATTGGCACCTGATCGTGAGCACCGAAGCCGAGTTTTTTGCGCAACGCCCGAACGGCACCGACGACGGCGACTATTCACCGCTGGAGGCCCTGCGCCAGCTCGAAACCCTGAGCGGCCGCACCGCCGCCATGACGGGCCAGCAGACCGACCGCATGACGCGCGACGATGGCTGGCGGCTTCTGTCCATCGGCCGACACCTGGAGCGCCTGGGCTTCCTGGCGGCAGCGCTGGAGGGCGGCCTGCAGACCGGAGCGGTGTTCGATGAAAGTGGCTTCGAGGCCATGACAGGGCTGTTCGACAGCACCATCACCTTCCACGCGCAATACCAGCAGCGGCGCGACATGCCCGCGCTGCTCGACCTGCTGGTGATCGACCGGGACAACCCCCGGTCGCTGGCCTGGGTGGCACAAACGCTGCGCGGGCGCATTGCCAAGATCGAGACAGCCGCAGGTACACCTGGAGAGTCGGCCGCTGCGGGCATTCCCGAAGCGTCCGAGCTGTCGCTGGTGGCCTTGTGTGCGCAGGATGCCGAGGGGCGGTACGCGATGCTGGACCAGTACCTGGGGGCTTGTGTGCGGGGCGTGATGGGCCTGTCGGATGTGCTGGCCACGCGCTATTTCACCCATTCAGCGGATGCCCTCCGTCACAGCGTAGGGGCTTGAAGTGGAACACCCCCTGAGTCGCCTTCGGCGCCTTCCCCCTCAAGGGGGACGCAGCCCTCGCTGCGGGGCGGCCCTTGCTCGGCTGCCCTGGCCTCGGGCGTGTCGGTTTCACACACTGCCTTCGGTCTCCAAGCCTGGATTCCTATGAAACTGCGCGTCATCCACGAAACGGTGTACCAGTACACCCCCGCAGTGCAGAACGCCCAGCACATGGCCCATTTGCGGCCACGCACCGGTGTGGTGCAGCGTGTGCTCACCCACGCGCTCCAGATCGACCCCGCCCCTGCCCAGTGCGAAGCCACGCAGGACGTGTTTGGCAACACCCGTGCGTTTTTCAGCCTGCCTTTTACCCACGAGCGGCTGCATGTGCGTGCCGAGACCTTGCTGGAAACCGCCCCGCCGCCACCCGCCCCGCCCGGCGAGCCCTGGGAGGCGGTGCGCGAGCGGCTGGCCTACCGGCGGGGCATGCCCTACCACCCCGCCACCGAATTCAGCTTTGCCTCGCCCTACATCCCCCGGCACGCCGACTTTGTGGCCTATGCCCGCGCGAGTTTTGCGCCGGGGCGCCCGCTGATGGATGCAGCACGCGACCTGATGGCGCGCATCCACGCCGACTTTGCCTACACCGCCAACGCCACCGATGCTGGCACGCCCGCACTCGAATCGCTGCGGCTGCGCCGGGGCGTGTGCCAGGACTTTGCCCACGTGATGATCGGCTGCCTGCGCAGCCTGGGCCTGGCGGCGCGCTATGTGAGCGGCTACCTGCTGACCGCGCCCCCACCGGGCCAGCCCCGGCTGGTGGGGGCCGATGCCTCGCACGCCTGGGTGTCGGTGTGGTCGCCAACGGCCGGGCAGGACGGGGATGCGCCAGACAACGCGGCGTGGTGGGACCTGGACCCGACCAACGACCGCGCCGCTGGCGAGGACTACGTGACGCTGGCCATCGGGCGCGACTATGCCGACGTGTCGCCGCTGCGCGGCGTGATCCATGGCGGCGACCACCATGTGCTGCAGGTGGCGGTGACCGTGGAACCCATCGGCTTTACACCGCCGACGGCACCAGGAAATCCCGGCTGATCCGCGCGCCCAGGTCGTTCACCCGCTCCAGGAACTGCGTGAGGTAGGCATGCAGGCCGTTGGTGAAGATTTCGTCGATGCGCGCAAACTTGAGGTGCGCCAGCAACCGCCCCGCATGCCGCTGCGTCTCGCCCGACTGGCTGCTGCCCAGCATGTCGAGGTTGCCCAGCACCTCCTTCATGCAGGCGTGCAGTGATCGGGGCATGTCGGCCCGCAGGATCAGCAGCTCGGCCACGCGCTCGGGCGTGATCACGTCGCGGTAGACCTTGCGGTAGGTCTCGAAGCCCGAAACACTCAGCAGGACGGCGCTCCAGTGGTAAAAGTCATGGTCCTGGTCCTGCGCGGTGGCCGCGCCCATGAAATCGCTCTGCACGGCGTGGAACTTCACATCCAGCAGGCGCGCCGTGTTGTCGGCCCGCTCCAGAAACGTGCCCAGGCGCATGAAGTGCAGGGCTTCGTCCTGCAGCATCATCGTGCCCACCGTCGCGCCCCGCGACAGGTGCGAGCGGAACTTCACCCACTCAAAAAAATGCGCCGGGTCGCTCTCCAGCGCACCACTGGCGATCAGCCGGTTCACCTCCAGCCAGGTCTGGTTCTGGATCTCCCAGGCCTCGGTGTTGAGCGCGCCGCGCACGGCCCGCGCGTTCTCGCGCGCGGCCTGCAGGCAGGCCACGATGGGCGAAGGGTTGGACGGGTCCTTGACCATGAAGTCCAGCACCTTGGCCGGGTTCACCTCGCCGTGTTGGGCCGTGTAGGCGGGCAGCAGTTCGCTGATGGATAGCAGGCCCTGCCAGCCCTGCAGGGCCACGTCGGCGGATTGGGGCAGCAGCGCGCTCTGGTGGTTCACATCCAGCATGCGGGCGGTGTTCTCTGCCCGCTCGGTGTAGCGCGCCATCCAGAACAGGTGGTCGGCAGTGCGGCTCAACATACAGCCTCCTTGTTCAGCGAGGGCAGAGAACCCCGGGCGTGCTGCGCACGCTGGCGGTGTTGTGTCGAAAGCCCTGCTACGCAGGACTTTTCTGCCCGCTCGGTGTAGCGTGCCATCCAGAACAGGTGGTCGGCAGTGCGGCTCAACATACAGCCTCCTTGTTCAGCGAGGGCAGAGAACCCCGGGCGTGCTGCGCACGCTGGCGGTGTTGTGTCGAAAGCCCTGCTACGCAGGACTTTTCTGCCCGCTCGGTGTAGCGTGCCATCCAAAACAGGTGGTCAACAGTGCGGCTCAGCATGGGGATGTCCTTCCTGGAGTCTGTGTAGCGCTGCTCGCACCGAGCAAATTCCAGGCCCCAACCATCAATACTGAACAAAAACAGGCTTCACCGCCTGTCCCTATTCACATTTTTGCTATATTTTTAATAGCATATGGAGCAACAGGTGCAGGGGCCTGCTGCCGGGTGGCCACCGCTGCAGCGGGAGCCACCGGCCGCTGGCCTGCGGCGCGCACCACGTCGTGCACAAAACGGAGCTTGGCGAGTGCCTGCTCGGCCAGGGCAAAAGGGTAGGCATCCAGCTGCCCCAGGCTGCGCGTGAGGCTGTTGAGCAGCAGCGTCAGGGGCACGAGGTGCCGCAGCATGGTGTCGAAGTCGGGCGCCGGGGCGTCAAAGGGATCGACGGCCCGGCTGTGCTGCGCGCCGTAGATGCCGGGCACGGTGACCTCGGTGGCATAGCTGGCCGATGTCTCCAGCAGGTCGATCATGTGCAGGTAATGGGCCCAGGTCTCGGCCCAGTCCTCCCAGGGGTGGGCTGCGGCATAGGCACTGACGTAGTTCTTGGCCCAGTCGCCGCCATCGTTGCCTTTGGCGTAGTGGGCTTCCAGCGCGGCGGCATAGTCCTGGCGCTCATCGCCAAACCGTTGGCGAAAATCATCCAGCCACCCGCCGTCCCGCACCAGCTGGTCCCAGTAGAAATGGCCCGACTCGTGGCGCAGGTGGCCGATGAGTGTGCGGTAGGGCTCGCCCAACGCGATGCGGCGGCGCGCGCGCTCGTCATCGTCCGCCTCGGCCACGTTGAGCGTGATGGTGCCGTTGTGGTGGCCCGTGAGCACCGGCGGGCCTCCTGGCACCTCGGCCAGCAGGTCGAACACGGGGCCGCTGCGCCCGGGCGCGGGCTCCAGGCCCAGGCGCGCCAGGCTGTAGAACAACCGCCGCTTGGCCGTCTCGATCTGCATCCAGCGGCCCATGTGGGCCGGTTCTGCCACATCGGGCATCAAATGGGTCTGGCGGCACGAGGGGCACAGCGCCTGCGCGTCGTCAGCAGGCACCGCAAAGTTGCAGGCTTGGTACTCGGTCTGGTTGTGGCACATGCGGTAAAGCGCACCGCCCCCGCCCGGCCCCACCCGCTGCCACAACCCGGGGCCTTGCTGCGGTGCAGGTACCAGGGCCGCCATGACCAGGGCGTCGGGCAAGAAGGCCAGCGCATTGCCGCAGTGCAGGCACTGCACGCTGTCAAAAAACACCAGATGACCACAGTGGTCGCAATTGAATACCCGCATGGATTGAGCTTAACCCCAGACGCGATGCGACAGTGGGCTCAACAGAGGGTCTTCCATGCCAATGGAACTCCAGGCCATGCCGCAATGGCCAAGCCGGGCCCGCTGATTCGTCTTGTCCTTTGCAATGGGCGTGGCCAATGCCAGTGCCCCCGCGCAAGGGCCGCCCCGCCGCGCTGGGGGCGTCCCCCTCCCAGATTGCGAAGCAATGTGAGAGAGGGGTGAAGGCGCGCTGCGCCTCAGGGGGTGTCCTCGCTTACGGCCGCACAACAATGCTGTTGCGCACTTCGCGCACATGCTTGGTGTTGCGGGCGATGTTTTCGGCCTGGTTCTTCTCGGCCTGCGACTTCGCAAAGCCCGACAGCTGCACCGTGCCGTTGAGTGTCTCCACACTGATGGAGCTGGCCGATACGCTCTTGTCTTCGACCATCTTGGCCTTGACGGCGGTGGTGATGCCCGCGTCGTCCACATAGGAACCCACGGTCTGTTGCTCGCGGGCCACCGAGCAGCCCGTGGCCGTGACGATGGTGATGCCGGCAACAGCGGCGAAAGCGAGGGCACGTGCGTATTTCATGGTGTTTTCCTTGTTCAAGAAGGGTTGGGAACGCGGGTGCAGGAACATGTGCAGTCTACCGGTCTGTGGCACCCGCCGTCACCGGTGGACTGTGGAGAAAAGCCAGGCCTTCGTCCGATGGCGCCGTGCTCAGTAGGCGCGGCGGCGGCGGGACAACCACAGCGCCAGGGTGGCCACGGCGGCGCCGGTTGCTGCGGCAATCACCAGCGACTTGCCGGGCTGCTCCGCCACATAGCGCCCAGTGGCATCGGCAGCATGCTGGATCTGGCGGCGCGCACGGGCACTGGTGTCGGCGCAATATTCAATGCTGCGGGCAGCCAAGTCCTGGGCGCGGGCGGCCAGGTCATCGATAGCGGGGTCGGCCCGACGGCGCAGGGCGCGTACTTTGTCTTCGGCCTGGTCCAGTGATTGGTCTGCTGCCGCACGGGTGGCCATCACGGCGTCTTGCGCGCTTTGCAGCACGTCGTCGGCCAGATTGCGGGCGTTGTCGGTCAAATTGTGGGTTGCGGTGGAAAGGCTCATCAGAAGCTCCTTGGAATCATGTGTTTGGGGGAAGGCCGCAGCTGCGGCCCGCAGGGATCAGTGCGGGGTCCTACCCCTTCTTGAGCAGACCCAGGACAAAGGTCACCACGGCCATGATCACAAACACGAAGAACAGGATCTTGGCGATGCCCACGGCACCGGCAGCAATGCCGCCAAAGCCAAAGAGCGCGGCGACCAGGGCGATCACCAGAAAGACGACTGCGTAGTGCAACATTTTTTCCATCTCCTTGTGGGTGGCCGGAACACCGGCGTTGGGATGGCGCGAGAACCTCAGCGCCTGCACTCCACTGTAGGCAGCAGGCCCAGCCGTAGATGCCGGTGCCCGGCGCGCACCGCTGTCGGCGCCGCTGCGGCGGTGCTGTAGGACGGAACGCCACAGCCAGCCAGTGCGGGCGTGCGCTGGAGCAGCGTGCGTGGCAGCCTGCGCTGGGGCCCATGTCGGCCCCACGGGTCGTGGTGGGCTGATGGGGGCCTGGGGGGCGGAGAATCTTCAGTCGCCCAGGGCGGCGATGGCCTGCACGGCCACAGGCGCACGCTGCAGCGGCAGCACTGCCGACAGCAAGGTGCCATTGCCGGGACGCGAGGTGAGCGCCAGCCGCCCCCCTGCCGCTTCGACGCGGTGGCGCATGCCCGCCAGCCCGTGCGAGGTGGGGCGCACGGTGGCGAGGTCAAAACCCACCCCGTCATCGCGCACCTGCACCGCCACATGGGTGGGGTGGGCATGCACCGACACCAGCACCTTCTTGGCCTGGGCGTACTTGCCGATGTTGGTCAGGGCCTCCTGCACCATGCGGTACACGGTGAGCTGGGTGGCATCGGGCAGCTGCACGGCCTCCAGGCTGGTCTCCACCTCGATGCCCGCACGCTCGGCATATTCGCGCGTCAGGATCTCCAGCGCGGCGGTGAGCCCCAGGTTGGACAGGGACGAAGGGCGCAGGTCTTCGATGATGCGACGCTTGAGTGCAATGCCGCTGTTGAGGGTGTCCGTGAGGTGCTTGAGGCGCTCAGCCACATCCGGCGCCGTGGCATTGATCTTGGACTTGAGGCGGGCGACATCGAGCTTGGCAGCGGTCAGCAAGGCGCCCAGTTCGTCATGCAGCTCGCGCGCCAGGTGCCCGCGTTCTTCCTCGCGCACCTGCTGCAGGTGGTTGGCTAGCTCCGACAGCGTGGCGGTGCGCTCGCGCACCAGGCCTTCCAGGCGGTCCCGCTCGCGCTCCAGCAGCGCCTGCTCACGCAGATTCACGGCCTGCACGGCCTGCGTCTGGCGCAGGTACATGTAGAAGGCCAGCAAGCCAATCACCGTGACGGTGGCAATGCCGATGCGCGACAGCGTGAGCGACTGCTCAATCTGCTGCTGGCCTTGCGACAGGCGCAGGTCGCTGCGTGCGATCAGCTCCTGCGCATGGGTGCGAATCGCCTCCATGTGCTCCTTGCCCACGTCGGTGTTCAGGATGAACTTCCAGGCGTCTTCATTGCCCTTGCGGCGCAGGCGCAGGCTCAGCTCCATCTCGGCGAGCTTGCGCGAGATCTGCCGCGACAGCAGCGCGAACTCCTGCATGTCGTCCGGCGAATTCATGAACTGGTTGCGCAGCCGGTCCAGATTGGTCTGCACGGTGGCCACGGCCTTGTCGTAGGGCTCCAGGTAGGTCTCATTGCCAGTCAGCAGGTAGCCCCGCTGGCCGGTCTCCGCATCCAGCATGCTCTGCAGCAGCTTGTTCACATCGCCCCGGGTGGCCATGCTCTGGTCCATCTGCTCCAGCGCATCCTGCGACCGCATGTGCCCCGTTTCATTGATGCCCACCAGCACCATGGCGGCCAGCAAGGCCATGGGCAGGCTCAGCGCCATCTTGCGGACCTTGGGCAGCCAGCGCTGGGTGTTTTCCTGGAGATTCATAGGCTTATTCTGGATAATGGACCATCACCTGACCATGGTTCTGTCTGTGCTTGCACATGCCGGACCGCCGCACACCCACACGCACCGGCAGCACAGCAGCTGCATCACGAAAGAAACACCAATGATCAAGATCGGCATTGTGGATGACCATGCAATTGTTCGCTCCGGCCTGCGCCAGTTTCTGTCGGAGCATGTAGACCTGCGGGTCGAAGGCGAAGCCGCCAACGGCCGCGAAGCCATCGACCTGGTGCGCAACAAGGAAATCGACGTGCTGCTGATGGACCTGTCGATGCCCGGCCAGAGCGGGCTCGACGCATTGGCCATGCTGCGCGCGAAGGCGCCGGACATGGGCATCCTGATCCTGAGCGGCTACCCCGAAGAACACTATGCGATCAACCTGATCCGCCAGGGCGCCAGTGGCTACCTGAACAAGGAGTGCGAGCCTGCAGAGATCGTGGAAGCCATCCGCACCATCGCGCTGGGCCGCCGCTACCTGACCCCCACCGTGGCCGAGTTGCTGGCGCAGCAGCTCAACCGCAAGGACGATGCACCGCCCCATGAGCAGCTGTCGGAGCGCGAGTTCCAGGTGTTCCTCAAGCTCGCCAAGGGCGAAACCGCAGGCGACATCGCCAAGGCCTTGTCGCTGAGCGTGAAAACCGTGAGCACCTACCGCACCCGGCTGATGGAAAAGATGAGTCTGTCGTCCAACAGCGACCTGACCTACTACGCGCTCAAGAACCGCCTGATTGATTGACATGGGGAAGGCTTCGCCTGGGGCCTGGGCAGCTAGGGATCCAGGCGAGGTTGGCTGAAGCGGGCAAGGTGAATTGGCACGGGCTCCAGCGGATGTGCTGCATTTCGCCCATGCGCCTGCAGCACGGGCGTCACGCGCCCGAAGGCGGGCTCAAAGAGCCGCTCGCATCCACGCCGGCCGGGTGGCTGCTGTGCAGCACGCAGTAGTCCACCAGCGCATCGATCTCGTTGGATTTGTCGAACACGGCATCCACCCCCAGTTGCGCACAGCGCATGCGCACATCGGGGGTCGCATAGTTGCTCAGCACCACCATCTTCTGCCCCGGGCGGCGCGTGCGGCAGGCTGCCAGCACCCCCAGCCCGCTGCCTTGGCGCAGGAACAAATCGACGATGGCCAGATCCCACTGCTCACCATGGGTAGAAAGCCACTGCGTACCTTCGTCCTCGGTTTCTGCCACACCCACGGCTTCCACAGACGCCAACTCTTCCAGAGTCCCGATCAGGTTCTCACGGATGGTTGCGTTGTCTTCAACAATGTAGGTGCGCAGCTTCACAGACGGGTCCATGTTGGCGATCAGCGCAGGGGCACGCTGCTCTCACCCCGAATTTAAGCGTTGGGGTGTCCGGATTCTGCCAGCGGCCACAGGCTGGGGTTGTAGGAGCAGTCCTACCGCGCCACACACACCGGGCAATGCGGAGCACGCTGCACACGCATGGTGTTCCACTCCATCGAACGCCCATCCAGCATCAGCAGCCGCCCCGCCAGCGAGGGCCCAATGCCTACCAGCAGCTTGAGCGCTTCGGCTGCCTGCATCGCCCCCACCACGCCCACCAGGGGGGCAAAGACGCCCATGGTGGAGCAGCGCGCCTCTTCAAATTCCGCGTCGGGCGCAAAGATGCAGGCATAACAAGGCGACTGTTCGTCGCGGGGATCCACCACTGTGATCTGGCCGTCAAACTGAATCACCGCACCCGCCACCAGGGGCTTGCGGTGCCGCACACAGGCGGCGTTGACGGCATGGCGTGTGGTGTAGTTGTCGCAGCAGTCGAGCACCACCGTGGCGTCTTGCACCAGGCGCTCCAGGGACGCCGCGTCCACCCGGGTCTGCAGCCGGGTCACCCGCACGTCGGGGTTGATGGCTGCAATGGCCTCGGCGGCCGAATCCACCTTGGGGCGCCCCACCCGCGCCGTGGTATGCGCAATCTGGCGCTGCAGGTTGGTGAGATCCACCACATCATCATCGACCAGCGTGATGTGCCCCACACCCGCCGACGCCAGGTAGAGCGCCGCGGGAGACCCCAGCCCGCCCGCGCCGATGATGAGGGCGTGCGCCGCCAGCACCCGCTCCTGCCCCTCGATGCCCATTTCATCGAGCAGGATGTGGCGGGAATAGCGCAGGAGCTGGTCGTCGGTCATGGGGAGTCGGGCGCCAAAAGGTGGCGGGGCAGAGACACGGAGAGGAAAGGAAAAAGGCTGGATTCCTCGCGAAATCCAGCCCGCAGAGCAGAGCGCGAAAGGCTCAATTCTCTTTCTTTTCTTCCTTGCGTTCAGTCAGGGTCTTGCTGACGAGCACCGGGCGGCCCTTGAGCTGGTTGAGCGCCTGCACCAGCTGGAAGTCCTTGTCGGTGCCGAACTCGGGGATCTTGCGGTCAGCGGCAGGCTTCTTGGCTTCCTCTTCCAGGCGCTTGCGGGCGTCCTCGCGGGCCTTTTCACGCGCCTCGTCCTTCTTCTCTTCGCCCTGGCCGCTGCCCAGGTGCTTTTCAAGATCGGCCTCGCGCATGCGCAGGGCGGCAAAGGGACTGCCCTCTTCCGACTCGTCGATCATCACATCAGGCACGATGCCCTTGGCCTGGATCGACTTGCCGCTCGGGGTGTAGTAACGCGCCGTGGTCAGCTTGATGCCGGTGTCCGGCCCCAGGGGGCGCACGGTCTGCACCGAGCCCTTGCCAAAGGTCTGGCTGCCCATGACGGTGGCGCGCTTGTGGTCTTGCAGTGCACCCGCCACGATTTCGCTGGCCGAGGCCGAGCCTTCGTTCACCAGCACCACCAGCGGCACGGACTTGAGCGCAGCGGGCAGGCGCTTGAGCGGGTCACCACCGCCACGGCGCTGGTAGTAGTCGGGCGAGGCTTTGTAGGTGGCCTTGCTGTCGGCCAGCTGGCCATTGGTAGAGACCACGGTCACGTTTTCGGGCAGAAAGGCGGCCGAGATCGCCACGGCAGCATCCAGCAGGCCACCCGGGTCGTTGCGCAGGTCCAGCACCAGGCCCTTGAGGTTGGGCTCCTGCTTGTAGACCTCTTCCACCTTGCGCACGAAGTCATCCACCGTGCGTTCCTGGAACTGCGACAGGCGGATCCAGGCGTAGCCGGGCTCGATCACCTTGCCCTTGACGGACTGGGTCTTGATCTCTTCGCGCGTGATGGTGACGGGGAAGGTGCGGCCTTCGTCCTTGCGGAAGATGGTGAGCGTGACCTTGGTGTTGGGCTCGCCGCGCATGCGCTTGACGGCGTCGTTGAGCGCCAGGCCCTTGACGGCGGTATCGTCAATCTTGGTGATCAGGTCGTTGGTCTTGAGGCCTGCACGGAAGGCCGGCGAGCCCTCAATGGGGGAAACCACCTTGATCAGGCCGTCTTCCTGCGTGATCTCGATGCCCACGCCCACAAAACGGCCCGAGGTGCCTTCGCGAAATTCCTTGAAGGCCTTCTTGTCGAAATACTGGGAGTGCGGATCCAGGCTGGACACCATGCCCGAGATGGCATCGGTGATGAGCTTCTTGTCGTCCACCGGCTCCACATAGTCGGTCTTGACCAGTCCAAACACGGCGGACAGCTGCTGGATTTCTTCCAGCGGCAGCGGTGTCATGGCACCGCGCGCCACGGTTTGCAGTGACACCGTGGTGAGCGCACCCGCCACCACCCCCACTGACACCCATCCTGCAATCTTGAGTTTTTGGCCCATACAACACCTTTACCGCATCAAAACCAATATACACCTTGGAAGGGCCAAACCCGCCGCAGTTCCGCATGGATGCTCACTTTGGCGGCGATCAGCGGGGTTTTCCCCCGCCTTTACCAACGATTTACGCTTTGCCCTGCGAAGCCACGGCTGCGGCGGCCTTGGCAGCTGCCTCGGCGTCACCCAGATAGTAGTGACGGATGGGCTTGAGGTCGGCGTCGAGTTCGTATACCAGTGGAATCCCATTGGGAATGTTCAGGCCCACGATGTCGGACTCGGAAATGTTGTCCAGGTACTTCACCAGCGCACGGATGGAGTTGCCGTGCGCGGCCACCACCACGCGCTTGCCCGAACGGATGGCGGGCGCCATGGCCTCGTTCCAGAACGGCAGCACGCGGGCCACGGTGTCTTTGAGGCATTCGGTCAGGGGCACGTTCTCGGCCGCCACACCGGCGTATCGGCGGTCGCCGCGCTCGCTGCGGGGGTCGGTGGCTTCCAGCGCGGGCGGGGGGGTGTCATAGCTGCGGCGCCACACCAGCACCTGCTCGTCACCGTACTGTTTGGCCATGTCGGCCTTGTTCAGGCCCTGCAGGGCGCCGTAGTGGCGCTCGTTGAGGCGCCAGTCCTTCACCACGGGCAGCCAGGTGGAATCCATCTCGTCAAGCGTGTACCACAGGGTGTGGATGGCGCGCTTGAGCACGCTGGTGAAGGCCAGGTCGAACTCGTAGCCCTCGGCCTTGAGCAGCTTGCCGGCCGACATGGCCTGGGACACGCCGGTGGGCGTCAGATCCACATCGGTCCAGCCGGTGAAGCGGTTTTCAAGGTTCCAGGTGGATTCGCCGTGGCGGATCAAAACGAGCTTGTACATGGTTTCCCCAGGAAAGGCGGGTCAAAAGAAAGCGGGCCAAAACCCAGCATTCTAGAATTACGCCGTTCGCCAACCCAAGGAAACTTCGTGAAATTCATTATCGACAACTGGTATCTGATCTTTGTTGCACTGGCTTCGGGCAGCATGCTGCTGTGGCCGGTCCTCAAGAACGCCAGTGGCGGCTCGCTGACGCCCGCACGCGCCGTGCAGCTCATCAACCGCGAAAAAGCCGTGGTCATCGACGTCTGCGAGACCGGGGAATTCGCCGCTGGCCACGTGGGCGGCGCCAAGAACGTGCCCCTGGGCCAGCTGGAAGAGCGCCTGCCCACCGTGGTCAAGAACAAGGCCCTGCCCGTGGTGCTGGTCTGCGCCAGCGGCGCCCGCGCCAACCGAGCCGTGGCGATTGCCAAGAAGCTGGGCTACGACAACGCCCAGGCCATGGCCGGTGGCCTGAAAGCCTGGCGCGAAGCCAGCCTGCCTGTGGAAAAAGCCTGACCTGCCCCCAGTTATTCGGTCAGCGCTACGCTTGCCGCTGGTTTTTCAGCCCCCACAGGAAGAAAGAGGAAGGTCCGACATGCAACCCGTGAAGATGTACACCACCGCCGTCTGCCCCTACTGCATCCGGGCCAAACAGATCCTCAAGTCCAAGGGCGTGGAGCAGATCGAGGAGATCCGCATCGACACCGACCCCGCCGCGCGCAGCCACATGATGGAGATCACCGGCCGCCGCACGGTGCCGCAGATCTACATCGGCGACACCCACGTGGGTGGCCACGACGACCTGGTGGCGCTGGACAGCCGTGGCGAGCTGATGCCCCTGCTGGGCGCCGCCTGACCCCACCCCTGGGCGCTGCATAATGCAGCCCCATGTGCCCGCTGCGGGAGCTGCTCCCCGGCGGGTTTTGTTTTGCCAAAACCCCCTCGCAGAGAGACTTGTCACCCATGGCCGACCAAGAAAACCCCGTGTTCCAGATCCAGCGCGTCTACCTCAAGGACATGTCGCTGGAGCAACCCAACTCCCCCGCCATCCTGATCGAGCAAGAGCAGCCCAGCGTGGACATCCAGCTCGGCGTGGAAGCCACCCCCGTGGCCGAAGGCATCTTTGAAGTGTCCGTGACGGCCACGGTGCAGACCAAGATCAAGGACAAGACCGTGTTCCTGGTCGAAGCCAAGCAGGCCGGCATCTTCGAAATCCGCAACGTGCCCGAAGACCAGATGGGCCCCATCATGGGCATCGCCTGCCCCCAGATCGTGTACCCCTACCTGCGTGGCAACGTGGCCGACGTGATCAACCGCGCAGGCTTCCCACCCGTGCACCTGGCCGAAATCAACTTCCAGGCCATGTACGAGCAGCAGCAAGCGCAAGCCGCTGGCCAGGCTTCCCCCATCATCACGCAGTAACTAACCATCAGCGTTTAGAGGCTTTTTGGGCCTCTACCGCCTGATACATAAGCGCAAGCAGCTATGAAAATCATAGTACTAGGCGCTGGCGCCTGGGGCACGGCCGTCGCCATGAGCGCGGCCCAGCACCCCGCCGGGCACGCGGTCACCCTCTGGGCCCGCGATGCAGCCCAGGCGCGGAGCATGCGCACAGAGGCGCAGAACACCCGCTACCTGCCGGGCATCGCCTTCCCCCCTTCTCTTTCCGTGGCCGACGGCGACCTGGGCCCGCTGCTGCCCGGCTCCGACCTGGTCATCGTGGCCACGCCCATGGCGGCGCTGCGCGGCATGCTGCAGGCGCTGGCTGGCTGCACCGCGCCCGTCGCCTGGCTGTGCAAGGGTTTTGAAGCCGTGCCTGCGGGTGCAGATTCAGCCTCTTTTGGGCTGCTGGCGCACGAGGTGCAAGCGCTGATAGCTCCCAATTTGATAGCAGGCGTATTCAGCGGCCCCAGCTTTGCGCAAGAGGTGGCGCTGGGCCAGCCCACGGCCTTGGTCGCTGCCAGCCCCCATGCGCAGGTGCGCGATGCACTGGTCAACGCCTTCCACAGCCCCAGCGTGCGCGTGTACGCGAACGAGGACATCGTGGGCGTGGAAGTGGGCGGTGCCGTGAAAAACGTGCTGGCCATTGCCACCGGCCTGTGCGACGGGCTGGCTTTGGGCCTCAACGCCCGCGCCGCGCTCATCACGCGCGGCCTGGCCGAGATGACCCGCCTGGGCCTGGCGCTGGGCGCGCGGCCCGACACCTTCATGGGCCTGTCGGGCTTGGGCGACCTGGTGCTGACCGCCACCGGCGACCTGTCGCGCAACCGCCGCGTGGGCATGCTGCTGGCCGAAGGCAACAGCCTGCAACAAGCCGTGGAATCCCTGGGCCATGTGGCCGAAGGCGTCTACAGCGCCCGCACCGTGGTGCAGCGTGCGCAGAGCCTGGGCGTGGACATGCCCATCGCCGAGGCTGCGGTGGCCCTGCTCGACGGCCGCCTGCGCCCTGCCGAGGCGGTGGCCCAGCTCATGGGGCGCGGTCCCCGGGGCGAACTTTGACGTAGGCCGCGCCTCGGGGCTCATCCCACCGACAGGCGCCGCAGCAGCCCCTCTTCATCGTCGGGGTGAAAGAAATACGGGTAGAAGCTACGCTCCTCGCTCGACAGCTGCGGCTGCCCGCCAAACTGGTTGATCAGGCTGCGCCCCTTTTCCGCACTGATGTGCAGCAGCACGGCGGGGGCACCCACCCGCTCGCACAGGCGCTCCGGCCCCAGCAGGTCAAAACGCAGCATGCGCCGGTAGAACGGGGCATGGCGCGGGTTCACCTCGATGACCAGGTCGGTAGCGCGCCGGGCGCGGAAGGCCGTGATCCACGCGATGTGAAAGATGGCGCCCAGCACATGCTTGGAGCGCACGCCCGGGTCCATGGCGAGCTTGCCCATTTCGCAGATGCGCGCACCGCGCTGGCGCAGCGCGGCGATGTATTCGGGGTAATGCTCTTCTGCGGCCAGGTAGCCATCGTCCATGCGGACCGAGATCGTACCCTGGGCCTGCCCGTCGATCTGCACCACCAGGCTGCTCAAATCGCAGTCATGCGACAGGGTAGCCTGCATGTTGTAGCCCCGGCTGGCATACATGCGCGCCAGCAGGCCCTGGCCCTTGCGCGAGAGGCGGATCTTGCAGGTCTTGGTTTCCGCCTGGCCCAGGCGGCTCAGGTATTCGCCGGGGTAGGCCAGCTCGACGATGGTCTGCTCTTCTGCGGGCATGACAGGCTCCGTGGACGGGGACTCGCGCCCCCGGCATACGACAAGCCTAGAGCGCTGGAAGCAGCCAGCGTAGCCGCATCCCGCAACACCTGCACCAACAGCCGAGGTGGCTCCCGACCAACGGTGGCGCCGCATTCGCCAATGGCAAGGCAGAACCACCCGGGCGGCCCTCAGCCAGGTGTTACAGCCCGGCTTCGAGCGCCAGCAGCTCGTCCACCGTCTGGCGGCGGCGGATCAGGCGGGCCTGGCCGCCATCCACCAGCACCTCGGCAATCAGGGGCCGGGTGTTGTAGTTGGAGGACATGCTGGCGCCGTACGCCCCGGTGTCGTGGATCACCAGCAGATCACCCACCTGCGCGGCGGGCAGGTCGCGCGGCAGCACCACGCCGCCATCGCCCTGGGTGAACACGTCGCCCGATTCGCACAGCGGGCCCGCCACCACGCTGGGCTGCTCTGCCGCCTGGGTACCATCGCGGCGCAGCACGCTCATGGCGTGGTAGCTGCCGTACATGGACGGGCGCATGAGTTCGTTGAAGCCGGTATCGACCAGCACAAAGTGGTTGTTGCCCGCGTTCTTGGTGGCGCGCACCTGGCCCAGCAACACGCCGGATTCCGCCACCAGGAAGCGGCCGGGCTCGATCTCCAGGCCCAGCTTGTGGCCCACGATGGCCTCGGCCTGCTGGCGCGCTGCGTCCCACAGGCCGTGGTAATGCTGCGTGTCCACCACCGGGTCGCCGCTGCGGTAGGGGATGGACAGGCCACCACCGGCCGAGATGGCGTGCAGGTCGTGCCCCGCTGCATGCGCCGTGCGCACCAGGTTGACCATGGCGCCACACACTTCCTGCAGGTGGCTGTAGTCCACGCCCGAGCCGATGTGCATGTGCAGGCCCACCAGCTTCAAGCCATGCTGCTTGATCGCCGCCAGCGCCGCAGGCAGGTCGGTGTGCCAGATGCCGTGCTTGCTGTGCTCGCCACCCGTGTTGGTCTTGTTGCTGTGGCCATGGCCAAAGCCGGGGTTGATGCGCAGCCACACCGCATGGCCCGGCGAACGCGCGCCCAGCTGGTGCAGCATGTCGATGGAGCCTGCGTTGACCGGCACGCCATGCTCCACCACGCAGTCCAGCGTGGCCGCGTCGAACAGGTCGGCGGTGAAAACGATCTCCGACGGCTCGCCACCGGCCACGTAGCCCGCCGCCAGCGCGCGCAGGATCTCGCCGCGCGAGACCGCATCCACCTTCACACCCTGCTCGCGCATCAGCTTCAGGATGTGGATGTTGGAGCAGGCCTTCTGCGCAAAGCGGATGGTCTCGAAGTTGGACACCTGCGCAATGCGCTGGCGAATAGTGGCCGCGTCATACACCCACAGCGGGGTGCCAAACTGGTCAGCCAAGGCCCAGAGCTGGGCGGGGGAGAAGGGGTTGGACATGGGGAGGCTCCGAAGGCAGAGGGCGTGAACGATGCGCGGATGATGCCCCCATCCATGCATTCAGTCGAATGCTTTGATTTACGCTATCCATTCAATATTGATATGCTCCATGCATGACCGGACTGACCGATACGCCCCTGGCCCACCGCATCACCCACCGCCACATCGAGGTCTTCCGCGCCGTGATGACCGCAGGCAGCGCCACGGGCGCCGCCGACCTGCTGCACAGCTCGCAGCCCACCGTGAGCCGCGACCTGGCGCGGCTCGAATCGCTGCTGGGCTATGCGCTATTCGAACGCGTGCAAGGCCGACTGCGCCCCAACGCGCGGGCGCTGGCGCTGTGGGACGAGGTGCAGCGCTCCTGGCAGGGGCTGGAGCGCGTGGTGGACCGCGCCGTGGCGCTGGGCCGGCCCGACGCCGTGCAACTCTCGGTGCTGTGCCTGCCCGCGCTTGCGCACGCCTTGTTGCCCGGCGCGGCAGCGCGGCTGATGCAGCACCACCCGCAGGCGCGCCTGTCGGTCACGCCGCAAGAGTCACCGCTGCTCGAAGAATGGATGAGCGCCCAGCGCTTTGACCTGGGCCTGTGCGAGCAGACCAGCGCCCCGCCCGGCACCCGCGCCGAGGTGCTGCTCACGCTTGACGAGGTGGCCGTGTTGCCCGCCACCCACCCACTGGCCCGGCAGCGCAGGCTGCAGTTGGAAGACTTTGCCGGTGAATATTTTGTGAGCCTGTCGACCGACGACCCCTACCGCCGCCTGATCGACGCACGTTTTGCCGAGGCCGGGGTGGCCCGCACCCTGCGCATGGAAACCCACAGTGCCGCCGCCGTCTGCGCCATGGTGCAGCAGGGCCTGGGCGTGGCCATCGTCAACCCGGTGACGGCCCTGGCCGCCGCCAGCGACCAGCTGGTGCTGCGGCCCCTGGCGTTTTCGATTCCGTTCAGCGTCACGGCGCTGCTGCCGCTCTACCGCCCGCCCCTGCCCGAGGTGGCACCCATGCTGGAAGCCTTGCGGGCCGAAGCCGCCGCCATTGCACAGCGCCTGGCACAACAGGATGCCTAGCTACTATTTGTATAGCTACAAACCCTTTACCATTGCGCGGAAACGGCTATTTTCTTGCCCAGAAGCGGGCCCCACCCGCAGAGCCGGTCAGCCCGGCGCCGCCAGGCTGCGCACCTTGACGGCCAGCCGCTCCTCGACCGAAGGCGACACGAACTTGGTCACCTCGCCGCCCAGCACCGCAATCTCGCGCACAAAGGTGCTGCTGATGAACTGGTACTTGTCGCTGGGGGTGAGGAACACGGTTTCCACCTGCGGCATCAGGCTGCGGTTCATGCCTGCGAGCTGGAACTCGTAGTCAAAGTCGGTCACGGCGCGCAGGCCACGCACCATGGCCTTGCCGCCGCGCGACACCACAAAGTCGCGCAGCAGCCCCGAGAAGGGCTCGACCTGCACCTGGGGATACATCTTCACAGCATCGCGCACCATCTCGATGCGCTCTTCCAGCGAAAACAGGGTCTTCTTGTGGTGGCCCGCAGCCACGGCCACGATCACGCGTTCGAACAACTGGGTGGCCCTGCGCACCACGTCTTCATGGCCCAAGGTGATCGGGTCAAAGGTTCCGGGGTACACGGCGAGCACGTTCTGGGCCATGGCTGGTTGTCTCCTGTCTGGCGAATGACGTTGGCCCCCGGCCCCCGGGGCATTCCCCCCGCAGGGCCCGCCGGGCCGCGTGCGCGCATTATGCAGTGCAGTGCAACATGAACTAGCGGCGTACATGCCAGGCCCGGCGCCCATGGACTGAGCAGAGCGCCCCTTACACAACCTCTCAGACCATGGGAATGCCTTGCAAGGACACCTGCCCCGGCGCCAGCAGCATCAGCCGGGCCACCAGCGCCACCAGGTCTTGCTGGCGCTGGGTGCGTGTCTTGGCCAACAGGGCGCTCATCTGGGTGCGCACCGTCGATATGCGGGAGCCGCGTGCATCGGCAAAGTCCTGCGGGGTCTGCCCACGCATCAGGGCCAGCAGCAGGTCCGACTCCGACGGGCTCAGGCGGTAGGCCTGGCGGGCCAAGGCCACGGCCGCCTCGGCCCCCAGGCTGCGCTCCAGCACCGCCCAGGCCACACCGGGGGCGCGGTGGTGCAGGCCCAGCGCGGCCAGGTCGCTGAGCGGCAGCGTCACCAACAGCAGCCCGGCGTCTGGGCCAGGCAACTCCATACAACCGCTGCGCCCCTGCAGCGACTGCTGGAACAGCGCGCGCAGCGCCCCATCGCCCGTGCTGGCCAGCACCGGCCCGCGCTGCAGCGTGCGCAGCGCGATGCTCTCGGGCCGGGCGCTCAACAGCCGGGCACGGGCATTGGCGTGCAGCAGTCGGCCTGCGGTGTCAAAAAACAAGAGCCCCATGGGCATCTGCTCCATCAGTGACTCCAGGCCCTGGGTTCGCGCGCGCAGGGCCTGCATCTCACGGTGCAGATAGGCCGCGCGCTGCACGCCGCCGAACTCAGCCCGAAAGCGGCCCACCTCTTCAGGCGCAAAGCCTTCGTCGTCGCCCTGGCGGTATACCGACAGGAACAGATTGCCAACGGGGTGCGATGCGCCCTGGCTGCCGCCGAACATGCGGGTGCCAATGCCGTACTCGCGCAAGAAGTCACTGTAGATCTCGGTGCGGCGAAAGCTGCGCATGGCCTGCACCGGCGCGTCCGTCGCCACCCAGACGCCCGCTGCCGTGCCCAAGTGCGCACGCTGCGCCATGGCGTCATCCCACAGCGGGTCTTGCAGGCGGTAGTGCGTGGCGTAGCGCTGCGCCGCCTCGGGTGTCACACCCATGGCCAGCAACGCAGGCGCTCCATCGCTCGATGGCGACTGCAGCCAGTAGTCAGCCACTGGGTGGGCGGCAAATTCCGCCCCCCACTGCGCCAGCTGATCCAGATCGCGGGCCAGGAAGGCGCCACCGAGCAGGTCCGCACGAAAGCTGGCGGCATAACGGGCCAGGGCGTCGCCCCAGCGCGCGTCATCGGCAACAGAACACAGCAGATCACCCAAGGCTTGGTGCAACGGGGGCCTTTCAGAAAAAAACAGCGGATGGTAGGGGCAACACTTCTGCACATCATCCGTCATGTGAACGACGTGTTGCGTCCAGGCACAGACAGCGCTTTTCCTCCTTCAGGCAGAGGATGTGCGGCACCCCTCTGCCGCCCTAAATTTCCGCCATCGCACCTGCACCAGCCCCACGGTGCCGGGACTCACCAGCGATATCCATCGCTACTTTCCAACGTTCACCCATTCACATGAAACTGCCTTGTTCCCGCCTTCTGCTGCGCATTGCGCTGGCATCCGCAACACTCGCCACCACCGCAGCCCAGGCCGCCGTGCCTGCACCCCAGCGGCAATACCTGCTGGACTTTTACGTCGCCACCAACGGCGCAGGCTGGACGACCAGCACCAACTGGAACGGAGCTCCCGGCACAGAATGCACCTGGCACGGCATTGTTTGCGATGCAGGGCAAAACACCGTGATCCGGCTGAATCTGCCCGGCAACAACCTGGTGGGCACGGTTCCGGATTGGTCAGCACTGCCAGACCTGCAACTGATCGGCCTGGCCACCAACACGCTCTCCGGCACGATGCCCGCCATCTCCAGCCTCTCTGCGCTCGTCACCTTTGATGTGTCGGCCAACCAACTGAATGGTGCTCTGCCTTCTCCCGCCAACCTTGCCCTGCTGAATGCCTATTACGCCTTCAACAACCAGTTCACCGGGTCCATTCCCGCACTTACCGGCCTGCCCGCTCTGCGGGACTTTCGGGTTCACCAGAACCAGCTCACCGGCACCATTCCCGCGCTGGGAGGTGTGCCCAACCTGGAAACACTCTCGTTCCGGGACAACAGCCTCACAGGCAGCATTCCCGCACTCCCGCCAACCCTCCTCCAACTGGTCGCCCGCAACAACCAGCTGACGGGAGCAGTGCCCGCACCGCCCGCCACGCTGACAGCTGGGAATACCTCGCTATGCCCCAACAACCTCACCCCTTCGGCCAGTGCGGCCTGGGACACCGCCACCGGCAGCACCCCCTGGCATGCCGCCTGCGCTGCGGTGCCCCCCGCTGCCGGCGGCGCCACCTCCATCCCCACACTCAGCGAATGGGGCTTGATCCTGATGTCTCTGGCAGCCGCTGCATGGGGCATGGCGACATTGCGCCGCAGGAACCCTATGTAGCCTTTCTCGGCCTTCACCCATTACCCACAAGCGCTAAAG
Source organism: Acidovorax sp. Q11 (assembly GCF_054950075.1). NCBI lineage: Bacteria > Pseudomonadati > Pseudomonadota > Betaproteobacteria > Burkholderiales > Comamonadaceae > Acidovorax > Acidovorax sp. Q11. Next base: position 17,543 of record NZ_JBUDZG010000035.1, on the reverse strand, counting down.
CTATACAAAACATAGCAACCTCAGGATCCACTCACCTCTGGAACAGCACCCGAGGCTTCCACGCCACATCGTTCATCTGAACGATGGCACAGACGGGCTCGCGGCCTACCATCCGCAGCCCGTTTTGCTGCACGGTATGCCCCGCCTGTGACCTCTGCACCCACCACCCCCGCCCCGATCCACGACGCCCTGTTCGACACCTCGGCCTGCCTCAACTGCGGCGCGCCGCTCACGGGGCCGTTTTGCGCGCACTGCGGGCAGAAGAAGGCGGCGCGCATGGGCACCCGCATGGTGCGTAAGGAGGCCTGGGAGCGGTTCCGGTGGTTTGAGTGGAGCGCCATCCGCAACGCGCTGCGGGTGCTGCCGCAGCCCGGCACCATGGCGCGCGAATACGTGCTGGGGCAGCGCAAGGACCACCCGCACCCGCTCACGCTGCTGTTCCTGTCCATCGGCTTTTTGCTGATCGTGCTGGGCCACACCGACTACCTGCGCCCCACGCTGCCCAGCGAGGCGGCGCAGCGCATGTATGCGCTGGTCACCGGGTATTCGAAGTGGTCGTTTTCGCTGGGCGCGGTGGCTGCGCTGGCCAGCACCTGGCTGGTGTTCCGGCGGCGCGGCTACAACCTGGCCGAGCTGCTGACGCTGGCGTTGTACTGCCAGGCAGTGTTCATTGCGCTGCAGATGGTGAACCAGCTGCCGCTGGTGCTGGTGCACTCACCAGAGCTGCTCAAGTGGCACAAGCAGTGGTCGCCCTGGTACATGACGGCGCTGCAGACGCTGATGTTCATGCTGGCGCTGCGGCAGTTCTTTGTGCTGGATCTGCGCCGCGACGCGGGCTGGCTGCTGCTGGCCGGGGCGCTGTTTGCCGGGCTCAAGTGGCAGGCGACGCAGCTGTATGCCCGGGGCGTGGTGGAGCTGGTGCTCTGGCAGATGGGCGGCTGAGCCACCCGGCGCCCGCTGAAAAATGTGAACCAGTTCACGATTGTGTGTCGGAGTGCCACCACATCCTTCACCTGAATGATGTTGCCCTGGCGGCAACGCACCTACGATCCGCCGCAGTTCAACCAAATCAGCGAAAAGGAGGCCGCCTTGGCCGGTCAGGAGTGGGATACGCAACGCATGGGGCAACACCCGGGCATCCCTGGTTTTGAGGCCTTGATGGCCGAAAGCCTGGAGTCCCTGGGCGAGCCCGGCATGGTGGAGCGCCTGCTGCGCCGCCTGGGCGAGGCGCTGGGCAGCCACAAGGTGGTGCTGTTCTGCCCCCTGCCCGGCTCGGACGACCCGCTGGCTGCCTACCAGTGGGGCATGCCCGACGATTTTCTGGCGCGCTACGCCCAGCTCATCCAGGGCTGCGACGCCTGGAGCGAGGCGCTGGAGCGCCAGCAAGGGCAGGCGCTGGCGCGCGGCGGCTCGCTGAGCCAGCAGCTGGTCACCACCCCGGCGCTGCGCCGGGGCGCGTTTTATGCCGACTACCTCAAGCCCCTGGGCATCGACGCCATGGTCAACAGCATCGTCGAGGCCTCGCCCGAGGTCGGCATGCATGTGCTGGCGATGTACAACGACCTGGGCCAGAGCGAGTTCACGCCCGAGCAGTTTGTCCGCCTGCGCGCCGCCACGCCCTGGGTGCGCAGCCTCATGCGCGCCCAGCGCCGCCTGCAGCAGGCCCAGCGTCACACCAGCGCGCTGGAGCGCACGCTGGACCAGCTGCCCCTGGGCGTGATGCATGTGAACCGACGGGGTGAGCTGCGCTACCTGAACGAACACGCCCGTGCATGGCTGGGCATTGAAGACGCCTGCCGCATCCTGCTGCGCGGCGCCACAGGCTGGCAGGCACGCCAGCCGCTGCAGCTGGCGCAGATCCACCCCGCGCTGGTGCCGCTGCTGGGCACCAGCCTGCGCACGCAGACACCCGTCTCTGCCCGCCTGCAGCCCCAGCACCCCGGTGCCCCTGCCACGCTGGTGGCCCTGGCCGCGCCCCTGCGCGGCGGTACGGCCCCCGCCACCGGCGAGGCGCTGGCCCAGTTCATCCTGGTGCCCGAGACGCCCCCGCATGCGGGCGCCACCGTGTCGGTGTGCAGCGCGCTCTACGGCCTCACCCCCGCCGAAGCGGCCCTGCTGCCCCTGCTGCTGCAAGGCATGACACCGCGCGAAATGGCCGACAACCGCCAAGTGAAGATGCCCACTGTGCGATCACAGCTGGCCAGCCTGTACGCCAAGACCGGAACCCGGGGCCAAGCAGAGCTGGCGCAGCGCGTTCTGCGCGTGGCGGCCTTGGTGGCTTGACGTTCGTTTTTCTGTTTTTTGTCTCTGCTCATTTTTTGCGCGGCGCAAAGCGCTGCATGAAAGGCCCCTGTCCATGACCTTGTCTCGCCACTCCCTGCCCCAGCTTCGCCAACTGCGCCCGGTCGCCCTGGCCTGCTTCGCCCTCGTCGGCCTCGCTGTCGGCGGCCTGGCCATGGCCCAGAAGACCGCTGCCGTGGCCAAGCCCAGCAAGGCGCAGCTGGTGGCCGACCTGGCCGCCACGCTGCAGGCCTGCTCGTACGACGGCAGCCCGCTGGCGTTTTCGCCGCCCGACCTGTCCAAGGGCGGCGGCACCGGCAAGCAGGTGGTGGCCGAGATCATGAAATACACCGGCCTGCCCGCCAACTTTGTGGTGGTGGAGGGCAAGGTGCCCAACGCGGCCGCCGTGATCATGCAGGGGCCCGACCAGGTGCCGCGCCGCGTGATTGCCTACAACCCGGCCTTCATGGGCCAGGTGATCGAGGCCACCAAGTCCAACAACTGGGCGCCCGTGAGCATCATGGCGCACGAGATCGGGCACCACCTCTCGGGCCACACCATCGTGCCCGGCGGCAGCCAGCCGCCCATCGAGCTGGAGTCCGACAAATTCAGCGGCTTTGTGCTCTACAAGATGGGCGCGCCGCTGGCCGACGCCCAGCGCGCCATTGCCACGCTGATCCCCGAGAAGGACGGCGAAACCCACCCCGGCCGCCGAAAGCGACTGGCCGCCATCGAGGCGGGCTGGAAGGAAGCCTGCGAGCTGCAGGGCGGCGGGCCGCAGTGCTCTGGCGGGCTGCCGGTGCGCACGGCAGCGGCATCGCCTGCGGCGGCGGCACCCACAGCCCCATCCCCCGCCCCGGCACCCACCACCCCGGTGGCCAAGGCGCCTGTTGCCACCCCATCGCCCGCGCCCGTGGCCGCACCACCCGCCAAGGCCCCGGCCCTGGCGGCAGCGCCTGCGGCCGAAACCCTGCCCAAGGCCGATGTGGCCGCCATCCCGTCCAAGGGCACGCAGTTCACCTACGACGAGTTCGGCATCCTGGACCCGGCCATCCGCGCGCAGTTTGAAAAGCAGATGTACGAGCATGCGCAAAAGACGGGCGTGGAGATCGTCACCCTGCTGGTGAAAGACCTGGGCGGCAAGAGCGCCGAGGACTATGCCCACGCCATGATGCGCCAGCTGCGCGTGGGCAAGCTCGACGTGGGCAACGGCGCCGTGCTAGTGGTGGCGCCCGAGCAGAACCAGGCAGCTGCCGTGCTGGGCGCGGGCGTGGCGCTGGAGATGCGCGGCCACGACAAGGCCGAGCAGCTCAAGCGCTGGACCAGCATGGCCTGGCCGCTGTGCAAGAAGAAGAACGCCTGCGGCAACTGGACAGAGAACCTGATGCTCGCAGCCGACCACATCCGCCGCGACACCCGCCACGCCGACTGGACCATTGCCTACAACACGCTGGGCGACCTGCAAAAGGCTGACGCGGCGGAAAGCGGCAAGTCCGTCAAACCGCAGGACAGCAAGACCTGGCAAAAGATCACCCGCCTGTCGGGCACCGTGGAAAACCTGAACCCGCCCACGGGCGTCAAGAGCGCGTACGTGACCGAGTCCAAGTTGAAGGACGGCAAGAAGGCCGTGCTGATGCGCAGCGCCGAGGGCCTGACCACCATGCTTTACGTCGATCCGCGCACCGAGGCGATGATGCCCGGCGGCAAGCTGGTGCAGGGCAAGACCTACACCGTCATCGCACGCTCGGACTTCCTGTCGTGGAACCCTAAAGACACGCAGTCGCTGGACGTGCTGAGCTACGCCGTCACGGAGTAAGGCGCAGGCCCACCGCATGTCAGCCACGACCTTCACCATGCTCCTGGCGGGCGCTGCCAACCTGCTGCCCGCGCTGTTCTTCATGTTCACCGCACTGCTGGGCAGCAACGGCATGAACCCCGCGCAGGGCGGAAAGCTGCTGGGCACCCTGGCCGTGCTGCTGGTGCTGGGCTGGCTCGCCGCGCTGTGGCTGGCCCGCCACCTCGCCCACTGGGGCCAGGCGCGCGGCTGGTCCACCGTGGCCAGCGTGGCGGCCGCCAGCGGCGGTGCGGTGGCCGCCTTCACCGTGCTCGCGCTGCTGTCCACCTTGGTGGCGCTGCTGTGGGTGGGGGCATGAGCGGGCTGCACCGCATCTGAAAGACCCAAAAAATCACGCCAGCCAAAAAGACACAGAGGGACACACCACCATGCACCACCGCCTCCTCCCCCCCTGGCACCGCACCGCCCTCGCGCTGCTCGCCGCGTTCACGCTGCTGGCCGCAGGCACGCAGGCCGTACACGCCGCCGAACATTTCTGCGGCCAGCGCACCGCCCACCCCATCGACAAGGCCCTGGGCGCCGCCTCCGAGCGCAGCGGCGGCGTGACAGTGGACCTGATCGACGCCCAGAACGCCGCCTACGCCGCGTGGGACAAGGAACTCAACCGCATCTACGCCCAGGTGCTGAAGGCCGCAGGCCCTGGCCGGCGCGACACCCTGCGCGTGGCGCAGCGCGCCTGGCTGGCGTTTGACACCGCCCAGGGCCAGTGGGACAGCGCCGTGTTTGCCGACCAGGGCAGCTCGGCCGCGCTGAACATTGGCGGCGCGGCGCTGGAGCGCCGACGCGCCCGCGTGTGCAAGCTGAGTGAAGACCTGGACAGCCTGAAGGATTCGCAATGATGCGCCGCACCTGGCTGCAGCGCCTGCCCCTGTGGGCGGCCGTGTTGGCGCCACTGCTGCGCCCCACTGGAGCCCACGCGCAGGGCAGCGCCCAGGTGTGGCTGCGCATCCGCAACAGCAGCCAGGAGGCGTTCACCCATGTCTGGCAAGGCCTGCCGCAGCAGGGCACGGATGTGGACCTGGGCCCGCTGCTGCCGGGCGACACCAGCCGCTGGCACGCGCTGCCCGCCACGCTGGCGCACTACCGCAAGACCCGCATCCAGATCGGCCAGCGCCAGTTCACCCACGTGACCGACACCTCCTTCCCCGGTGGCCGCGCCACGCTGGCGCCAGGCCACTACACCTTCACCTACACGCTGGAAGGTGGCGCGCTGCGCCTGACCGTGGTGGCGGAGCCCAGCGCCTCCGGCCCCGACCGATCACATCAAAAACAATAGCAACAAGCGCTTACCAGACGCGCAAAAAGGCCGAATTTCACTCAAGAAAGCCGCCCATGAACCCTCTCAGCACCCTGCACCCGGCCCGCATGGCGCGGCTCTCGGCCCTGGCGGCCGCCCTGCTGGCGTCGGCCTGCGGCGGCAGCGACACGAACACGGCCGAGGCGCCTGCGCCCACACCGGGCAACGCCACCACGCCTGCACCCGCGCCGCAGCCGGGCAACCCGCCGGTGGCGCCTTCGCCGACATCGCCTTCGGCACCTGCACCCTTTCCAACGCCTGCGCCATCACCGTCGCCAACGCCCGCACCCAGCCCTGCGCCCGCGCCCGCCAGCCCGGGCTGGACGGTGGTCTCGGTCAACACCACGCTCGCGCCCCTGCCCATCGCCAGCGACCTCACGCCCAACCCCGGTCGGGGCTACCACCGCTGGCGCGCCAACCCGGCCGCCGTGCCGCTGGGCGATTCGGCCCCGCCGCTGGCCGCTTTCCAGCGCTACCGCTGGAACGAGCTGGAGGGCGCCACGCCGGGCCAGTACACCCTCAGCAGCCTGGTGGCCGCACGCGATGCGGCGCGGGCGGCGGGGCAGCAGTTTGCGTTCCGCCTCCAGGCCATGCGCGGCTATGGCACCGAGACGCTGGATGTGCCCACCTACCTCTATGGCGCAGGCACGGCGCGCCCCGAGTGCACCGCCCCCAACCCGGCCTGCGTGTGGGCAGCCCCCATGCCCGCCACCGTGCCTCCCACCCCGCCCACGCTGGTGCCCAACTGGAACCACCCCTACGTGCTGGCCCGCATGCAGGCGCTGCTGCAGGCGGTAGCGGCCGCGCTGGGCGACACCTCGGACCTGGCCTGGATCGACGTGGGCCTGTATGGGCAGTACGGCGAATGGGCGCAAAGCAGCACCAACGCGGTCTACACCCCGGCCGTGCAGGCGCAGGGCATTGAAGCAGCCACCAACGCCACCAAGCGCAGCATCGCGCAGATGCACTTCGACGTGTTCCCGCATGCGCAGCACGCGATGTTCATCCCCTACTCCAACCTCGATGCGCTGCAGTACGGGCTCTTCCAGCAGACCACCACCACGCTGCCCGTGGGCCTGCGCTGGGACTGCCTGGCCCAGGCGGGCTACATGAACCAGTGGACCAACCGCCCGGCCGACTGGGCGCTGATTGCAGACCGCTGGAAAACCGCGCCCTGGGTGGCCGAGTTCTGCCCCTTTGGCCCCGGCGGCGCGCAAACCAACGCCGCCACCGCGCTGCAGCAGGTGCGCGACTTCCATGTGTCCACCGTGGGCAATGGCAACCTGAACGCGCCCTGGACCAGCTTCTCGGCCAGCGAACAGGCTGACCTGGCCGCCGTGGGGCGCGAGGCGGGTTACCGCTTTGCGCTGGGGCCGGTCAGCGTCACCGCCCTGTCGGCCACCACGGTGCAGCTGCAGCTGCGGGTGGACAACACCGGCAACGCGCCGCTGTATGCGCCCTGGCAGCTGCAGGCCCAGCTGCGCAATGCCTCAGGCCAGGTGGTGGACCAGCAGGTGCTGTTGAGCGCGGCCCAGGCGCGCGGCGTGCTGCCGGGCCAACCCGCCCAGATCAGCACCACATGGACCCCGCCCAGCCTGCCCGCGGGCGACTACACCGTGCACCTGGCCTGGGTGCGCCAGCCCGCGCTCGCGGCGCTGCCGCAGACGCTGCGCTGGAACATGGCGGGCATTGAAGCCGACGGCAGCGCGCGGCTGGTGACGCTGAGAAGGTAGCGGGAGGACGGCCGTCGAGCCGCCCTGCCTCAGCCGCCCTGCCTCAGCCGCCCTGCCTCAGCCGTGCTGCGTCAGCCGCGCTTGAGCAGGTGCGCATGCACCGCCCCCGCCTTGAGGTGCCGGTACAGCACCAGGCCACTCGGGGCCAGTTCTTCGTCGGTCCAGGCGCGGGGGGCTTCGAGGTAGATAAAACCCTCTGAGGCCACGGCTTTGGCGGCGGCCTGCAGGGCGGGGGCAAACAGGTCGCCGTCAAACGGCGGGTCGAGCAGCACCAGGTCCACACTGGCGGGCGCGGCCTGCTTCAGCGCGGCCACGCCGTCGCCGCGCTGCACGCGCACGGCGCTGGCCTGCAGCTTGGCCTGCAGCACCTGCAGCTGGGCCACCAGCGCGGCATCACTTTCCACCAGCTGCACCGACGCAGCGCCGCGCGATGCGGCTTCGAGCCCCAGCGCGCCCGTGCCCGCAAAGGCGTCCAGGCAGCGCCAGCCACTCAGGTCCTGGCCCAGCCAGTTGAACAGCGTTTCGCGCACGCGGTCGGGCGTGGGGCGCAGGCCGGGGCGCTGGGCCACGGGCAGGCGGGTGCGCTTCCACTGCCCGCCGATGATGCGGATTTCGCCCGCGCCCTTGGGGCCAACAGCGGCGGCAGCGGGTTTGTCTTTGGCGCCTTTTTTGGGGGCCACGGGGGCCGCAGCGGCTGCGGCCTGGGCCTTGCGGATTTCAGCGGTGATGGCGCTGCCGCGCAGGGTCGATCGGCTCATGGCTGCTTACCTCCCACCACCACGGTGACCATGCGCTCGGGCTGCAGCTTTTTGGCCATGGCGGTGCGCACATCGGCCACCGTCAGGGCTTCGACCTTCTTTGTCCACTGGTCCAGGTAGTCGAGCGGCAGGTCGTTCCAGGCGATGTTGGCCACGTTGCCCAGCAGCTTTTTGTTGCTGTCGATGCGCAGCGCAAAGCCGCCGATGAGGTTGTCCTTGGCGGCGCGCAGCTCGGCCTCGGTGGGGCCTTCGGCCACAAAACGGGCGATCACGTCGCGCGAGACCTGCACGGCCTGCGCCGCCTGGTCAGGCCGCGTCTGCAGGCCCACGGTGAAGGCGCCCGCGTGCAGGCCAGAGGCGAAGTAGCTGTAGACGCTGTACGAGAGCCCGCGTTTTTCGCGCACCTCGTTGGTCAGGCGCGAGACAAAACCGCCGCCGCCCAGGATGTGGTTGCCCACCAACAGCGGCACAAAGTCCGGGTCGCGGCGCTGAAAGCCGGGCTGGCCGATCAGCACATGGGCCTGGGCCGAGGTGAAGGGGATGTTCTGCTCGGCCGGGGCCGTGAGCGCAGCGATCTCGCCCACAGGCGGCAGCGGCGCGCAGCCCGTGCTGGCGGGCAGACGCGACAGCAGCGTGGCGACCAGCGTTTGCGCCTGGGCACGCGTCACGGCACCCACGATGCTGACCTTGGCGCGGCAGGCGGCGATGTGCTGGCTGTGGAAGGCCTGCATGTCGGCCACGCTGATGCGGGCCAGGGTCTGCTCGGTGGTGCGCACGCCATAGGGGTGGCTGCCGTAGACCGCCGTGCCGAACGCGTGGGCAGCCACGGTGGAGGGGCGGGTGAGTGATTCCTTGATGCTGGCGCTCCAGCGCGCGCGGTCGCGCGGCCACAGGTCGGCGGGCCAGCTGGGCTCGCCGATCTGGCGCGCAGCCAGGCGGGCGGCCTGGTCGAGCAGGGGTGGATCGGTGAGCGAGCGCAGCGTGTAGTGCAGCGCGTCGTTGTCGGCCGCCGCCTCGAAGTTGGCGCCCAGGTCGGCCCAGGCTTCGCCCAGGCCGTTTTCGTCCAGCGCGGGGGCACTGCCCTGCACCTTGACGCCCTTGCTGGCCATCATGGCCACAGCACTGGCCAGGCCCGACTGGCCCGCCGGGTCGCGGCGCGTGCCAGCGTCAAAGTCGATCTGCACGTCCACCATGGGGATGACGGGGCTTTCGACCAGGTACACCTTGGCGCCGTTCCCCTCCGTCCAGTGCTGGATGGGCAGCAGCGCCCAGGCAGAATGTGAATAAAAAACGGCTCCTGCGCCCGCTAGTAAAGCGCGAACAGCTATCTTTTTAATAGTAATCATGGATGGACTGCGCAAATCGGGTTCAGTGGCGGGCCGCACCGGGCGCGGGCTGCGCGCGGGGGCGGGGGGCGTCGAGCGGCTGGGGCAGCAGCGTGGCCACGGTGAGCTGGTCGTCACCAAAATATTTGGCGGCCACAGCCTGCACCTGGGCGGGTGTCACGGTGCGCAGCAGCGCCAGCAGGCGCTCGTTGGCGTCCAGCGGGAAGCCCTGCACCCAGTTGCCGCCCAGCTCCTGCGCCTGGCTCATCACCGAGTCGCGCTCGTACACGGTGGAGGCAATCCACTGCGTTTTCACGCGGGTCAGCTCGGCCTCGCTCACGCCATCACGGGCCACGCGGGCCACCTCGGCGCGCAGCGCGTCTTCGACCTGCTGGGCGGTCTTGCCTGCGGCAGGCACACCGCTGAGCATGAACAGGCTGGGGCCGCGCCCCGTCACCATCGCGCTGCTGCTGGCGCTGTCGGCCACGCGGTTGTCGCCCTGGGTCAGGGCACGGTCCAGCCGCGCGCCGTCGTAGCCGTTGAACACGGCCGACAACACCATGAGCGCAAGCGCATCGCGGTCGGCATCGGTGAGGTTGTCCACCCGGCGCAGGTTGGGCGCACGGAAGGCCAGCGCCACATAGGCCTGCTCGGCCGGGGCCTTGACGGCAATGCGGCGCAGGCCCTTCTGCTCGGGCTCCATGCGTGGCTTGCGCGCGGGCAGCGCGTGGGTGGGCAGGCTGCCGTAGTACTTCTCGGCCAGCGCACGCACCTGGGCCACGTCCACGTCGCCCGCCACCACCACGGCGGCGTTGGTGGGCGTGTACCACTGGCGGTAGAAGGCGCGCACGTCGTCGGGCGTCATGGCGTCCAGGTCGCTCATCCAGCCCACGATGGGGCGGCGGTAGGGCGCGGCGATGAAGGTGGTGGCGAACAGCTGCTCGGCCAGCATGGCGCGGGGCTGGTCTTCGGTGCGCAGGCGGCGCTCTTCCTTCACGACCTCGATCTCTTTCTTGAACTCGTCATCCGGCCACTGGTTGTTGGCAAACCGGTCGGATTCGAGCTTCATCACGTCTTCGAGCCGGTTGGACGGAATCTGCTGGTAGTAGCCCGTGTAGTCGCGGCTGGTGAAGGCGTTTTCGCGCCCCCCCAGGGCCGCCACGCGGCGCGAGAACTCGCCCGGCTGCAGCGTCTTGGTGCCCTTGAAGAGCATGTGCTCCAGCACATGGGCCACGCCGGTCACGCCGTCCACCTCGTCCATGGAGCCGACCCGCAGCCAGACCATGTGCACCGCCGTGGGGGCGCGCCGGTCGGGCTGCACGATGAGCTGCATGCCGTTTTTCAGTGTGAACTGCTGCGCACCTGACGCCGTGGCTGGGGCTGTCGCGGGTGCCACGGCAGGCGCTGCAGCGGGGGTGGTAGGCACCGGTGGCGTTGCCGCAAAGGCAGCCCCGCACGAGAGGCAGGCCATGAGGCCCAGGAGGTTGAAAGCGCGTTTCATAGAATGGAGTGATTCTAAGAACCCTCCAATGTTCAGTTTCTTCAAGAAAAAACCAGCCCCCACCCCGGCCGACGCACCCGCCCCCGCCGAGGTGCCCGCCCCGGCCTCGCCGGTAGACGCCCAGGCGCCCGCTGCCCCCGCACCTGCCCCCACGCCCGCACCCGCAGCGCCCCCGCTGACCGCCCCGCCCCCTGCCGCACAGCCTGCCCCGCCGGTGGCCGCGCCCGCACCTTCGGGCTTTGGCTGGCTGCGCAACCCCTTTGCGGCCAAAACGCCGGAGGCCGAGGCCCCGCCGCCTGTGGCACCTGCCACTGCACCGGTGGTGACACCCGTTCCGGCGCCTGCTCAGGCACCCGTTGCAGAGCCCGTTGCAGTGCCTGTGGCGGCGCCCACTGCCGCCCCAGCCATCGCCCCGATGGCCCCGGCTGCGCCAGCCCCTGCGCCCACCGCGCCCCCGGCCCCCCTGCCCCCTGTTGCACCAGCTATCGCCCCCGTGCCACCGCCTGCAGCCCCCATGCCCGCACCGGCCCCTCTGGCGGCCGAACGCAAGGGCTGGCTCGACCGCCTCAAAGCCGGGCTGCGCAAGACCGGCAGCAGCATTGCCACCGTGTTCACCGGCACGCAGATCGACGATGCGCTGTATGAGGAACTGGAAGAGGCCCTGCTCATGGCCGACACCGGCGTCAAGGCCACGGCCCACCTGCTGGCCGACCTCAAGCGCCGCGTGAAGGAGGCCAAGGCCACCGACCCCGCCGCCGTCAAGGGCCTGCTGGCCGATGCGCTGGCCGACCTGCTGCGCCCGCTTGAAAAAGCCCTGGTGATTGGCGAGCACACCCCCACCGTGATCATGGTGGCGGGCGTGAACGGCGCGGGCAAGACCACGTCGATTGGCAAGCTCACCAAACACCTGGCAGACGAAGGCGCTGCCGTGCTGCTGGCCGCCGCCGACACCTTCCGCGCCGCCGCGCGCGAGCAGCTGGGCGTGTGGGCCGACCGCAACACGGTCGAGATCGTGAGCCAGGAAGGTGGCGACCCCGCCGCCGTGAGTTTTGACGCCGTGACCGCAGGCAAGGCACGTGGCAAGGACGTGGTGCTGGTGGACACCGCCGGGCGCCTGCCCACACAGCTGCACCTGATGGAAGAGCTGAAAAAGATCCGCCGCGTGGTGACCAAGGCGGACGCCACCGCCCCGCACGAGGTGCTGCTGGTGATCGATGGCAACACTGGCCAGAACGCGCTGGCCCAGGTGCGGGCGTTTGACGATGCGCTGCAGCTCACCGGCCTCATCGTGACCAAGCTCGACGGCACCGCCAAGGGCGGCGTGCTGGCCGCGATTGCGCAGGAGCGCCCCATCCCCGTGTATTTCATCGGCGTGGGCGAAAAACTCGAAGACCTGGAAACCTTCAGCGCCCGCGAGTTTGCGCAGGCTTTGCTGGCCTGAACCCGCCTTCAACCGCACCCCAGCGGGTGGCCCTGCGGGCCTGGTTTGACATCAAATGGCCCCATCTGGGGCCATTTTCACGTTTACGGATCGCAACAATTCGCCCATGATGGGTCTTCCCCGGAAAAAGCACGGAGGCCCATGTTCATTGAGCTGGTCAAAGGCGTTGCCTTGCTGTTGGCGCTGTGTTTTCTGCACGGCTTCAACATCCGCCTGTGGCGCCACCGCCCGCTGGTGGGCCAGGCTTTTTCGGGGCTGATCTTTGGCGGCATCTGCGTGGTAGGCATGCTCACCCCGGTGGTGCTGATGCCCGGCGTGATCTTTGATGCGCGCTCGGTCGTGCTCAGCATGGCGGGGCTGTTTGGCGGGCCGCTGGTGGCCTGCATCGCAGCGGCCATGGCGGCCACGGGGCGCCTGTGGTTGGGTGGCGCAGGGGCCGAGGTGGGCCTGATGGTGATTGCACTGTGCACCGTGATGGGCTTGGTCTATCGCGAGGGGCGTGCGCGCGCGCGGCTTGGGGTGCGACCGGTGCCGCTGGCGCTGTTCGGGCTGCTGCTGCACACCGCCGTGCTTGCAGTTTTTCAACTGCTACCCGCCGAAGTGGCCCAGCGCGTCAACCAGACCCTGGCCCTGCCCTTTTTACTCACCTTCACCCCCGCCACCGTGGTCCTGGGCCTGCTGCTGCGCGATGTAGAAGAGCGCATGGCCACCGAACATGCACTGGCGGGCACGGCCGCGCGCCTGCACGCCATCGCCCAGGCCATCCCCGACGTACTGCTGGTGCTGGACGCACAGGGGCGCTATGTGGAAGTGCTCTCGCCCGACGACACGGCGCTGGCTGCCAGCGCGCCTGCGCTCATCGGCAAACGCCTGCACGAGGTGCTGCCCGCAGAGCAGGCCGATGGTTTCATGGCGCTGATCCGCGACACCCTGCAATCGGGCCAGACCCACACCATCGAGTACGAGATGCAGACGCAGGCGGGACGGCGCGAGTTCGAGGGACGCGCGCAGCCCCTGGGCGTGAAGGTGGGCGGCCAGGCCGCCGTGGTGTTCCTGGCCCGCGACATCACCAAACGCAAGCAAGCCGAAAGTGCGCTGCGCGAGTCGGAACTGCGGTTTCGCTCGCTGTTGCGCAACATCCCTTCCATCTCGGTGCAGGGCTACCTGGAAGACGGCACCACCAGCTACTGGAACAAGGCCTCCGAGCACCTCTACGGCTACACCGCCGAAGATGCACTGGGCGCCAACCTGCTGGACCTCATCATCCCGCCCCCCATGCGCGAGGCTGTGCGCAGCCATGTGGCGCACATGTTCAAGACAGGCGAGGTCATCCCGGCGGGCGAGCTGCAGCTGCAGCGCAAGGACGGCTCGCCGGTGGATGTGTTCTCCAGCCACGCCTACATCCAGGTGCCCGGCCACCCGCCGGAGATGTTCTGCATCGACATTGATATCTCGGGCCGCAAGGCCGCCGAAGATGAAGCGCGCTACCTGGCGTTCTACGACGCGCTCACCCAGCTGCCCAACCGCCGCCTGCTGGTGGACCGGCTGCAGCAGGTGCTGGTCAACGGCGCGCGCTCGGGCATGACCACGGCCGTGCTGTTTGTGGACCTGGACAACTTCAAGACCCTGAACGACACCCGGGGCCACGAGGTGGGCGACCTGCTGCTCAAGGAAGTGGCCCAGCGCCTGCGCGGCTGCGTGCGCGAGCAGGACACCGTGGCCCGCCTGGGCGGCGACGAGTTTGTGGTGGTGCTGCAGAACCTGAGCAGCGACGCCACCGAGGCCGCCGCCCAGACCCGCACCCTGGGCGAGTTGATCCTGGCCCAGCTGCGCCAGCCGTATGACCTGGCCGGGCATGAGCACCATTTTTCGGCCAGCATCGGCGCCACCTTGCTGCGCCACCACCGCGACTCGGTGGACGAAGTGCTCAAGCAGGCCGACATGGCCATGTACCGCGCCAAGGACGCGGGGCGCAACACCCTGCGCTTTTTTGACCCCGACATGCAGCAGGCTGTGAACCGCCGAGCTCTGCTGGAGACCGAGCTGCACAACGGCCTGCGGCAGGCGCAGTTCCTGCTGCTCTACCAGCCGCAGGTGGACAGCCAGGGCCACATCATCGGCGCCGAGGCCCTGGTGCGCTGGCGCCACCCTGTGCACGGCATGGTCTCGCCCGCCGAGTTCATCCCGCTGGCCGAAGAATCCGGCCTGATCCTGCCGCTGGGCCACTGGGTCATGGAAACCGCCCTGCGCCAGCAGGCCCGCTGGCGGCAAGAGCCGCACTTCGCCCAACTCAGCCTGGCCATCAACGTGAGTGCCCGCCAGTTCCTGCAGGAAGATTTTGTGGCCCAGGTGCTGGCACTGCTGCAGAGCACGGGAGCCAACCCTGCGCAGATCAAGCTGGAGCTGACCGAAAGCCTGCTGCTGGACAACGTGGACAACGTCATCGCCACCATGCAAGCCCTCAAGGCCCATGGCCTGGGTTTTTCGCTGGACGACTTTGGCACCGGCTACTCGTCGCTCAGCTACCTCAAGCGCCTGCCGCTCGACCAGATCAAGATCGACCAGGGTTTCGTGCGCGACGTGCTGCTGGACCCGAGCGACGCCGCCATCGCGCGCTCCATCATCGGGCTGGCCGGCAGCCTGGGCCTGGACGTGATCGCCGAGGGCGTGGAAACCACCGAGCACCACCAGTTTCTGCTCTCGCACGGCTGCCGGGCGTTCCAGGGCTACCTGTTCGGCCGCCCGCTGGCTCTGGAGGACTTCGAGCGCCAGGTGCTGCAGGCTGCATAGCCCCCCGGTCTTCGCGCGTCCCACAGCCCTGCCCCCACCAGGGTCAATCAAGTTCTTGCGCCCACTGGCCGATATCTCCTTGTGGCAACCGCGGAGGTGTCCCATGAAGATCGAATCATCCGCCCTGCAGATGCAGGCCCAGCACGCAGCAACGCGCGTGCACACCCAAAGCAGCCGCTTTGAAGCCTGGGTGGGCGACCGCCGCCCCGCCAACGCCCCCAGCCCCGCCCGAGCGACCCCGGCTGTCCAGATCTCCAGCGCCGCCCGCCTGGCCGAGGCCGCGCAGGCCACCACCACGGCCACCGAGGCCACTGAGGCCCCCCGTGAAACCGACGCCGACGAAGGCCTGACGCCCCAGCTCGCCCTGATGCGCGACCTCATCGCACTCATGACCGGCGTGCGGGTGCGCGTTTACACCGGCCCAGAAGCATCGGCCGAAGCCCCCAACCCACCCAGGCGCCCAGCGCAAGCCCAGGCAGACTCCGCCCCCGGGCGCCAGCGCGCTGGCTTTGGCCTGGTCTATGAACAGCGCGAGGTCATCGAAGAAACCGAACGCACCCAGTTCAGCGCCCAGGGCGTGGTGCGCACCGCCGACGGGCGCGAGATCCGCTTCACCCTGCAGCTGGACATGCAGCGCAGCTACCGCCAGGAATCCTCGTTCAGCCTGCGCCTGGGCGACGCCACGGCCTTCGACCCGCTGGTGATCAACTTCGACGGCACTGCCGCCCAGCTGCAAGACCAGCGCTTTGCCTTCGACCTGAACGGCGACGGCGAAACCGAAAACGTGCCCCTGCTGGCAGGCAACCGGGGCTACCTGGCGCTGGACACCAACCAGAACGCACTCATCGACAACGGCCTGGAACTCTTCGGCCCCGGCACCGGCAACGGCTTTGCCGAGCTGGCCCGGCACGACAGCGACGGCAACGGCTGGATCGACGAAGCCGACCCCGTCTACCAACAACTGCGCGTGTGGACCCCCAGCGCCGATGGCGCCGGCCGCCTGCAAACCCTGGCCGAACTCGGCGTAGGCGCCGTGCAGACCGCCGCATCGGCAGCCACCCCGTTTGCCCTGCGCACCGCCGACAACACCCCCCTGGGCGCCGTGCGCTCCACAAGCGTGTACCTGCGCGAGGACGGAGGGGTGGGGACAGTGCAGCAGATTGATTTGAGTGTGTAAATCAACCGAGGAGTTAGAGGGCCCACACCGACGGCCCGGGGCCCGAACAACCGGTTGATGCCCAACCCCTCTTCAGGGCGGCCCTGCGGCGTGGGTAACTTGCGCGTCCACCCATTCGGCATACTCCGCCGAACCCTGCAACGCCTGCACCACCAGTTGCGGTAGCACATAAGGATGGTGCGCCCTCACGATGGCCAGCAAGGGATGAAGGGCCCGGGGTGCGGTTTTGCACACCAGCCGAAATTCACGATCCTCCTGCAACGCACCCTGCCAGCGGAAATAGGCCGTGATCGGCTCCACCTGCACACAGGCAGCCAGCCGGGCCCGCAAAACCAGCTGCGCCAGCTGCTGCGCTTCCGTCTCGGTGGCCACGGTGGTGGTGACAACTGTGATGTCGCAAAGGGTGGTCGGCTCGGTCATGCACGTCTCCCGAAGGCGTTGGGCGGAGCAGTCTGCCATGGCGGAAGGTGCAATGCCAGCGCCGCAACCAACCACACCCAAAGCGTGAAAAGACAGTTCCGTTTGTCGCAACAATCGAAAAAACCTGGAGCAACGGTGCGCGGAACCCTGGGCTTTTTGCTTGCTCAGATACAAGGAAAACTTCTGAAGCTTGATGACCTCATCGATAAAACCCTTTTTGAATCAACGATTTACACGACAATCCGGTGTTTTCGCTCCTGTTGTCGATATGCGCTGAGTGTTGTACTGCCGAATTCGAGAAATCAACGACTTGGAACAACACCAAGGGCCTACCTTTGTACTTTTTATTCCTTCAGTGTTGTACTTTCCCGGGCGTTTCTCACTGAGTCTTGTATTTTTTCCAGTCGGGCCGTTCGGTACGCAGTCAGCTCGGGATCTTTCTACTCAGCGCCGCGCCTAAACGCTTGACGCGAAGGGCAGCGATTTGGCCATGCGGCGGCTTCAGGCTGTCTGCAGTCGGTCACGGTGCGCCGGCGAATGTCAGCGGGCGCCGATACCTGACTTTGGCCGATCGCCCTGCCGGCAGTCAGCTGTACCTCGGAACCTGACCTCCGTTGGCGGCAGGACCCGCAGGAGGGTCAGGACCTCGGGGATGGCCAGCCAACGACTGCTCCCGCCGGCGACGACCTGGTCCTTTCGACCTAACAGGCTGTTGAATTTCAACGCCTTCGAGTGAAAGCACTACCTTCCGATCAGCGCCCGCGGCAGATGACTTGTTTGGTTGGCACTTGAAGCAGCCTTGCAGGGCGAGCAATCGCTCGCCAAGGCTGTCTGTTGCGCTGTTGATTTCCACGCAGAAGTGACCCACTAACCCCCAGGACTTCCATCCAAACCTGACCCACGTACTAACCCTAATCTGCTGCTTTGTTGAGCAGCAGGAGACCAGGAGTGATAGACGTGGCAACA
>NZ_JBUDZG010000034.1:0-45394 GCF_054950075.1 Acidovorax sp. Q11 | reverse complement strand
TGCTCCAGCCCTGCTGGCGCAGCGATGCCAACGTCACTCTGTCTTCTGGCTGCAAGTGTTCGTATCTCGTTCTCATTTGCGTACATTACCCTCGGTGAGGGTGTTGCACTTCAGATTTGAGACCGCCCTCGCCTGTGGCATAGCGGCGGTCAAACTGATCCAGTATCTCGACTACCGACGAGAATTTTCTTAGTTCAGTTTCAAAATCTGAATACAACTCGTAAACATCACAGGTACCTTCGGAGAAGAGCCAGTTCAGCAGTTCTCTGTGATCATCAATCGTCGCGTAGAAATCACAATTCGGCATATGCAATTGCCTAGCGCTATTTATCCCGCAGAGCTCGCGGAATAGGCTGGCCAATACGGGGAATTCTAGGTATTGGCTCTCCTTGAAGGTGGCTCGCCGCTTCGGTTTGGAGTGATCTCATTCTGCAAACATCCGCGTAAAGAATTCCAGGAGCCCCAGCACGCATTTGCTCAGGCAATTCGAGCTTGTCAAAAGGCGAGGTATAGACATTTTGCTGAGCAAGGCTGTGTATTCGGGAGCGCAGGACAGCACATCGTAGACCGCGTCAGTGCATGATACCTAACAGACTGCTGAAATACTCCCCACCATCACTCCTCAGTTGACTCCGTACCAAGACAATAGAAGCAACCCAAGCGAGCAGACAGACGAGCCATCCATGCGCGGAGCCGACACCTTCACCGAGAGCCTGTTCACCATGCGTCATCTCGATGACTTCGTGCCCGCAGACCATCCTCTGCGCGTGATCCGCGTGATGGTCAACAAGGCCTTGGCGAGTATGGACGTGTTGTTCGCTCAGATGTACGCGGCCGACATCAAGGGAGGGCGCCCCAGCATTGCCCCAGAGAAACTGCTGCGCGCCATGCTCATTCAGGTGCTCTACAGCGTGCGCTCAGAACGCCAGCTCATGGAGCAGACCCAATACAACCTGCTGTTTCGTTGGTTCATTGGCCTGGCCATGGACGATGCCGTGTGGGTGCCTACCGTGTTCAGCAAGAACCGCGAGCGCCTGATTGAGCACGATGCGGTCATCGAGTTCTTCAACCAGATCGTGCAGCAAGCCCAGGAGCAGGAGTTGCTCTCAGGCGAGCACTTCAGCGTGGACGGCACCCTGATCCAGGCGTGGGCGGGTCACAAGAGCTTCGTGCGCAAAGACCGCACGGATGATGACGGCAACGATAACGCGGGCAACTTCAAAGACCAAAAGCGCAGCAACGAGACCCATGAATCCACCACGGATTCGGATGCACGGCTGTACCGCAAAGGCAAGACGGCCAGCGAACTGCGCTTTATGGGCCACACGCTTACTGACAACCGCCATGGGCTAGTGGTCAGTGCTGTGGTCACTCAGGCTGACGGGCATGCAGAGCGCGAAGCGGCCAAGGCCATGATCAACGATGCGCGGCAGGCACTACCGGGCGATGAGCCCATCACCATCACCCTGGGGGCAGACAAAGGCTACGACGCCAAGGAGTTCATTGAGGCCCTGCAAGACATGAACGTGCTGCCCCACGTAGCGCAGAACAAATCAAGGCGCCAATCGGCGGTACCCGATGCGATTGCAGACAGCGAAGGGTATGCCATCTCGCAGCAAAAGAGAAAGCTGATCGAACAAGGCTTTGGCTGGGCCAAGACGGTGGGACACATGCGTCAGGTGCTGGTGCGCGGGATCAAAAAGGTCGATCAGATGTTTGTGTTGACGATGGCGGGCTACAACCTCACGCGACTGCGCAGCCTGGGGCAAATCCGTCTGCAGGGGCACACAGGTGAGGGGAAAAGGTCGAGAAAACGGGCTGGGAAAGGCAAAAAAGGCCGACCTGGAGCACTGAGTTTCAAGATACGGAAAGCGGGCGCAAGAAACGCGCGAGGGCCGAGGAAGACGCTCGTGGGCAAGGGGAGTATTTCAGCAGCCTGCTAAGGGTTTCTCCGCGCGACGGGTTCAACTGGTCTATGCAATGAGTGCACCCGATGCCTGGGCCAGAGCGGCAGAGTAAAAGCCGCCCAGCGGCGAGTGCTTCATCTCCCACCCACAGCGCGCAGCGGTGCGAGAGTGGGTGCAGAGGGAGGCCCGAAGGGCCTCAGGGACTGTCCTCGCTCAAGCCCCACGTGTGATCGGCACACCCGCATCGCGGCCATAGGTGCCGTACTTGCCCAGCTCCCACTTGGCGATCGCGTTGCGGTGCACTTCGTCCGGGCCGTCGGCAAAACGCAGCGTGCGTGCACCGGCGTAGGCATAGGCGAGCGGGAAGTCGTCGCACATGCCGCCGCCGCCATGCACCTGCATGGCCCAGTCAATGACCTGGCAGGCCATGCTGGGGGCGACGACCTTGATCATCGCGATCTCGGTCTTGGCGACCTTGTTGCCGGCCACGTCCATCAGCCAGGCGGCCTTGAGCGTGAGCAGGCGGGCCATGTCGATCTTGCAGCGGGCTTCGGCAATGCGCTCTTGCGTCACGGTCTGCTGGGCCACGGTCTTGCCAAAGGCGGTGCGTGACGAGGCACGTTTGCACATCAGCTCCAGCGCGCGTTCGGCCAGGCCAATGAGGCGCATGCAGTGGTGGATGCGGCCGGGGCCCAGGCGCCCTTGTGCGATCTCGAAGCCACGGCCTTCGCCCAGCAGGATGTTGGAGACGGGCACGCGCACGTTCTCGAAGGTCATCTCGACGTGGCCGTGGGGGGCGTCGTCATAGCCCATCACGTTCAGCGGGCGGATGATGGTGATGCCCTTGGTGTCGGCGGGCACCAGGACCATGCTTTGCTGCGAGTGCTTGGGCGCCTCGGGGTCGGTCTTGCCCATGGTGACGAACACCGCGCAGCGCGGGTCGGCCGCGCCAGAGATCCACCACTTGCGGCCATTGATCACGTACTCGTTGCCATCGCGCTCGATGCGCGTCTCGATGTTGGTGGCGTCGCTCGATGCCACGTCGGGCTCGGTCATCGCAAAGGCCGAGCGGATCTTGCCTTCGAGCAAGGGCTTGAGCCAGCGGGCCTTGTTGGCCTCGTCGCCGTAGCGGGCGATGGTTTCCATGTTGCCCGTGTCGGGGGCCGAGCAGTTGAACACTTCGCTGGCCCATTGCACGCGGCCCATGATTTCGGCCAGGGGCGCGTACTCCTGGTTGGTCAGGCCGGCGCCGTCGTAGCCCGAGGCAGCTGCGCTGTCCACCGGCAGGAACAGGTTCCACAAACCGGCGGCCTGGGCCTTGGGCTTGAGGTCTTCGATGGTTTTGAGCGCGCTCCAGCGTTTGCCCGCTGCTGTGTTGGCTATCAGTTCGTCTTTGTAGGCAGACTCGTTCGGATAGATGTGGTCATCCATGAACTGGAGCAGCTTGGCCTGCAGTTCCTTGGTTTTGGGCGAGTAGTCAAAGTCCATGGGTTTCTTCTCCGTTGGTAATCGTGGGGCGGCGCCTGTGCCTTGGTCTGTGTCCGGGTGTCCTCAGCCGCGCTGTGCAAACGACCAGGCCAGCTCTGCCATGGGCCGCGCGGTGTCCCCCGAGGCCTTGGCCTGCGCGCTGGAGGCGGTGCCCGCCTCGACGCGTTTGGCAATGCCCTGCAGGATGGCCGCGATGCGGAACATGTTGTAGGCGAGGTAGAAGTTCCAGTCGGCACGCAGCGCCTCGGGCGTGGCGATGCCGGTGCGTTCGCAGTACAGGCGGATGTAGCTGTCTTCGCTGGGGATGCCGAGCGCGGCCAGGTCTTGGCCCGCGATGCCCCGGCCCATGGCGGCTGGGATGTGCCAGCTCATGCAGTGGTAGCTGAAGTCAGCCAGCGGGTGGCCCAGGGTGGACAGCTCCCAATCAAGCACGGCAATCACGCGGGGCTCGGTGGGGTGGAACATGAGGTTGTCCAGCCGGTAGTCGCCATGCACGATGGACACTTGGCTCTCATCGCGCGCGCCTGCGGGGATGTGCGCGGGCAGCCATTCCATGAGCTTGTCCATCTCGGGGATGGGCTGGGTGATGGAGGCCACATACTGCTTGCTCCAGCGGCCGATCTGGCGGTCGAAATAGTTGCCGGGCTTGCCGTAGCTGGCCAGGCCCCGGTCTGCAAACTTCACGGTGTGCAGCGCGGCAATCACGCGGTTCATCTCGTTGTAGATGGCGCCGCGCTCGGCCTGCGACATGCCGGGCAGGGACTGGTCCCACAGCACGCGGCCCTGCATGCACTCCATCACATAGAAGGCGCGGCCGATCACCGACTCGTCCTCGCACAGCACAAACATGCGTGGCACGGGCACATCGGTGCCGTACAGGCCGCTCATCACCGCAAACTCGCGCTCGATGGCGTGGGCCGAGGGCAGCAGCTTGGCCACGGGCCCGGGCTTGGCGCGCATCACGTAGCTGGTGGTGGGGGTGATGAGCTTGTAGGTGGGGTTGGACTGCCCGCCCTTGAACATCTCTACCGTCAGGGGCCCCTCAAAGCCCTGCATGTGCCGCGCGAGCCAGGCGGTCAGCGCGGCGGTGTCGAACGCGTGCTGGTCGGAAACGGGCCGGGTGCCCACGAAGTGGTCGAAGTTGCTCATGGAAGGGCGGGGAGTGTGTTGTTGTTGCTCTTCAGTTGTCGGTTTCGGCAATGCGCATCAGTGCCTCGCGGTCGCGCACCACCAGGCCGCCCGGCTCGATGCGGATGGCATCCTCGCGCTCCATGGCTTTCAGCTCCTGGTTCACGCGCTGGCGCGATGCGCCCAGCAGCTGTGCCAGTTCTTCCTGCGCCAGCTGCAGCCCGATGCGCATCTCGCTGCCGTCCGACAGGCTGGGAATGCCGTAGCTGCGTACCAGGTGCACCAGCTGCTTGGCCAGCCGGGCGCGCAGGGGCAGGGTGTTGAGGTCTTCCACCAGGCCGTAGAGCTGGCGGATGCGCCGTGCATGCAGGCGCAGCATGGCTTCGTAGAACTCCACGTGCGAGGCGAGGATCTTCTTGAAATCGGACTTGGCCACGCACAGGATCGTGGTGTCGCCATGCGCATACGCGTCGTGGGTGCGCCGGTCCCCGTCGAAGATCGCCACGTCGCCGAACCAGATGCCCGGCTCCACATAGGTCAGCGTGATCTGCTTGCCCGAGATGGAGGTGGAGCTCACTCGCACCGCACCGCGTGCGCAGGCAATCCACTCCTCGGGTGGATCGCCACGTGCGCAGATCAGGGCGCCGTCCTTGAAACGTTTGACGTATGCACATCGGAGGATGTCGTGGCGTAGCGAAGGTGAGAGGGAAGAAAACCAGCGACCGGAGTTGATCGCTTCACGTTCTTCGATAGTAAGAATCGGGTCGTCCATGGTCTGTCTTTTGTGTGACTGGAAACGGAACCATTGTCGCGTGAGGGACCTGCGCAAAGCGTCAGGGTTGTCACCTGCGCGTCTGCGCAGCCGCGCAGAAAAAAGCCCCTGGCAGCCGGTTCGGCTGCCAGGGGCTTTGGGGCGTGGATGGGGTGGCTGCTTACTCGTAGCGCGGCACGCGCTTTTCAAGGAAGGCGGAAATGCCTGCGCCGCCGTTGGCGTGGTGCAGGTTCTTCACGAAGTGGTCACGCTCGTGGCCCAGGTGCTGGGTCAGGCTGGCGTGGGGTGCTTCGTTCAGCAGCTCCTTGATGCTGGCCAGGGCGTTGGGTGCCTTGGCGTTGAGCTGCTCGGCCAGTGCCAGTGCAGCATCCAGTGCAGAGCCCGCCTCGGCCACGCGGTTGACCAGGCCCAGGCCATGCAGGCGCTCGGCGCCAATGCGGTCGCCGCCCATGAGGATCTCGGTGGCGATCTGGCGGGGCAGGGCCTGCGACAGGCTCCAACTCGCCCCTCCATCGGGCGACAGGGCCACATTGCTGTAGGCCATCACGAACACGGCGTTGCGCGCCGCCACGATGAAGTCGCAGGCCAGTGCCAGCGAAAAGCCCGCACCCGCCGCCGCGCCTTCCACCGCCGCAATCACGGGCTTGGGGTAGGTGCGGATGGTTTCAATCCAGTTGTGCAGGCCTTCAATGCTCTGGGCCTGCACTTCGGGCGGCTGCTGGCGGTTGGCCAGCAGCCGCTGCAGGTTACCGCCCGAGCAGAACATGCCGTCGGACCCTGTGATGACCACGCTGCGGATGTCGGTGCTGCTCTCGGCCACGCTCAGCGCCTCCACGCCTGCCGCGTACATCGACGGGTCGATGGCGTTGCGCCGCTCGGGGTTGCTCAGGGTCAGGATCAGGGTCTGGCCCTGGCTGGTGCTTCGGAGTTCTGCGGGCATGGGTGGCCTTGGTGCGGGCGTTCAGTTTTCTTCTACATGCGTGAGGCTCAGGCCGATGGCGCCGCGCCGACGCAGCCAGGGGCTGGGGCGGTAGCGGGTGTCGCCATACACGGTCTGCATGTTGAACAACACTTCGAGAATGTTGGTGGGCCCCCAGCGGTCGCCCATGGCCAATGGGCCCAGCGGGTAGCCCAGGCCCAGGGTGACTGCAGTTTCGAGGTCCTTGGGCGAGCAGATGCCTTGCTGGCAGATGTCGGCCGCGATGTTGACGATGGTTGCCACCACGCGCTGGGTGACAAAGCCGCCGCTGTCGCGGATCACGCTCACGGCCTTGCCGTCGCGTGCAAACAGCGCATGCGCCGCGTTGCGGATGTCCACTCGCGTGGCGGGGTTGGTGGCCAGCACGCGGCGCTTGGTGGCGGCGTCGTCGATCAGCATGTCGATGCCGATGGTGCGTGCCGGGTCCAGCCGTTCCACCACGGCCACGGTGGTCACGTCAAAGCCCAGCGGCGCCACCAGCGTGATGGCGTGGGGCGAGGGTGATTGGCCGGTTTCGATGGTGGCGTCCAGGTCCTTGAGCAACTGGTACAGCTCGGCGCGCCGGGCGGCACGCGGAGATACCCAGACGGGCGGGATGTCGTTGACCGTGGGCACCGGGGCTTCGGCGGGCACCTGGGCCGCGCCATCCACGTAGCGGTAGAAGCCTTCGCCCACCTTCTTGCCCACGATGCCACCGGCCAGGCGCTGCGCCGTGATCACGCTGGGGCGAAAGCGCGGCTCGTCGTAGTACTGGCGGTAGATGGATTCCATCACCGGGTGGGACACGTCGAGCGCCGTGAGGTCCATCAGCTCGAACGGCCCGAGCTTGAAGCCCGCCTGGTCGCGCAGGATGCGGTCGATGGTGGCAAAGTCGGCCACGCCTTCGCCCACGATGCGCAGGGCCTCGGTGCCAAAGCCGCGCCCGGCGTGGTTCACGATGAAGCCGGGCGTGTCCTGCGCCTGCACGGGCGTGTGGCCCATCTGCTTGGCATAGGCGGCCAGCGCGGCGCACACGGCGGCGTCGGTCTTGAGCCCGGCAATCACTTCCACTACTTTCATGAGCGGAACCGGGTTGAAGAAGTGAAAGCCCGCCAGGCGCTCGGGCCGCTGCAGGCCTGCGCCGATGGCGGTGACAGACAGCGACGATGTGTTGGTGGCCAGCACTGCGTCCGGGCGCACCACGGCCTCCAGCTCGGCAAACAGCGCCTTCTTCACATCCAGGCGCTCCACGATGGCCTCCACGACCAGGTCGCAGCCCGACAGGTCGGCCACGGCCTTGACGGGGTGCAGCCGCGCCACCAGCTCACTGGCCTGCGCGGCATCGATGCGGCCTTTGGCCACCAGTTTGTTCCATTGTTCCTGGAGTGCCGCCTTGGCCGCATCGGCGGCGCCGGGGTTGGCATCCAGCAGAAAAACCTGGCTGCCGGCCTGGGCTGCGATTTGGGCAATGCCCCGGCCCATGGCGCCGGTGCCCACGATGGCGATGGTGGGAAACTGAATTTTCATAGCGCCATTATGGCTCTGGCCTTACCTGGGACTTGTGTGCAAGAATGCCTCAGACCAGGAACAGAACTTATTGTGAAAATCCGTAACACTATTTTTGGACCGGGGCTGTGGGTGTTTGCAGCCGGTGCGTCGGCGCTGTCGCTGGGCAGTGGCAGCGGCACGGTGGTGTTGGGTTCTCCTGTTGATCTGACGTTTGAATTGCAGCCCGACCCGGGCACCGATGTCGCGTCGTCCTGCGTCACGGCGAAGCTGGTGGCAGGCGACAACGCGATTGGCGACAGCAAGGTGCGCGTCATCCCCCTGCCTGAAGTGCGGGGCCGCCCATCTGGCGTGCGGGTCATGGCATCCGTTGCGCTGGATGAACCCGTGCTGACCGTCACCCTCACGGCAGGGTGCGCGGGCAGAACCACACGCACATACACTTTTCTCTCCGACCTCCCAGCCATTGCCACGCGCTCGGCGTCGGCGCTGCCGGTCGATCTTTCGCGCCTGCCCGCCGCCAGAGGGGGCGAGGCCGCTCAGCCCTCGGTGAAGGCGCAGGACAGCCGTGCGGTACCCGCCCCGGCTGACCAGCAGGCCACGCGCCAGCCCCCTGCACCCCGGGCGCCCATCGTGGCCCGGCCTGCGGCCCCGGCTCCTGCGCGGCCTGTTGCACGTGCACCGGCCCCCGCCAAGGCCTTGGCGGCGGGTACTGCGCCCGCCCAGCGCCCCCGCCTGGTGCTGGAGCCCCTGGACATCTGGCTCGACAGCCCGGTTCCGCTACGCTCCAGCACCGAACTCACGGTCACGCCATCAGAGGAAATGTCGGTGCAGCGCGCGCAAGCCATTGCGCTGTGGAAGTCGCTGAACGCGCAACCAGAAACCCTGCTCAAGGACAGCGAGCAACTGAAAACGCTGGAGTCCGAGGCCGCAGCCCTGCGCGCGCAGGCCGCCAAAGACCGTGCCGCCACCGCGCAATTGCAGCAGCAGCTGGAGTTGGCCGAGCAAGAGCGCTTCCCGGCGACCATCGTGTATGCGCTGGGGGCCTTGTTGGCACTGGCCCTGCTGGGGGTTGCCTGGATGTGGGTGCGCCTGCGCAATGCCTCCCAGAACGCCGTGCGGGCCTGGGGTGACTCGGTGGCCCTGGGCGCGCGCGATGCTGCCGTGGCCGAAGAGGCGCTGGGCCTGGCGCCCCATCCCGGAGATTCCTGGCTGCCGTCCGACACCCAGCCTTTGCCCGAAGAGGGCCCCGCCTCCACGGGGCCATCGTCGCCAGTCACCGTTCCTGCGCCCAGCCCGGTGGCGGTGGCGGTTGCGAGCAGTGCTGCAACCAAAACCCCCGTGGCCAGCGCCCCGGCGCCGCTGCCCAAGCCACCAGTGCCGGTGGCGCCGCCGTCATCCGCTGCGGCATCGGCGTCGCTGCATATCGTCAACCCCGAAGAGCTTTTTGACATCCAGCAGCAGGCCGAATTCTTCATTTCGGTGGGCGAGCACCAGCAGGCCATCGAGGTCTTGAAGAACCATATTGCCGAGCACCGCGAGACCTCGCCGTTGGCTTATCTGGAGCTTTTGCAGCTGTACCACACGCTCAGCCGCGTGGACGAGTTTGCCCAGCTGCGTGCGCAGTTCATGCAGTCCTTCAATGCGCAGGTGCCGGAGTTTTCCGGCTTCCACCGCACAGGGCGCATGCTTTACCACTACACCGACGCGCTGGCCGACATCGAAGCCGCGTGGACATCTCCCGAGGTGCTGGGTTTGCTGGAGAAGCTCCTCTTCCGCCGCACCGGGGCCGAGGCGGTGGAGCCGTTTGACCTGGCGGCCTACGACGACCTGCTGCTGCTGCTGTCCATCGCACAGACCACCCCCGCCAGCGCACGGGGTGAGCCCCCGCCACGCAAGCGGACCACTCCGCTGGCCCCCTCCCGGGCCGAAGCTCTGGTGGCAGAACCGCCCGTAGCCCCCGCTCCGGCTGTCGCCGCATCGTTGCTCGACGACGCGCCGCTGGATTCGCTCGCAGCCAGCCTGGAGTTTGACTTCGGGGCCATGCCGCCACGCCCGGCCCCGGCCAGCAACAGCGACCCCGTATCCACTGCCCCGGCGGCCATGGGCGCAGACAGTGGCAATGTGCCCCTGGACCTCGACCTTTCCGAACCCCTGCACCTGACCCTCAGCGATCTTCCGCCCGTGCCCGTGACGCCCCCGCCATCCTCCGGGCAGGCCGTGGGTTTTGGCATGGAGAATGACCTGATGGAACTGCGGCTGGAACTGGAGCAGATGAAGCACAAGACCGATCGCAGCAAGTAAAAGGCCTGGGCCATCGGCCCATGGCCTGCTGCGGCGCTGCTACACATGCAGCGTGGACGGCACACATGGGTTGTATCCCACATCAATGTACCGCCGCCAGCGCGCGGCGCACCGCATCCAGGGCCCTGGCGTTGTGCCAGGCCCCGGGGCCGCCTTCAGGTGGGCGTGGGCGCCATGTGCTGCATCAGCTGGGCTGAAGCGCCTTCAGGATCTGCCGCGTTCACCAGCGCTCGCACCACGGCGATGGAGCCCACCCCCGTGGCCAGCACCTGCGCAAACTGCTCGGCGCCAATGCCGCCAATCGCCACCTGCGGGTAGTGGCGCATCAGCCGCGCATACACCCCCAGCCTGCCCACGCCCTGGGGGGCTGTGGCCATTTTCTTGAGTGTGGTGGGGAACACGGCCCCCATGGCGATGTAGCTGGGGCCCACGGCGTCGGCGCGCACCATCTCGGCATAACCGTGGGTGCTGACGCCCAGGCGCAGGCCGGAGCCGTGCAGCGCTTGCAACTCGGATGCACTCAGCGCGTCCAGATCCTCCTGGCCCAGGTGGATGCCGTAGGCACCTGCGTCAATGGCCATGCGCCAGTGGTCGTTGATGAACAGCAGCGCACCCGTGCCCTGCACGGCATGTACGGCGGCGCGCACTTCCCGCTCAATCGCTGCCGCATCGTCGGACTTGAAGCGCAGCTGCACCGTGGGCACACCCGCACGGGCCATGCGGCCCACCCAAGTGGCATCGGGGAGCACGGCGTACAGGCCCAGTTGCCTGGGGCAGGGGGCGAACTGATGGGCGCGCTGCAGGGGTTGCAGGCCGAAGTCCTCCGGGGCGTCGGGCCACGCCTCGGGCTGCGCGCTGCCGGTGCGCAGGGCGCGTGCCTGCCAGGCGCGGGCCAGGCATTCGGCGTCGTGCGCAATGAAGCCCAGCTGGCTGCAGGCTTGCAGCGCGGCCTGGTAGACCGGCTCCTGCGAGTTGGGGGCAGGCACGGGCTCGGGCGCGAAACCCGCAAAGGTGGCTGCGTGGTGGCTCAGGATGGCGTGCGCCAGGGCGGTGGTGTCATGCATGGGCGTGGTGCCAGAAAGGGGTGCCCAGCACCGGCGTGCTGGGCTGGGCGGCGTCCTGCGCGGCCATGGCGCCTGCCAGGCGTGCAGCGCGCCCGGCGCCCACGGCATCGGAGAACGCACCCGCCATGGCCACAGGGTCTTGCGCCAGGGCCACGGCGGTGTTCAGCAGCACGCCGTCAAAGCCCCATTCAATGACCTGGCAGGCATGCGATGGCAGGCCCAGGCCCGCGTCCACCAGCATGGGGACTTGAAGGCGCTCGCGCAGCGTCTGCAGCGCGTAGGGGTTGACGGGGCCCCGGCCGGTGCCGATGGGCGCGGCCCAGGGCATCACGGCCTGGCAGCCCACATCCACGAGGCGCTGGCACAGCACCAGGTCTTCGGTGCAGTACGGCAGCACCTGAAAACCTTCCTTGATGAGGTGTTCGGCCACGCCCACCAGGTTCAGCGTGTCGGGCTGCAGGGTGTAGTCGTCGCCGATCAACTCCAGCTTGATCCACGGGGTGTTGAACACCTCGCGCGCCATCTGGGCGGTGGTGATGGCCTCTTGTGCGCTGTGGCAGCCGGCGGTGTTGGGCAGCACGGGCACATTGAGCTTGCGCAGCAGCTCCCAGAAGCTGCTTCCGCTTTCGGCCGGGTTGCTGCCCTGGCGGCGCAGTGAGGCGGTGACCATGGCGGGCTGGGCGCGCAACACGGCGGCTTCGAGCACGGCGGGCGAGGGGTAGCGCGAGGTGCCCAGCAGCAGGCGGCTGGTGAACTGCTGGCCGTACAGCACCAGCGGGTCTTGGGGCGTCGGAGTGGTCATGTGGTTACTATGTTTTTGATAGCTATCAGGGCTTGATGGACGCGCGCAGAGGGTTTATTTTCTTCAAATTTCAGGCGCTGGGTCAGCCCCCGGTCACGGGTGAGATGATTTCCACGCGGTCGCCGGGCTGCAGCTGGTGGGCGGCGTAGGCGGTGTTGGGCACAAAGGTGGTGTTCACCGCCACGGCAAAAGGCGGGCGCGCCGCGATGGCGGCCACGGCGTCGGCCACGGTGGCGCCTTCGGGCAGTTCGTGCGGGGTCTGGTTGATGGAGATGTTCATGCGAGAGCGGCGGCGCTGGTGGCGGGCACTGATGCAGGGGCCAGATCCAGCGCGAGGTCAAAACGTTGCGAAAGCTGCGATTGTCCTGTGTTCAGCACTTCCAGCGCCACATCCAGCATCGCCGGGGCGATCATGAAGCCGTGGCGGTACAGGCCGTTGATCTCCAGCACACCCGGCCGCGTCTGGCGGATGGCGGGCAGGTTGTCGGGCAGCGTGGGGCGGCACTGCGTGGCGAGCTCCAGGATGCGGCCCTCGGCAAAGCCGGGGTGCACGGCGTAAGCCGCGCTCAGCAGTTCCAGCGTGGACCGCACGCTGGCGGGCGAGAGGTCGTCGGATTCGATCTCGGTCGCGCCGATCACAAACAGGTGGTCCTGCTTGGGCGCGATGTAGATGGGGTAGCGCGGATGCACCAGGCGCGTGGGTCGCCGCAGCGTCACGTCGGGCGCGTGGATGCGCACCACCTCGCCGCGCACGCCGCGCAGCGCGCTCCACTGGCCCTTGGCGCCCAGGCCCCGGCAGTCCAGCACCCAGTCGGGCTGGCCAGGGGCGCCGGGGCTGAAGGTGTCGGGCGACTGGGGGCTGTGCCAGTGCGCGCGCACGCCCAGGCGTTGCATCTCCACCACCAGCGCCGCCAGCAGCTGGCGGTTGTCCAGCTGGCCTTCGCCGGGCAGGTACAGGCCCTGGGCAAAGCGGTGGGCCAGTGTGGGCTCGGCCTGGGCCAGGCCGTCGCTGCCCAGCTTTTCAAGCCGGGGCAGCTCGGGCACGGTGTGCTGGTTGGCCTCCAGCTGGCGCGTCAGGCGCTGGGCTTCGGCGGCGTCCTGCCGGTGCCACACGATCAGCGTGCCCGCTTGCTGGAAGAACACGGGTTCGGCCAGCGGTGCCAGCAGCTGCGGCCAGCGGGCCAGGGCATGGTGGCCCATGCGCACCACGCCGGGTTCGGTGATCGCCGATTCGGCCAGGGGTGCGAGCATGGCGGCGGCCACCGTGGCAGCCGAGCCTTCGGCGGCCGGGCTGCCCGCGTCGTGAATGTCCACCCGGTGGCCCTGGCGCGCCAGCTCCACGGCCAGCAGCCGGCCCATGAGGCCCGCGCCCAGGATGGCAAAAGAAGAGGGTTGAAGTGGCATAAGTCCGTCTGTCCGTCCGTTGATCCGTGTGTTGGCAGGCAACCATGGACAAAACGGGGGCAGGGCCGCTTGTGGAAACTCCCCACGCCAGCATGACCTGGATCGGGTAGCGGGGCCATTGCGCGCGCAGCGCAACGCAGTGTTCTGCGCAGCCCCAGGGTATTTCTCAGTCGCGCACCATAACGGTGGGACACCCCTGTTTCGTCCGGAAAAATCAATTACAGCACAAGCCCGCGCCGCTCTTTTTGCGCTAGCGCATAGGCCATAATTTTTGCCATGACTTCTTTGACCCCGCCGTCCTCCTTGCCGTCCACGCCTTCCACACGCCGTTATGTGCGTGTGCTCTCCATCGCGGGCTCCGACAGCGGCGGCGGCGCGGGCATCCAGGCCGACCTCAAGACCTTCAGCGCGCTGGGCTGCTACGGCATGACGGCCATCACCGCCATCACCGCGCAGAACACCTGTGGTGTGACGGGCATCCACGGCATTCCGCCCGAGATGCTCAAGGCGCAGATCGACGCGGTGGCGCAGGACATCGGCGTGGATGCCGTCAAGATCGGGATGCTGCATTCACCCGAGGTGGTGCGTGTGGTGGCCGATGCCATCCGCAGCTACCAGCTGCCCCATGTGGTGCTGGACCCGGTGATGGTCGCCACCAGCGGCGACCGCCTGATCGCGCAGGAAACCGTGGGCGTGCTGGTGCAGGAGCTGTTTCCGCTGGCCGAGGTGATCACCCCCAATCTGGACGAAGCAGGCTGGCTGCTGGGCCGCACGATCGAGGGCGTGGATACGCTGGACGCCGCCGCGCAGGCCCTGCGCGCGCTGGGCGCCCCGGCCGCGCTGCTCAAGGGTGGGCACCTGCCCGGGGACTGGGTGGTGGATGTGCTGGCCCTGCCAGACGGCACCTGCCAGCGCCTGGCATCGCAGCGCATTGCCACCCATAACGGCCACGGCACCGGCTGCACGCTGTCGTCGGCCATCGCATCGCACTTGGCGCTGGGCGCGCCCCTGCCGCAGGCGGTGGAACGCGCCCGGGCCTACATCCTGGGCGCCATTGCCGCCGGTGCCAATGTGACCACCGGGCGCGGCCATGGCCCGCTGAGCCATGGCTATGCGCCGCTGCCGCAGGTGGCGGTGCAGGGCTGAAGATTTTGGTTTTTTTGGGCGCCTTGCGCGCGTCCATCAAGCTTTGTTTGCTATAAAAATAGTAGTTCTCTCTGTGGCTGCTGGGAAATCGCCATAGGCTGAAAGCGCTGCCGAAACCTGTGGGCGCTCCTTTGGCGGGGCGCGCGATCCCGTGCCGTACAATCCGCGCCGGGTTGAAAGGCCGCCCACCTCGCAAAAGCGCAAGCACCTTTTTCTTTTCCCTTTCGCAAGCCTGGCTTGCATACCCTCCGTGGCTCGCAGCGAGACGAGCCGCATGTTTCTGGAGCCGGTATGCCCTCTCTTTTTGCTCGCGCACCGCGCGTTGCTGCCACAGCCTTGCCGCTGTCGCCTTCCTCTAATCTTTCGTCGTCTCCTGCACAGGCCGCCATGCTGCGTGAGGCCAAGCGTTTGCACCGTGCTGCCACGTCCGATGCGTTGTCAGAGGCTTTGCCGGTGCTCCGGCGGCTGCTGGCCGCGCGTGCGGTTCCGGCCTGCCCCTTGCAGGCGCTGTTCCGCGATCGTGCAAGCCTTCAGCGCAAGCATGTGCTGAGGATGCTGGCCTTTGAGGCAGGCCATGCGAGCTGGGAGGCCTACAGCCAGGCCCTGTCCGGCCTGGACTCCCAGTCGGTGGTGTTGTCGGTGGCAGCACAGCGCAGCACGGCCATGCTGAAGCACTGGTTTGTGGGCGAACAGCAGGCCATGCAGTTCGCGTCGGCCCATGGTGGGCTGGTGACACGGGTTGGTCACCAGGGGGCCGTGGTGTGGCCGGTGCAAGAGCGCCTAAGGGGCCGCGAGGGGGAGCGCTGAGATGAACGAAACCCTCTTTTCCGTGGCCAGCGTAGGCGCCATGCTGGGCTGGCTGGCACTGGGTGTGGCGGTCATTGCGCCGCCGGGCCGCCTGCGGGCGTCATTGCTGGTGGTGGCCGGGCGGTGGGTGCCTGCTGCGCTGTGCGCCCTGTATGCCTGGTTGTTGGTTATGCACTGGGGCACTGCACCGGGCGGGGGCTTTTCCAGCCTCGCCGCCGTGCAGGCCCTGTTTGCCGTGCCTGGCAAGGTGCTGGGCGGCTGGGTGCATTTTCTGGCGTTCGACCTGTGGGTCGGGCACTGGATGGCGGCCGATGTCCTGGCGCGCGGACGGGCGCGGTGGCCGCTGCTGGTCTTGTTGCCCGCCACCTTTATGTATGGGCCGCTGGGTTTGCTGCTGTACCTGGCCACACGGCTGGCGGGGCCCCGGCCATCGCCAGCGGGCCTAGGCAGTTAGAGGCTGCGCGGCCGGGTGGCCCAGGCCAGCGCAAAGCTGAACGCCAGCGCTGGCAGGGCCGAGCCCGCACCCGGCAGCACCTTGGGCGCCAGGTGGTACACCGCAATGCCCGCCAGCCAGATGGCCACGGGCGCCACATTCACCTTGCGCGCAGCCGCCAGCAGGGCGGTCGCATCGGTGCCAAAGGCCAGGCGCCCCAGAATCACGCCAAAGAGCGGCACAAACACCGAGCTGAGCAGCAGCAGGAACGGCTCCAGGCTGTGCATGGGTAGCACCAGCGCCAGCCCCGTGCACAGCGCGGCCACCAGCAGGCCCCAGGCGCGCACGCCAAAACGCGGCAGCAGGCTGTGGGCCGACACGGCGCCCGAATAGGTGTCGCCATAGGCGTTGTCCACCTCGTCGATCAGGATCAGCGACAGTGCAATCAGCCCACCCTGGGCCAGCAGCAGCGCCTGCACCAGGTCCTTGCTCGGTAAGGTCAGCGCCACCAGCACGCCGAGCGAATAGCACCACATGTTGGCCAGCGCATAGCCCAGCCAGGTGCCGCGCAATGCCGAGCCCCCGTTCTTGCCATGGCGCGCATAGTCGGCCACCAGCGGCAGCCACGAAATCGGCATGGCAATCACCAGGTCCAGCGCAGGCAACACGCCCATGCCGCCCGCGCCCTGGCGTGTCCACAGCGCTTCAAAACCCTGGGCCTGCGCCAGCGACAAGAACTGCCACGACAGCCACAGCAGCGACAGCACCACCAGCGGCAGCGCCACGCGCGCAATCACCTTGCGCACCAGCTGCACCATCGAGCCGCTGATCAGCAGCATCACCACGCCGCCCCACAGCAGCGTCGCCAGCACCGGCCAATGGGCACCGGCCATGGCGCCCGACTGCTGGCCAATGGCCACGGTGGCATCGCGCATCACCACCAGCTCGAACGTGCCCCAGCCCACCAGCTGCACGATGTTCAGGATGATGGGCAGGCTGGCAAACGTGCGGCCATACACGGCGTGCATCAGCCCCGCACTGGCCAGGCCGCTGTCGCAGCCCAGCTTGGCCACCCAGCCCAGCAGGCCCGCGCCCACGATGGAGCCGGCGACGATGGCAATCAGTGCCTCCTTGGTGCCCAGCGCGGGCATCAGGTACGCGCCCACCTGCATGACCAACAGGCCCACGCCCAGGCTGAACCAGAGCGAGGCGTGGTCATGCCACTGGAAGACGCGGCGGTCGGGGGAAATGGGGGCCAGCGCTTCGTTGGTGGTGGGCGCGGTGGGTGATGAGGACATGGTGGCTCCGTAAGCAGCAGGTACGTTCCTACAGAGCAGGGGCGCCGGACGCCCGCCAGCACGCGCCCGGTTGACGGGCCCCTGGCATCGCGAACATGCTTCCCTGCGCGAGGATGATCTCAAAGCCGCCAAGGCAAAGCGTTGGTGGCAACAGGTTCGAAGGGTTTGATCTCAGCCTTGCAGCAGATGCTTGCAGGACACCCCTAGCGATGGGGGTGGATTCTAGTGAAATGAATGGCGTGCTGGGGGGGAAGTCGGTATCTTCATTGGCGCGGCGGGAACTGGCTCGCATGAGCTAGTGGTGATCTATGGAAGCACCACCGTTTGCACTTGAACCAGAGCAGACGTCAGAACTGGTCCCATTTCAAGGTCGATGAGGCCCAAGCTGCTAGTTCCGCGTGAGCTATTGCTTCTTCCAGTGTGTGGAAAACTGCAGAGGGATACTTCCAAAAGTCACGCGGCGTTGTAGGTGAAGCCCACTGGACGTCGAATCCCGGAACGGTTTGATCCTCTTGGATCTCCGGTGGGTCTTCCCAGTCGCCCGATCCGTAGCGAATCGAGCAGCTAACAATACGGACGCCTGTTGGCACAGTGCCGTCGTACAGCCACGTTCCTTCTTTCACGACAGTGAAATCGCTCATCGAACGTCCGTCTTTGGCCGAGTTCTGCCTCATGCTGGTCAGCTCAGTGACAGGCCCCGCTGCGACAGTCTCCCTGCAATTCGCGCAATAACGGTCTCTGGCAGGCCATCAAAATCGCCGTCGTCAACATTCAAGGAGAACCACTGGCGATTTACGGATAGTTGTGCGGTTCTACCCTGATGGCTCCATGATTTGATTTCCACATGCCCTTGGAGCTCAGGCAGGGTTATCCAAATGCAGTCGTGGTACAGGGCGTGCTGAACCCCTGCAACACGCATCGCGGCCGACAACTCCTCAAGTCCGTCGTTGTGATCTGTACCGAGCTCTGTGTTGATCGCCATTAGGTCGAGGGCGCAATGTCCGCTGTAGGGGGACTACTGTCGTTCAGCTCAGCGTACCGCAGCGGGCGCAGCCACACCCAGCAACTGGTGCAGCCGTGGGCTGGTGGTGGTGTACTGCAGCGCCACCTTGTCGCCCTTGAGCGCCTCGGCGGCGCCAAAGGCGGCCAGAGTGGCCTCGTGGAAGCCGCACAGGATGAGCTTGCGTTTGCCGGGGTAGGTGTTGATGTCGCCCACGGCGTAGATGCCGGGCACACTGGTGCGGAAGGCCTCGGTGTCCACCACCAGCTGTTTGCGGTCCATGGCCAGGCCCCAGTCGGCGATGGGGCCGAGGCGGGGCGAGATGCCCAGCACGGCCACCAGCAGGTCGAGTGCCAGGGCGCGGGTGCTGCCATCGGCGTCCACCACCTGCAAGGCGGTCAGCTGGTCACCAGAGGTTTCGATACCGGTGATCTGCGCGGCCTCGACGTGGATGTGGCCCGCATTGCGCAGTTGCTGCAGGCGCTGCAGCAGGGCATCCGGGGCCTGGAACACATCGCGGCGGTGCAGCAGGCTGACGCGGGCGGCCTGGCCTTGTTCGGCCAGTGCCACGGCGCGGGCCACGGCGGGCTCGTCG
The DNA here is from genome assembly GCF_054950075.1 of Acidovorax sp. Q11. Lineage (NCBI taxonomy): Bacteria > Pseudomonadati > Pseudomonadota > Betaproteobacteria > Burkholderiales > Comamonadaceae > Acidovorax > Acidovorax sp. Q11. The sequence goes on along the minus strand of NZ_JBUDZG010000034.1, from coordinate 26,782 downwards.
CCGCCGTGCACGACCACATGGAGCCCGGCTACGTGGGCCGTGGCGGGCAGGTTCTGGTAGTGGACCTGGGCGCCCACAAAGCGCTCGATGCCGTCCACCTTGAGCGTGCGTGGCACAAAGGCGCCCACACCGGCAGCAATGAACACCGTGCGGGCCAGCAGTTGTGCGCCCTGGGAGGTTTGGACCAGCAGGCGCCCATCGGCTTGCACGGCGAGCGCCGACACCAGCGTGTTCAGGTGCCACTGGGTTTTGAACGGCGCGATCTGCTCAAGCAGCAGGCCAGCCAGCTCGCGCCCGGTGCACACGGGGATGCCGGGGATGTCGTAGATGGGTTTGTCGCCGTACAGCTCGACGCACTGGCCGCCCGCATGGGGCAGGGCGTCGATGACATGGGCGGTGATGCCTTGCAGGCCCAGCTGGAAGACCTGGAACAGGCCCACAGGACCCGCGCCGATGACAACGGCGTCGGTCTCTACGACGGCGGGCACTTGCAAAGTCTCGGTCACCAGCGGGGCGCGGGGCGGTTTACTTGACCAGTTCGTTGACCTTGCCCGGCTTGCCGTTCCACTCGTCGGCATCAGGCAGCGCGGGCTTGCGCTTGGTGATGCTCTTCCAGCCGTCGGCAAAGGCCAGGTCGGCGTTGAGCTTGATGAAGGCGATCTGGTCTGCGGGCAGGTCTTCTTCGGCAAAGATGGCGTTGGCCGGGCACTCGGGGATGCAGACGGCGCAGTCGATGCATTCGTCAGGATCGATGACGAGCATGTTCGGGCCTTCGCGGAAGCAGTCCACGGGGCACACGTCCACACAATCGGTGTACTTGCACTTGATGCAGTTTTCGGAGACGACGTGGGTCATGACAGGAGTTGTGTGGGTCGGTGAAAACCCTCGATTTTAAAAGCTTTCACCGACCTTTGGTTACAGGGTCCCTCACCCCGATGGGGTGACTGGGGGTTGGGGTGCTGATTTGGATCAGTGGACCAGCACGGCGCCAGCGGTTTTGTGGCTGGCGGTGTCCACCAGGATCAGCGAGCCCAGCACGCGGGCCTGGCCGAACGCAGCGGCGGGGATGGCCTCTTGCAGCACGAGCTGGACATGGCCAATGGCGTTGGGGTCGAGCTGCGTGGCGGCTTCTTCGGCCAGCGTGTTGATGTTGAGCTTGTGTACCACGGCCTTGACCTTGGCCTTGACCCAGCGGTGGCCGTGCAGCGCCCAGTACACGCGGCCCGCAACCAGCGGTTCGTCGTCCATCCAGGCGATGGTGGTGTGCAGCTCGCGGCTGGCAGGCCAGGCTGGGGTGGCGGCGGGTGTGTCGCCAAAGTCGTCGTCAGCGGCCGGGGCAGCGGCTGCCGTGGGGGCGGCCAGGATCCAGTCGCCGCGCGACACGTCCACCTCTCGGTCGAGGATGATGCCGGCGCTGGTGCCTGCGGGCACATCGGTGGGGCGGCGGGCGTGGTCCAGCACCTGGGCCACGGTGGCCAGCTGGCCGCTGGGGAAGACCTGCACGGCGGTGCCGGGCGCAAAACTGCCTGCAGCCACGCGGCCCCAGAACACGCGGCGGCCCTGGCTGGTGTCGGAGGAGGACGAGAACTTTTCGACCCACTGCACGGGGAAGGCGGGGGCCAGCGCCGTGTCGGCGGGGGTGTTGGGCAGCACTTCCAGCACCTGCAGCAGGGTGGGGCCTTCGTAGCCGCACCAGCCCGCGTGGGCGTCCACCACGTTCCAGCCCTTGAGGGCGGACACGGGTACAGTGGCGCGCACGGCAATGCCAGCCGCCTGGGCGAAGGACTGCAGCGCGCCCTGGATGTGCTTCCACGCGAGTTCGGGGTCTTCTACCGCGTCGAGCTTGTTCACGGCAAACACCAGCGAGTGCACGCGCAGCAAATGGGCCAGCAGGCTGTGGCGGCGGGTTTGGGGCAGCAGGGCCAGGCCGGGGTTCTTCCAGTCGAGCTTGGTGGCATCGACCAGCACCACGGCGGCGTCGGCGCTGCTGGCGGCGGTGACCATGTTGCGGGTGTACTGCTCGTGGCCAGGGGCGTCGCCGATGATGAACTTGCGCGCTTCGGTGGCGAAGTAGCGGTAGGCCACGTCGATGGTGATGCCTTGTTCGCGCTCGGCGCTGAGGCCGTCGGTCAGCAGGGCCAGGTCGGTTTCGCCCTGGCGCTGCACACCGGCCAGGTGGTCTTGCAGCACGGCCTTGCTGTCCACCAGCAGGCGGCCGATCAGTGTGCTCTTGCCGTCATCCACCGAGCCGCAGGTGATGAACTTGAGGGCGGAAACATGGTCATTTTGGGCTTCACCGCCCGTCTGGTAAGCGTTGGCAGCTATCGAATTGGTAGTAGTCATCAGAAGTGCCCGTCTCAGAAATAGCCGTCTTTTTTGCGCTTCTCCATCGAAGCGTCGGAAGTCTTGTCGTCCATGCGGGTCGCGCCGCGCTCGCTCACGTCGGCGGCCAGGGTCTCGATGACGATCTCGGCCGGGGTGGCGGCGGTGCTTTCCACCGGTGCGGTGCAGGTGATGTCGCCCACGGTGCGGAAGCGCACATCGCGCGTTTCCACCACGTCGCCCTCACGCGGCGGAGTCAGCTCGGTCACGGGCATCAGCAGGCCCTTCTTGTCCACCACCTGGCGCTTGTGGGTGTAGTAGATGCTGGGCAGCGCGATGTTTTCGCGGTCGATGTACTGCCACACGTCCAGCTCGGTCCAGTTGCTGATGGGGAATACGCGGAAGTGCTCGTTTGGCTGCAGGCGGGTGTTGAACAGGGTCCACAGCTCGGGGCGCTGGGCCTTGGGTTGCCATTGGCCAAAGCTATCGCGGTGCGAAAAGATGCGTTCCTTGGCGCGGGCCTTTTCTTCGTCGCGGCGGGCGCCGCCGATCAGCGCGTCAAAGCGGAATTCTTCAATCGCTTCGAGCAGCGTGACCGACTGGTGCACGTTGCGCGACTCGCCCGGGTGGGCCAGGCGCACGGTGCCGCGCGCCATCGAGTCTTCCACGCTGCGCACGATGAGGTCGGCGCCCAGCTCCTTCGCACGGAAGTCGCGGAAGTCCGTCACTTCAGGGAAGTTGTGGCCCGTGTCGATCATCAGCAGCGGGTAGGGGATGTGGCCTGCGCCAAAGGCCTTCTCTGCGCACTTGAGCATGACCAGCGAATCCTTGCCGCCCGAGAACAGCAGGGTGGGGCGTTCGAAGGCGGCGGCGACTTCGCGCAGGATGAAGATGGTTTCTTCTTCCAGTGCGTCCAGGTGGGAGTTGTTGAGGTGATAGCTCATGTTGTTGGTTTTCTCAAGCAGCGCTGAGTCTGTGTGGGCGTTCATGGTCGGACCCTGGGGTCAGTGGGCCAGGTGCAGACCACACTCGCGGTTGTCTTCGCCCTTGGTGGGGTCCACATAGTCGAAGTTGTTGGGCAGGCCGTGCTTCACGCAGTATTCGTGCAGCTCCTTGGACGACCAGTACAGCAGCGGCGCGACCTTGATCAGGCCGTCGGGGTTGATGCTGACCGGGTCCATCTGCGCACGCACGGCGGTGTCGGTGGCGCGCAGAGCGGTGAACCAGACCTTGGGCGCCGTTTCGCGCAGGGCGCGGGCAAAGGGTTCCAGCTTTACTTCTTCGGTGAAAGCGGCGTGGCGCGGATCATCCAGCGCGGGCGTGGCGCCCTCCACGGCTTCGCGGTGCGCGCGCGAGCGGCGGGGCAGGTAGATCTTGAGATTCAGGCCCAGCTGCTTCGTCACCTCGTCGGCAAAGCGGTAGGTGGCTTCGGTGTTGTAGCCGTTGTCCATCCAGACCACGGGCACATCGGGGTTCACCTGCGACACCATGTGCAGGATCACCGCCTCGAAAGGGCGGAAGTTGGTGGTGACGATGGGGCTTTGGCCCAGGCCCAGTGCCCAGGCGACGAGGCCCTCGGCGTTGTGGCCGAGTTCAGCGTTGATGCGTACGAGATCGAGTTGGCTCATTGTGCTGTGCGATGGGGTAGGGGTGGGCTTGGCAGGGGGGCGCCGATCAAGCGGCCTTGCTGGCAAACAGCGGCTGGGGGTTGACGGCGTCGCCCTGGTAGAAGCCGGGGAACATCTCGAACTGGCGCTGGGCGTCGGCCGGGTCCACGCCTTCGCGCAGCACGGCCGAGCTGAAGCCCGTGCGCTGCATCTGCACCAGCTGGTCGATCAGCACGTCGCCCGTGGCGCGGATGTCGCCCGCAAAGCCACGGCGGCGGCGCAGCAAAAACGCCTGGCTGAACGCGCGGCCATCGGTGAAGCTGGGGAAGTGCAGGTCCACGCGCTCAACGCCATCCAGTGGCAGGGCCAGCGCGTCGGCATCGTTGGCCAGCGCCACGGTGCGAGCATCGCCTTCTGCGGGCGGCTGATGGTCTTGGGAGGCAAGAATTTTCATGGTCATGGATGGGGCAGTGCGGCGGTGGCTCAGGCCGTAGCCAGCGCTTCGGAGGCGGGGTGGCGGGCGGTCTTTGCGGCTTCCTTGAACGGGTCGAGGCCGGTACGGCGCACGGTGTTCTGGAAGGTCTCGCCGCTTTCGCGCAGGTCGCGGTAGGTGCTGAGCACAGCCTCGATCACGTCGGGCACTTCGGCGGCCGAGAACGAGGGGCCAATCACCTTGCCGGCCACGGCAGCGCCCGACAGGTCAGAGCCGTCGGAGCCGCCCAGCGTGACCTGGTACCACTCCTTGCCGTCTTTATCGACGCCCAGGATGCCGATATGGCCGCTGTGGTGGTGGCCGCAGCTGTTGATGCAGCCGCTGATGTGCAGGTCGATCTCGCCGATGTCGTCCAGCTCGTCCAGGTCCTGGTAGCGCTGGGTGATGGCCTCGGCAATCGGCAGCGAGCGGGCGTTGGCCAGTGCGCAGAAGTCGCCGCCGGGGCAGGCGATCATGTCGGTGAGCAGCTGCACGTTGGCGCTGGCCAGGTCCAGGGCCTTGGCTTCTTGCCACAGGTCAAACAGGCGGCTGGCGTGCACCCAGGGCAGCAGCACGTTCTGGTCGTGCGTCACGCGGGCTTCGCCGGCGGAGTATTTGTCCACCAGGTCGGCCAGGGCGATCAGCTGCTCGCTGGTGGCGTCGCCGGGCGACTGGCCGGGGCGCTTGAACGACAGCGTCACTGCGCGCAGCTGTGGATTTTGGTGGGCGTGCACGTTGCGTTTGAGCCAGCGGCCAAACATCACATGCTCGGCAGCCTGGGCGTCCAGTGAGGCCTGCAGTGCAGCGGGGGGCACGTCGGCAATGTCGGCCAGCTGGGGCGCCACAAAGCATGCGGCCACGCGGTCGAACTCGGCCTGCGGGATGGTGTGGGGGCCGCCGTCAATCTCCACGATCTGACGGTACTCGGCTTCCACGTCGTCGATGTACTGCTGGCCTTCGGACTTCACCAGAATCTTGATGCGGGCCTTGTACTTGTTGTCGCGGCGGCCGTGCTCGTTGTACACGCGCACGATGGCCTCGATGTAATTCATGATCTGGTTCCAGGGCAGGAACTCGCGGATCACGGTGCCGATGACTGGCGTGCGGCCCATGCCGCCGCCCACAAACACCTTGAAGCCGATCTCACCCGCATCGTTCTTGACTAGGTGCAGGCCCACGTCGTGCCAGCCGGTGGCTGCGCGGTCGTCCTTGGCACCGGTGATGGCGATCTTGAACTTGCGGGGCAAGAACGCGAACTCGGGGTGCAGCGTGGACCACTGGCGGATCAGCTCCGCGTAGGGGCGCGGGTCCACGATTTCGTCCACGGCGATACCCGCCAGGGCGTCGGTGGTGGTGTTGCGGATGCAGTTGCCGCTGGTCTGGATGCCGTGCAGGTTGACGCTGGCCAGCAGGTCCATCACATCCGCGCTTTTGGACAGCGGAATCCAGTTGAACTGCACGTTGGTGCGGGTGGTGAAGTGGGCGCAGTGGGTGGGCAAGAAGGTGGTGCCCAGCTTGCCCTGGCCTTCCATGGCGGCCTTGAAGACGGCCGCTTCGGGCTCGTCGTATTCGCGGGCGATCTGCGCCAGCACGCGCAGCTGGCGGCTGGCGATTTCGCCGTAGGGCACGGCCACACGCAGCATGGGCGCGTAGCGTTGCACATACCAGCCGTTTTGCAGGCGCAGAGGGCGGAAGTCGTCCTCGCTCAGCTTGCCCGTCTGCCAGCGCGTGAGCTGGTCGCGGAACTGGTGAGCGCGCTGCTGCACGAACTGGGTGTCGAATTCTGTGTATTGGTACATCGTGGGGCGGGAACCGGGGGTCCTAGATCAGAATCAATTTGAGGCCTGCCCAGGCCAGAAGAACGGACAGGGCGCAGCGGATCAGGCGCTCAGGCGTGCGGGTGACCAGGCGCGAACCCAGCCAGATGCCCGGCAGCGAGCCAGCCAGCAATTGTGCAAGCAAAGGCCAATCCACGGAGCCCAGTGAGGCATGACCCAACCCTGCCACCAGGGTCAAAGGCACGGCGTAGGCAATGTCGGCGCCAATCACGCGCGGCAGGGGCAGCAGGGGGTAGACCAGCAGCAGCACGGTGACGCCAATGGCGCCCGCGCCCACCGAGGTGAAGGTGACCAGCGTGCCGATCACGGCGCCCAGCAGCACGGGCAGGCTCCAGTGGCGGGGGCGGGTGGGGTCGCCCGCGTGGGTCTTGCGGGCGGCGGCTTCGGCCGCCTGGCGCTGGGCCGAAAACGCAATGGCTTTGTAGAGCGTGGCCGCCGCCGTGAGCAGCAGGGCAAAACCCAGCGTGGTGGTCATGATGCTTTGCGCCGTGCCGCTGGCCGGGCCCATTGCCTTGAGTGCCCACAGCGCCAGCAGCGCGGCCGGAATGCTGCCTGCGCACAACTGGCCCACCACCTTCCAGGGCACCAGGCGCTGGCGGGCCAGGCTGACAGTGCCGCCCATCTTGGTAAAGGCCGCAAACAGCAGGTCGGTGCCTACGGCCATGTGCGGCTTCACGCCAAAGAAGAAGATCAGGATCGGCGTCATGAGCGAGCCACCGCCCACACCCGTCAGGCCTACGATGAGCCCGACGGCAAAGCCCGCAAAAACAAACGCCAATTCATGCATGGCGGCGAATGTAGAGGGGCTTCTTATGGATGCAAACTATTGTTTTGCTCTGCCAATATGTCTATTTGTTTATAAGCAAGGATTGGCGCGGGCTGGCGGGGGGGGCTGCCTTGGGATGCCTGCGGCGCCCGCGTTACGGCAGGCGCTCGGTGCCCAGTGCCTTGGCCAGCCGTGCGTCGATGGGCAAGGGCTCGCCTTGCAGGCGGGAGGCCAGCAGTTCGCCGCACAACAGTGCCAGCGTCAGGCCCCGCGCGCCCATGGCGGTGCTGACCCACAGCCCGGGCAGGTTTGCAGGGTCTACGGGGCCCACGATGGGCAGGCGGTCGGGGGCGGTGCAGCGCACGGCGGCCCAGGTGTGCAGCGCGGCTGGGTCCCCGGGGGCGTGCTGTGGCGCTGGGGACTGCAGCGCCTGTGCGAACAGGGGTTCCAGCCGGGGGGCGATGCCGGGCAGCAGGCCTTGCAGCTTGCCCCTGTTGGTGGCGTGTGCGGCCCGGATGTCGGCGGCACTGGGGGGCAGGGCCTGCACATCCCGCTCAAACGTGGAGCCCATCACCCAACCCCAGCCCTGGCGGCCACCTGCATCGCCGCCCAGCGGAAAGCGGGGCACCAGGTTGCCGTTGCCGTTGGCCGGAAACGGCAGCAGCGGCGCTGCAGCGCCAGCATGTGCGCCCCAGGACACCTGCCCCCGAACCGGCTGCAGGGGCCAGCGGTGGTGCAGCAGTTCCGGGCTGCCCGCGCCCGCCGCAATGACCACCGCGGGCGCCTCGGCCAGCACTTGGCCCTGGGCGTCCAGCGCCTGCCAGACCGGGGTGGCCGGGTGGCCATCGGCGGCGGGGGGCTCGGCACGTCGTAGCTGCGCCACCTGACAGCCGCCTTGCCAGCGGATGCCGGGCTGCGCCAGCAAGGCCGTGGCCAGGCGGGCCGGGCGCACCCAGCCTGCCTGGTGGTGCCAGCAGGCGGTGGCATCGGGCGGTAGCTGGGCGGCAGCCAGGGCGGCGGGGGGCGCAGGCTCGCTCCAGGCGGCGCCTGGGCCATCCAACCAACCGGGCGACAGGCCGGGCGTGCCATTGGTGCGATGCTCCAGCACGCCGCAAGGGTCCCAGTCCACGCCCTCGCTCAGCAGCCAGCGGGCCTGCTCCAGCGTGGTGCGGATGCCGCTGCGCGACAGGCGCGACAGCACGCTGTCGTCGGGCGACACATGGGGCGCAAACACCCCGGCGGGCAGGGCCGATGCGCCTGCGGCGGGCTCGGGGGCCTGGTCCAGCACCGTGACCTGCCAGCCGCGCCGGGCCAGGCTGGCGGCGGTGGCGGCGCCTGCAATGCCGCCGCCGATCACGATGCAGGGGCCGGGCAGGGCGGGTTCGGGCGTGGCCACAGGCTGGCGCGTGGTGCGCGGCTCCCAGCGTGGGTTGTAGGTGGCGTGCAGGTTGTCGCGCTTGGGCGGCACGCCGGGCACGCGGTTCACTTCAAAGCCACATTGCGCCAGGGCATCGCGCACGGCGCGTGCGATGGTCCACGTGGCGAGCTGTGTACCGCGCCGGCAACAGCGCGCCACGGCCTTCAGGGTGTGCGGGTCCCAGCTTTCGGGGTTGCGCTGGGGGCTGAAGCCGTCGAGGTAGATGGAATCCACCGTCAGGTTCTGCTGGCGCAGCATGGCCTGGGTGTCGCCCACATACAGGGTGAGCAGCACCCGGCCGTCATCAAAACGCAGGCGGTGCACGCCCGGCAGCAGGCCCCACCATTGCTGGTGCAGTGCTTCTGCCAACGGGGCCAGCTCAGGGTGGACCGAGGTGGCACGCAGCAGATCGGCTGCACTCACGGGCCAGGCTTCTGTCGATACGAAATGCAGCAGCGTGGGCCGCGCGGGGTCGGCCCGCCAGGCGGCCCAGGTCACCAGGAAGTTCAGGCCAAAGCCAAACCCGGTTTCCAGAATGCGCCACTGCGATTGCCCCGCCCATGCCTCGGGCAGGCCGCAGCCGTGCAGAAACACGCGGCGGGCCTGATCCAGGCCGCCGTTTTCACTGTGGTAGCGGTCGCCGAAGCGGGGGCTGTAGGGGGTGCCGTCCGGCAGCCACTCGATGGGTTCAGTCATGAGAACGGCAAAAGGCCGGCGTGGCGCCGGCCTGTTGGAAAGGGAAGGCGGTTTTTACCGCGAACCGCTCCGGGGTGTGTTGCGCTGCGTCACGCGCTGGGCGGGACATATCCCGCTGCAGCGTCTGCGCCGCCGCCAAAAAAGTGGTTTTGGCGAAACCATTTCTCGCAGTGCTTCACTACGTTACGCACTGGGCGGGACATAGCCCGCTGCAGCGTCTGCGCCGCCGCCGAAGAAATGGTTTTCCATCTGCCGGGCCAGGTACTGGCGGGCGCGCGCATCGGCCAGGTTCAGGCGGTTTTCATTGACCAGCATGGTCTGGTGCTTGAGCCAGCCCGCCCAGGCTTCCTTGCTCACGCTTTCCCAGATGCGTTTGCCCAGTTCGCCGGGGTAGGGGGGGAAGTCGAGGCCTTCGGCTTCCTTGCCGAGCTTGATGCATTGAACGGTGCGTGCCATGGGAATTCCTTGTAGTGGGGGCGAGCGAAAAAGGCTTCGCTCAGATGATTTGGATATTAAGAACTGAAATCTCAGTAGTTCCAGTTTTGAAGAGGGCCTTCCAGAATGCGTTCCATCGGTGATTTGCACCGCAACACATTCACAAAAAGAGGCCCTCCCATGAACTTTCGCCGCGACTTTATCAAGTTTCCCTTCGCCGCCGCCCTGGTGGGCAGTTTGGCCCTGACGGCATTGCCGTCGTTTGCACAGTCTGTGACGCTGCTCAATGTGTCGTACGACCCGACCCGCGAGCTGTACGTGGAGTTCAACCAGGCGTTTGCCAAGCACTGGAAGGCCAAGACCGGCCAGGACGTGACCATCAAGCAAAGCCACGGCGGCTCGGGCAAGCAGGCGCGATCCATCATCGACGGGCTGGACGCCGACGTGGCCACGCTGGCCCTGGCGGGCGACACCGATGCGCTGCACACCAATGGCGGCTGGATTCCGAAAGACTGGCAAAAGCGCTTGCCGCACAACAGCTCGCCCTACACCAGCACCATCGTGCTGGTGGTGCGCCAGGGCAACCCCAAGGGCATCAAGGACTGGGACGACCTGGTGCGCGCCGACGTGAAGGTGATCACGCCCAACCCCAAGACCTCGGGCGGCGCGCGCTGGAACTACCTGGCCGCGTGGGAGTTTGCCAAGCGCAAGTACGGTGGCGACGCCAAGGCCAAGGACTTCGTGGCCAAGCTGTATGGCAACGTGCCTGTGCTCGACACCGGCGCGCGTGGCTCCACCATCACCTTTGCGCAGCGCAACCAGGGTGACGTGCTGATTGCCTGGGAGAACGAGGCCTACCTGCTCGAAAAAGAGTTCGGCACCAAGTTCGACGTGATCGCGCCTTCGATCTCCATCCTGGCCGAACCCGCCGTGTCGGTGGTGGACAAGAACGTGGACAAAAAGGGCACCCGTGCCGTGGCCGAGGCCTATCTGCAGTACCTCTACACCGAAGAAGGCCAGGACATTGCGGGCAAACATTTCTATCGCCCCGCCGTGTCTGACAAAGCCAAGGCCAAGTACGCCAAGCAGTTCCCCAAGCTGAACCTGTTCACCATCAACGACGCGTTCGGTGGCTGGGACAAGGCGGCCAAGGAGCACTTTGCGGACAACGCGAGCTTTGACCAGATCTACACGCGCAAGTAAGTAAGCCAGCAAGCCCACCCGCCTCTGTGCGCGGGTGGAAGGCGTCCCAGTCTCCATGAAAAAAACCCAGCCCGGGCGGGCCGGGTGGGGCGCTGCACGTCCTATTTATAAGAAAAAACAGCCTTCTGCGCGCGTCCATCAAGCGCTGATAGCTATCAAAACAGTAGTAATCAAGGAATCCACACCATGTCCGCCTTGCTCATCGCTGGCAGCCCCTCCGAGCGTTCCCGCTCCGCCGCCTTGCTGGATGCCGTGGCCCAGCGTCTCTCGGTGCGCGGTGCGCTGGTGGACCGCATCCACATCCGCGACCTCTCGCCCCAGGCGCTGCTGCTGGCCGACTTTGGCCACCCCACGGTGGTGCATGCCATCGACCAGGTGGCCGATGCCAGCGTGCTGGTGGTGGCCACCCCGGTCTACAAGGCGGCCTACAGCGGCGTGCTCAAGGTGTTTCTGGACCTGCTGCCGCAAACGGCCCTCAAGGGCAAGGTCGTGCTGCCCCTGGCCACGGGCGGCAGCCCGCACCACATGCTGGCGCTCGACTACGCGCTGCGGCCCGTGCTGCAGTCGCTGGGCGCCAAAAGCATCTTGCCCGGCATCTACGCCACCGATGCCCAGGTCACGCTGACGCCCGAGGGCAGCTACCACGTGCAGGCCGACATTGCCGCCCGGCTGGACGATGCGGTGAACGTGCTGGTGACCGAAACCCTGCGCCCGTCGCCCGCCCAGGCCACCCGGTTTGCGCCGGTGCCGTTCTCGCAGGTGCGATGTAGCGTCTGACAACGGCGTGGCGCTGCGGCCCTGCCGTGGTGCCAGCGCCCGCCTTTCTCCCTCTTCGTCCTCTTTATTTTGATTTTGTTGCTGCGCCGGGTGCGCGGGCAGGGCGGTGTGCCGCCTGCTGCCAACCCCGCCCGGTCGCCCATCCCACAACTGTTTTGAATCTGGAATCCGCACCATGAACGAACTGAACCGCTTCTCCCTGCAACGCCGCCAACTGCTGGCTGCGGTTGCTGCCACTACGGCAACGGTCGCAACGCCCCACGCCTGGTCGCAAAACGCTGGCCGCGTGCTGCGCGTGGGCCACCAAAAGGGCTGGCTCTCCATCCTCAAGGGCCGTGGCACGCTCGAAAAGCGCCTGGCCCCGCTGGGCGTGAAGGTGACCTGGACCGAGTTCAACGCGGGCCCCGTGCAGCTTGAAGCCCTCAATGTCGGCTCCATCGACTTCGGCGACGTGGGCGAAGCCCCGCCCATCTTTGCCCAGGCCGCTGGCGCGCCGCTGGTCTATGCCGGTGCCACCGTGCCGCGCCCTGCACTGGAGGCCGTGATCGTGCCCAAGGATTCGCCCATCCGCAGCGTGGCCGACCTCAAGGGCAAGCGCGTGGCCTACAACAAGGGCTCCAACGTGCAGTATTTCCTGGTCAAGCTGCTGGAGAAGAACGGCCTGAAGTACGGCGACGTGCAATCCATCTTCCTGGCCCCGGCCGACGCGCGGGCCGCGTTTGAACGCGGCGCGATCGATGCCTGGATCATCTGGGACCCCTTCCTCGCCGCCGCGCAAAAGCAGCTCGACGCGCGCCTGCTGGTCGATGCCACGGGCGTGGTCAACAACCGCGCCTACTACTTCACTTCGCGCGACTTCGCCACCAAGAACGCCGACGTGCTGCGCATTGCCATCGAAGAGGTCAATGCCATCGACACCTGGGTGTCCAGGAACAAGGACGCCGCTGCTGCCGAGCTGTCGGCCGTGCTGGGCCTGGACAAATCCATCACCGACCTGTACCTGAGCCGCGCCCGCTTCGGCACTGCACCCGTCACGCGCGAGATCCTGGCCGAGCAGCAGGCGATTGCCGACACCTTCTTCGACCTCAAGCTCATCCCCAAAAAGCTCAACCTGCTGCACGCCGCGCCGGTGGACCTTTGAGAGCCGGGTCACACAGCACTGCAAGGAGTCACCATGACCCACCTTCCCCTGAGCACCGAGCGCCGCCGCGCGCTGCAGCTGCTGGGCGTCACCGCGTTCCACTGGGTGCTGGCCAGCCGCTACGCTCATGCACAGAGTGCCACAGCGCATGGCCCGGCCGTACAAGGCCCTGAGCAGCTGCGCATCGGCTACCAGAAGTCGGCCGTCAACCTCGTCATCCTGAAGCAGCAGGGCGTGCTGGAAAAACGCTTTCCAGGCACGCGAATCAGCTGGCTGGAGTTCCCGGCCGGGCCGCAGCTGCTGGAGGCGCTGTCGGTCGGCAGCCTCGAATTCGGCCTGACCGGCGACTCGCCGCCCGTGTTTGCCCAGGCCGCCGGCAAAGACCTGCTCTATGTGGGGGCCGAGCCGCCCAAGCCCGACAGCTCGGCGCTGCTGGTGCTCAGGGATTCGCCCCTGCGCACCCTGGCCGACCTCAAGGGCCGCCGCATTGCCGTGCAAAAGGGCAGCAGCGCGCACTACCTGCTGGTGCGCGCCGTGGAGCGTGCGGGCCTGCAGTGGGCCGACATCCAGCCCGTGTACCTGGCCCCGGCCGATGCACGTGCCGCGTTCGAGCGCAAGAGCGTGGACGCCTGGGCCATCTGGGACCCGTTCTACGCCGCCACCGAGCTGGCCATCCAGCCCCGCGTGCTGGCCACGGGGCGCGACCTGGCCAGCAGCAACAACTCTTTCTACCTGGCCGCCCGCCCGTTTGTGCAGGCCCATCCCCAGGTGCTGCGCGTGCTGTTTGAAGAACTCAGCCGCGCCGACCGCCTGGCGCAAGAGGCGCGCAAGGACGCGATCAAGCTCATTTCCGACTTCAGCGGCCTGGACGCGGGCGTGGTTAGCCTGTTCATCCAGCGCCGCCCGTCGTCGCCCGTGGGGCTGCTCTCGCCCGCCACCGTGGCCGACCAGCAGCGCTTGGCCGACGCGTTCTTCAAGCTGGGCCTGATTCCCAAGCCCGTGAACGTGGCCGACATCGTGTGGCGGCCAGCGGCCGCGCAGTTAGCGGCTGCACCGGCCCGGCCCTAAAAAACGTAGGCAATACCCCCATCCCCGAGGCATTCATTCATGAAAATTTTCTGGTTCATCCCCACCCACGGCGACAGCCGCTACCTTGGCACTGCCAAAGGCGCACGCCAGCTCAACCACGACTACCTCAAGCAGGTCGCGGTGGCGGCCGACAGCCTGGGCTACGAAGGCGTGCTCATCCCCACCGGCCGCTCGTGCGAAGACCCGTGGGTGGTGGCGTCCAGCCTGCTGCCCGTCACGCGCAACCTCAAGTTTTTGGTGGCCGTGCGCCCCGGCCTGCACCAGCCAGCGCTGGCTGCGCGCATGGCGGCCACGTTCGACCGGCTCTCGGGCGGGCGCCTGCTCATCAACCTGGTCACAGGCGGCGACCAGGCCGAGCTGGAGGGCGACGGCGTGTTCCTGGACCACGCCACGCGCTACGAACAGTCGGCCGAGTTCATCCGCATCTGGCGCGAGATCCTCACGCGCAGCCACCAGGGCGAAAGCCTGGACTTCGAAGGCCAGCACCTCTCGGTGAAAGGGGCCAAGCTGCTCTTTCCGCCGCTGCAACAGCCCCACCCGCCCGTGTATTTTGGCGGCTCGTCGCCCGCCGCACACGACCTGGCGGCCGAGCAGGTGGAAACCTATCTGACATGGGGCGAGCCACCGGCCGAAGTGGCGAAGAAGGTGGCTGACGTGCGCGCCCGTGCCGCCAAACATGGCCGCACCGTCAACTTCGGCATCCGCCTGCACGTCATCGTGCGCGAGACCGATGAGCAGGCCTGGGCCGCAGCCGAGGAACTCATCAGCCATGTGGATGACGATACCGTGGTGCGCGCCCAGGCCGTGTTTTCGCGCATGGACTCCGAAGGCCAGCGCCGCATGGCCGCCTTGCACGCTGGTGGTGCCAAGCGCAGCCGCAAGTACCTGGAAATCAGCCCCAATCTGTGGGCCGGCGTGGGCCTGGTGCGTGGTGGCGCGGGCACGGCTCTGGTGGGCGACCCGCAAACGGTGGCTGCACGCATCGAGGAATACGCCGCGCTGGGGCTCGACACCTTCGTGCTGTCGGGCTACCCGCACCTGGACGAGGCCTACCGCTTTGCCGAGCTGGTGTTCCCGCTGCTGCCCCTGCCGCTGCGCAACCAGCTGGCCAGCGGCAATCCCTTGTTTGGCAACCCGCTGGGCCCGTTTGGCGAAACCGTGGCCAATGATTTTGTGCCGCGCGCTTCGCAAAGCTGAGGCGGGAGTGCACCCATGAGCATTGCCGCCATCCACCATGTGCAACAGGCCTTCCCGGCGGGGGCCGAGGCCGTGATCCGCCGCTTCTACACCGGCCTGCTGGGCCTGCCCGAAGTCCGTTTTCAGGCCGGCGCCACGCTGCGCTTTGCAGCGGGGGGCAGCGCATCGACCTGGTGCCCACAGAACACTGGCAACCCGTGCCTGCGGTGTCACACCTGGCGCTGGAGGTCCAGAACCTGCCCAGCCTGCGCCACCGCCTGCTGCAGGCCGATGTGGCGCTGGATGAAGCCCGTGCGCTCCCCGGTTACCTGCGCTTCTATGCCAAAGACCCGGCGGGCAACCAGCTGGAATTTCTTGAGCCTGACCACGAACGGGAAACCTATCCATGACACAGACCCACAACGTCCGCGAACTTCAGGTGTCCCCTTTGGCCGATGCCGTAGACCTGCCCATCGAAGGCCCCTGGCTCCCCGCTTCGGTGGTGCGCTTTGTGAAAAGCGTTGCGCAGCGCCTGCTGCCCTGGGCCGTGCCCGTGGGGCTCATCGTGCTGTGGCAGATCGCCTCGTCGCAAGGCTGGCTGTCCACCCGCGTGCTGCCTGCACCGCTGGAGGTGATCAAGGCCGCTTGGGCCCTGACCGTATCGGGCGAACTCTGGACCCATGTGCGGGTCAGCGCCGGCCGGGCCTTGACCGGGCTGGCCATTGGCGGCGGCCTGGGGTTGCTGCTGGGCCTGCTCACCGGCTCCATCAAGCTGTTCGAGACGCTGCTCGACTCCACCATCCAGATGGTGCGCAACATCCCCGCACTGGCGCTCATCCCGCTGGTGATCCTGTGGTTCGACATCGACGAATCGGCCAAGCTGTTCCTCATCAGCGTGTCGGTGTTCTTCCCGATCTACCTCAACACCTTCCACGGCATCCGCAATGTGGACCCGGGGCTGATCGAGATGGGGCGCACCTATGGCCTGGGCCGCTGGCAGCTCTACAAGCAGATCATCCTGCCCGGGGCGCTCTCCAGCATCCTGGTGGGGCTGCGCTTCTCGCTCGGTTTGATGTGGGTGATCCTGATCGTGGCCGAGACCATCTCGGCGCAGGCGGGCATTGGCTACCTCACGATGAATGCACGCGAGTTTCTGCAGACCGACATCGTGCTCGTGGGCATCCTGCTGTATGCGCTGCTGGGCAAGCTTGCCGACGTCTTTGCCAAGGGCCTCGAACGGTACTGGCTGCGCTGGCATTCCGGTTACCAGGCATGACACCTGCTCTGGGTGTCTGAATGCTCACATTTTCATAGCTGCTAGCGCTTGATGGACAGGCGCAGGAGGCCATTTTGACTACCAGTATTTCCCCACCGCCGCAGCCACAGGGCGTGCGCCTGGAAGTGCGCGGCGTGGACAAACGCTATGGCACGCGCGACGTGCTCAAGAAGACGGAGCTGGTCATCGAGCCCGGCGAGTTCGTCGCCATCGTGGGCCGCAGTGGCTGCGGCAAAAGCACGCTGCTGCGCCTGGTGGCGGGGCTGGAGTCGGTGTCGGGCGGTGCCATCCGCATTGATGGCGAGAGCGTGGACGGCCTGAGCAGCAGCACCCGCATCATGTTCCAGGACGCGCGCCTACTGCCCTGGAAGCACGTGCAGGACAGCGTGGCCCTGGGCCTGCCCCCCGGGCGGCGCGGCGCAGCGGCCGACGTGCTGGCCCGCGTGGGCCTGGGCGACCGGCTGGGCGAATGGCCCGCACGCCTGTCCGGCGGCCAGCGCCAGCGCGTGGCCCTGGCGCGTGCGTTGGTACACGACCCGCGCCTGCTGCTGCTCGACGAACCCTTGGGCGCGCTCGACGCGCTCACCCGCATCGAGATGCACCGCCTCATCGAAGGCCTGTGGCGCCAGTCGGGCTTCACCGCGCTGCTGGTCACCCACGACGTGCAAGAGGCCGTGGCCCTGGCCGACCGCGTGATCCTGATCGAAGACGGCCAGATCGCGCTGGACCAGCGCATCGACCTGCCACGCCCGCGTGTGCATGGCGAGGCCGCCTTTGCGCAGCTGGAAAAACGCATCCTCGACCGCGTGCTGCAAAAGCCCGATGTGGAGTCCACCCCCGAACCCACCTGGCCCGGCGTGCCTGCGCACGGGCTGCGCTGGGCGGTGTGATTCCGCAGCCTTCCCATCCCATTCGTTTTTCTTTCTTTCAACGGACTTTTTAGGAGAACTCCATGTCCATCCAAGCCATCAACGTTCGCAACCAGTTCAAGGGCAAAGTGCGCGAGATCATTCGCGGCGATGTCGTCTCCGAGGTCGATGTCGAAACCCCCTGGGGCATCGTCACTTCCGTCATCACCACCCGCTCGGTGGACGACCTGGGCCTGGTCGTCGGCTCCGATGTGGTCGCGCTGGTCAAGTCCACCGAGGTGTCGATCGCCAAGCTGTGATGCGCAGCCTGCCTGACGGCCCATTCCCGACCCGTTCGGGCTGAGCTTGTCGAAGCCTGGACCTTCTGTACCAGCAGACCTTCGACAAGTTCAGGGCCAACGGGCCTGCCCGAGGCCAGTACCTGGACTTCTGGCGCATCAGTCTGTTTCAGACTGAATCGGGCTCTTGCGCATGCCCATCAAGCGCAAGAAGCTATCAATGCAATCGCAAATCGACAAGCCCATAGCCCATAGCGGCAGCAATAGCAACATTCACTGGCGAAAGCAATGGCTGACGCAAACCCATGAACTTTCAGCAACTGCGCTCTGTGCGCGAGGCCGTGCGGCGCGGCTTCAACTTGACCGAGGTGGCGCACATGCTGCACACCTCGCAGCCCGGCGTCAGCCGCCAGATCCGCGAGCTGGAGGACGAGCTGGGGGTGGAGATTTTTGTGCGCGCGGGCAAGCGCCTCACCGGGCTCACGCCGCCGGGCGAGGTGCTGCTGCCCACGCTGGAGCGCTTGCTGCTCGAAGCCGACAACCTGAAGCGGGCAGGGCAGGACTTCAGCGACAGCGCGCAGGGACGCCTGTCGGTGGCCGCCACGCATTCGCAGGCGCGCTATGCGTTGCCCCAGGTCGTGCGCGACTTCCGCGCCATGTTCCCGCAGGTGTCGCTGCACCTGCACCAGGGTTCACCGCGCCAGGTGGCGGAGATGCTGCTCTCCGGCGAGGCCGACATCGGCGTGGCCACCGAGGCCTTGGCCAGCTACGACGCGCTGGTCACGCTGCCCTGCTACCGCTGGACGCACAGCATCGTTGTGCCCCCCGGCCACCCGCTGCTGGCCCACCCTGGCTCCGTCACGCTGGAGCAGCTGGCTAAGCACCCCATCATCACCTACGAGCTGGGCTACACCGGCCGTGCCCACATCGACACCGCGTTTGCCAACGCGAGCCTGCCCCCCAACATCGTGCTCACCGCCATGGATGCCGACGCGATCAAGACCTATGTGGAGCTGGACATGGGCGTGGGCGTGGGCATCGTCGCCTCCATTGCGGTGGACGAAGACCGCGACCGCCACCTGCGGCTGATCGATGCAGGTCATCTGTTTGAAGTAAACCTCACCCGCCTGGGCCTGCGGCGCGGCGCATGGCTGCGGGGCTATGCCTACCGCTTCATCGAGAGCTTTGTGCCCACGCTCACACGGGACATGGTGGAGCAGGCAGTGGTGCAAGGCGCATGTTCTGAGCCAGAGGGTTCGCTGGGCAGGTGAATTGCTCCGCCTCGGGTTGCAGATTGCTTGGCAGCCAAGTCCATCTGCGACGGAGCTGGGCCTAGATGCACGCTGAAAGCCACTGCTCTGTGACATGCAGAGGCGGTAAGCAGGTCGTTATGCGGGCTGCTCGCGGCTGGCCAGGCGGGTGGCGTCCTTTGTCATGCCGTGGCGACGTTGTTTGGCGCGCGTCGAATTGCGGCGCCAGGTGCGCAAAAGATGCCGGGCGGCGCTGGCCAGTGCCTCGTCGAGTGCGCAGCGCCAGTCCCTGGCCACCGACGACACCACCACGGCACCAGCGCCGTCGGTACGCAAGGCGATCTGGCAACGCTTGTCGGGCCCGCCCCGCGGACCGTTGATGTCATCCAGCTTGATTTCAGCGCGTGGCACCAGGGCGTTCAGCCGCCGAAAGGCAAAGCGCACGCGACGCTCGACGGCATCGCGCATGAGTGCGGCTTCGGGGTGGCGTGTTCTGAAAAGAATCTGCATTGGCGATCTCCTGAGTTGAGGTTGACACAGTAGTCCGCAGCGTGGCTGCCAGCCAGCAGGAATTTTCTGCATTGCCTTCCTGAAAATCCTGCGCATTTGCGGCAAGCGCGTTTTTTTCAGGAGACTTCGTTTTTTTGGATGTAGGAATCAGAGAAAACTTGCTTCTTGCCAGCGGGCGGGGGCCACACATTCAAGGCTTCTTCCTATTTGCAACTTCCCGCCTCAAAGGAGTCTTTCGTGAAAGCCATGTCTGGAATCTTTTCGCTTGTCACCTCTTTGCGCCAGCGCCTTTCGCAATGGCTCTCTGGTTTCTCCGTCGCGCGGGCACCCACGCTGCGGCGCATTCCAGTCAAGGTGCCGCTGCGGGTGCAAGCTCAATACCGCGACGGCTGGCAGCCACGCTCACGCTATCGCCGCTAGGGCGGCGCGTTGGGTCAACCATTGCTTGTTTGCCTATCACCTGTGTCATTGCTCGTACCCCAACTCTAGGAGATCAGAGATGCGTAGCTATCCCCGCAATAGCCCCGAAGCTGTAGCCCGAATCATCGCCTTGCTGTTGATATCGGATGGCCATGTGAGCCGCTCCGAGCTGGATGCCTTGCATGGGCTTCAGATGGAGCAGGAGCTGGGATTGCCGCACGGCGGCTTTGCCAAGGTGCTCCATGGTCTGTGCGAAGACCTGTGGATGGGCATGCATGAACGGCGGGTTTTGACGGGCAGCATTGATGGCCCCACGCTGACCTTTCTGTTGGCCGAAGTGACCGACCCTGCGCTGCGGCGCAAGGCGCTGGAGTTTGCGTACACCGCAGCGATTGCAGACAGTCACCTGGCGCCAAGTGAGTGGGGGCTGATGGATGCAGCACGCCAGTATTGGAAAATGGGCTTCACGCCTCCCGGAATCGGCCGCTGCGAGCTGGTGCAGGCTGCGTGATGCCACAGCCCCGGCGCACTAACGATTTCTCAGATTCAGGGGACTATGCGGTGCCCAGCCCGGCAGGTGCATCCAACAGTTGCCGCACCAGCGGGTGGTGCTGCCCCCTGCGCGACCAGATGGCGTGGACTTCCTCAAAAATCTGCGGGCATTCGCCCAGCAAGCGCAGCCCACGCACCAGCCCCACATCCTGCGCACCCAACCGGCTCACCGGAAACACCCCGAGTCCCCGGGCCGCAAACACGGCCAGTAAAGCACTGTCTTCAAACTCACCCACCACGCGGGGTTGCACGCCCAGGTCTTGAAACCAGGCATCCAGGGTGGCGCGCAGTGGTGCATGGTGGGTGGGAAGCAGCACTGGCAGGTCTTGCAGCGACTCGGGAAACCGGTCGCGCACCTGCTTGCGCACCAGCGACGCCGGGCCATACCACTGCAGTGCAGAGCGGGCGATGCGCTCGCTGGTCAGGCGCTGGTGGGGGTTGCGCGGCGCTGCTTGCCCGGCCAGAACCACATCCAGCTGGTGCAGTGCCAACTCAGAAAGCAACTCGTCCGACTCTCCCTCATGGCATACCAGCCGCAGGTGGGGTGTGGCCAGCACGGGCTCCAGCAGTGCGTGTGCTGCCAGCTTCGATATGCCATCTGACAACCCCACCGACAACCGGGCAACACGGGCAGTCGCGGCCTCACGCACCTCTTCTTCGATGTACTGGCCCAGCTGGAAAATCTCTTCGGCACGGGTGAAGGCCGCTTGCCCCGCTTCGGTCAGCGCCACACCGCGCCCCGAGGGCTTGAGCAACTGGTGGCCCAGCGCCTTCTCCAGATCACGGACCTGGGCGCTGATGGTCTGCACCGCCATCTCCAGCCGGTCTGCAGCCCTGGCAAATCCCCCCTCCTTGGCAACCATCCAGAAGTAGTAGAGGTGGCGGTAGTTCAGCATGGGTGGGTTCAGGTTCGAGAAAGCCGAATGCTAGGTGCGGCCAGGGCTGATGTCTAGGCAACGAAGGCTTGCCCATACTCACCGCTTGCCAATTTCAATGCAGAGGAAGCTTTCAAATGTTCTACGCAATCAACTGGTTTCTTTCGTTGGCTCTGCTTGCCCTCTGGTCTGTGGCCTGTTGGGGGGCGCATGCGGCGATGGTCTGGGCGGTGTCCAATGCCGGCGCACTGGCAGTCGGCAGCGCGGTGACAGACGCAGTCCTGGTGCCGGGCTGGCTCAAGGCCTGGATATCCCCCGAGTTGATGGGCCAGTGGGAGGCTGTCGTTTCGTCACTGGGCCCCATGGTGCAAGCCGCACTCGATGCCATGCCTGCTCTGGCGGGTGGCGTCACCTTCCTAGCCTGGGCGCTGTGGGGCCTTGGCGCCACCGTGCTGGTGGCGTTGGCGGTGGGCATTCACCTTCTGATTGCGCTGATCAAGCGCCACGATGGGGGCACTGGCAGCCCAGGCGCCACGAAGGAGGCATTGGCGCGTTGAGCGGCCTGGCGCAGCCCTGGCAAGCGCCTGGGTTGCGTCAAATACCCTATGTAGGCTGCGCGGGCAGCACGGGGCGCATGTATCGCAGCTACCGCGAAGCTCTGCATTGCAGCGCGTGACGGGGCGCCTGTTTGGCCAGCGGTAGGTGCTATCCGGTGGTGCCAGTTTTTCAGAGCAAAAGGGCTGATTCAACGCGGTGCACATCCCGCAAACCCCTTGGGCCCGGCCGCCGACACCTCGGCCTGCGAAAGCGCCTCCACCCGGTCGTTCTGCCCCGGCATCTTGGTCAGCCGCTGGCCGTTTTGCCAGCGCCACTGCTGGCCGTCAAAGCTGTAGATGAAGGTGTGGGTGCGGTTGGAGAGCAGGTGCGCGGGCGTGAGGGTGATGGCCTGGGCGGCGGCTTCGGTGGGGGCGTGGGCCTGGGCTTCGTTGTCCTTGATGACGAGCTTGCCCACATAGGGCGTCACGGGCGATTCGGTGCGGGTGACCTCGGGCTGGACCAGGGCGGGGCTGTAGCCCGTCAACGTCCATTCGCCAGGGCCGCTGGGGCGCACATGGGGCTGGCGGGCGGCGAGGAACTGGGTGCAGGCGCTGGCCAGCGCGGCAAACGATGTCTGGGCGGGGCCGGTGGGCTCGGGCTTGCTGCAGCCTGCCAGCAGCCCCAGGGGCAGGGCGAGCAGCAGGGGGGCGGCGCGCACGCGTGCGCGGGTGGCAGGCAAGCGGCGGGGCCAGGCGCTGCGGCGCGCGGCGGGTGTGTTGTGCAAAGACCTCATGGACGGCATTGTGGGCCGGTGGGCGGGCTGCGGCTTGATGGAAGTCAAGGGTGCGGCGGGGTCTTGGAGGTGTGCGGACCTTGCGCGGGCGCAGGCCCCAGCGCGGCCGGATCGCCCTGGTGCCAGCGCGCCTGGGCGGCTGGGTCCTTCAGGGCGGCCAGCACGGCGGCGTTCAGTTCGTGGGCGCTGGCGGGCAGTGGCTGGTCGCGGTAGGCCAGGGCGGTGCCTGCCATCAGGGCCTCGGCATCCACCAGCAGGCGCAGGTTTTGGGGGATGGTGGGGGATTGTTCTGCACAGTGCGGGGCCGACAGCGAATGCGCCTTGCGGCAGGCGGCGGGCCGCACGGGGTAGATGCTGCAGCGGTCATCCACCAGAAAGCTGCACGCCTGGCGCGTGGTGCTGGCCTGCGCAGTTGCCACATGCCGCTGCAGGGCACTGATGGCATCAGCCTGCACCGCAGCGGGCTGGGCACGCAGGTGCTGGGCGATGTGGAAGACCTCGGGCTCGGTGGCCTCAACCCGCAGGTGGCAGCAGTGGGCGCAACCGGCCTGGCAGGCAGGCTGGGGGCCGGTGGCGCGGGCCTGCTCGGCCACGGTGTCCAGCCCCCGGTGCAGCTGCGCGATGAAGGCCACGGCGCCATCCGCACCATCTGCGCCCCGGGCCTGCCGCAGCGCCTGCGCTGCCCGCTGCCGCACGCAGGCGATGGATTGCAGGAAAGCGGAGCGCTCGTCGTCGGTCAGCATGGGCGGTTGGCGGGGGGAAGGTGGCTGTGCCCCGCACCTTAGCGCGTTTGCCACCACGCGGGCAGCAGGCTGCGCACCTGTGCCTGTGCAAAGCGCTCGTCCATCAGGTGCACCACGCCTTCGTCGCTGGGCGTTCGGATCACGCGGCCAGCGGCCTGCACCACCTTTTGCAGGCCGGGGTAGAGGTAGGTGTAGTCATAGCCCGCACCAAACAGCGCCTGCATGCGCTCGCGGATCTGCTCGTTGACGGGGTTGACCTGCGGCAGGCCCAGCGTGGCGACGAATGCGCCTATCAACCGCTGGCCGGGCAGGTCGATGCCCTCGGCAAACGCGCCGCCCAGCACGGCAAAGGCAATGCCCTGGCTGGTGTCGGTAAAGCGGGCCAGAAACTCGCGCTGCTCGCCCTCCAGCATGCGGCGCGACTGGCACCAGTGCGGTACATCGGGGTGTTGCTGCGCAAACAGTGCAGCGGCCTGCTGCAGGTAGTCATAGCTGCTGAAAAACGCCAGGTAGTTGCCGGGCCGCGCGCGAAACTGCTGCGCCATCAGCGCCGCGATGGGCGCCAGCGACGCAGCCCGGTGCGGGTAGCGCGTGGAGATGTGGCGCGCCACCTGCACTTGCAGTTGGTGCGCAGCAAAGGGCGATTCCACATCCACCCACACATGGTCCTCAGGTAGGCCCAGCAGGTCGGCGTAGTAGCGCGCGGGCTGCAGCGTGGCCGAGAACAAGGTGCTGGTGTGTGCCGCTGCGAGGCGGGGTTGCAAGAAGGGCGCGGGCACCACGTTGCGGATGCAGACCACGGAATCGCCGGGTTTAGCGGCCCGCTGGTGGTGGCTTGACGAAGTTTGGGTGATGTCCACCATCGAATGCGCATCGAGCAGGTCGGCCATGCGCTGCAGGTGCAGGGCGTCGAAGTAGAAGGTCTGCAGCGCGCCGTCTGGCTCCGTGGGGTGGTCGGTGAAGTGTTCGGTGAGCGTGGTGGTGCACTGCTGCAGCGCGGCCAGCAGCTTGTCGGGGAAGGTTTCGAGCACCGTGTATGGGGCCGGGTGCGCCTTGTCCAGCGCCACCCAGGCGCGGCGCACCTTGTCCAGCGCCTTTTTCACCGGCGCATGCTGCGCGGCGGTGGGGCTGCTGCGGGCCTGGGCCAAGGCGGCGGGGTGCAGCTCGGCCGTGAACATCTTGCGGCCGCGCTCCACCAGGTTGTGGGCCTCGTCCACCAGCAGTGCCGTGCGCCACTGGTTGGCCTGGACCAGGCCGTGCAGCAGTCCTCCCAGGTCAAAGTAGTAGTTGTAGTCGCCCACCACCACATCGGCCCAGCGGGCGAGTTCCTGGCTCAGGTAGTAGGGGCAGACATCGTGCTGCAGGGCCACCTCACGCACGCGGGCTTGTTGCAAAGCGGGGGCGGTTTTCCCTTCGATATTGGTGGCCACCGCAGCGGCGCGTGCGGCGGGAAGTCGGTCGTAAAAGCTCCGGGCGAGCGGGCAGGATTCGCCGTGGCAGGCCTTGTCCGGGTGTTCACACGCCTTGTCGCGCGCCACCAGCTCCAGCACGCGCAGGGGCAGTGCGGGTGCGCTGTCGGACAGGCGCGCCAGCGCATCCAGCGCCATCTGCCGCCCCGAGGTTTTGGCGGCCAGAAAGAACACTTTGTCGATGCGCTGGGCCGGTGCTGCCTTGAGCAGCGGGAACAGCGTGCCCATGGTCTTGCCAATGCCCGTGGGCGCCTGGGCCAGCAGGCAGCGGCCCGCCACTGCCGCCTTGTACACGGCCTCGGCCAGCGGGCGCTGGCCGGTGCGAAAGTCGCCAAACGGAAATGCCAAGGTGCTCAATGCCGCATCGCGCACGGCACGGTGGGCCACCTGCTGTTCGGCCCAGGCAATGAAGCGCTGGCACTGGGCCTCGAAGTGCTGGCGCAGGTCGTCGGCGCTGCAGTGTTCGGTGAACACCGTCTCTTGCTGCGTGCCCACGTCCAGATACACCAGCGCCACGTCGATGTGCGCCAACTGCTCTTGCTCGCACAGCAGCCAGCCATACACCTTGGCCTGCGCCCAGTGTAGGTGGCGGTGCGATGCGGGTTGGCGGTCCAGTCGCCCTTTGAAGGTCTTGACCTCGTCGATGCGCTGCTGCGCGGGGTCGTAGCCATCGGCCCGGCCGCGCACGCGCAGAGTTTGGTAACTGCCGCCCAGTGCCACCTCGGCGCGGTAGCCTGCACCCCGCCGTGACGCTGCCACCGCATGACCCGCCATGCCCTCCAGTGCGGTGGGTGCGGGCGTAAAGCGCAGGTCCAGGTCGCCCTGCTTGGCGGTGAACTCGCACAGCTCGCGCACCGCCACGGTGTAGGTCATGGCGGGGTGGTCGGGGTGTCGGTGGCGGGAGGAGCAGGCTCGCCCAAATGGGTCTGAGCCATGTCGTCATCGCTGCGCAGCGGCGTGGCCTTGCAAAGCGCCATCCACACCGAAAAGGGCAGGGTGCAGCGGTTGTGCCGCGCGGGGCGCAGCAGCTCAAAGCGCCCGTCATCCACGCTGCCGTGCAATACCCAAATGCCGAAGTGCTCGGGGATCTCTTCGGGCTCGGCTATGCCCGCCGGGAAGACGTAGTAGCACTCCTCGCACAACCACTGATAGGCCTGCCGCTTTGCGTCGTGCCGCAGGTCCGACAGCAGGTCGGCCCGGCTCGCCTTCACCTCATGCACCATGGGCTGCAAGTAGGCGGGCACCGAGGTGTTGCGCACCGAGAACAGATCGGGCCGGGCCATGCGCCACACGTTGGCGGCGGCGCGGGCAGCGGGGGCGTGGTCATCCTCGGCCCACAGCAGCGCCATGGCGGGCGCGGTGTTGGCGGGCGCATCGGCCGTGGCCGCAGGCGGCACCACATCCCCCATCGGCACGGTGTCGATCACCGCGCGCAGTGACAGTTCGGTCCATACGATGCGCCCCGAAGCCAGCAACTGCGCCGCAAACTTCTGCCCCAGCCGGTCGTGCAGGCTCAGCGCCCGCACGCCGCGCTGGCGGGCCTGCGCCAGCGTGCGGATGCCTTCGTCGGTGAGGCGCAGGGTTTCGCAACCATCGGGCGCAATGTGCAGGTTGATGAGGCCCGCTGCCAGCAGGTCAATCTCCAGCCCATCCTTGCACGGCCAGCCTGCCGAGCGCCAGATCTGCATCAGGCGCGTGCGGTGAAAGCGGGTGATCGGGGTGGAGCGTGGGGAGTCCGAAGTGGGGGAGGGCAGCACCGTCATGGCGGGGTAGGTGGGCTGGCGTGACACTGATTTTAATCACAGTGTCTGGCGGGCTGCTTTTTGGATGTAGGAAGGAGTGTGGTGAAAAAATTTGGGTCGAATTTTCCTCTTCCGCCCTATAGATAAGCGCTAGCAGCTATTGAAATGTGAGCGTTCTCGCCATGACATTTCGAGGGGGAAGAAATGAGTCCTCCGGGGTTGTATGAGGATGTACTTGCCCGGCATGAAGCGAACAATCGGAAGTTGTTGTTATGTGGCCGTCTATGCAGCAGGTAAATCGGAAGAGGCGGCGAGAGGCTGCAACGCAGCGGTTGCCGCCATCGAAACTTGGTCGTCGAACGCGTACTATCGGCGAGAAGCGGCCCCGATCGCGGCACCAGTTGAGCCTGTCAGATGTTTTGTGTGTGAGGCATAGCATGTCAACAAGGAGCATGAATGCCACGCAAGACGAAGACAACCGCAGCAGCGGACAAGGCGGCGCAGCCGCAATTCTCAGCCGCAGCGCTTG
>NZ_JBUDZG010000033.1:0-45446 GCF_054950075.1 Acidovorax sp. Q11 | reverse complement strand
AATCATGTCCATGGTGATCACCTCTTACATCCCTGCTGAAAAAATCAGCAGGGCAGTTGAACACCCCTGTCAATTTTGGATCGGCATCAGACCTTTCAGACTGTCAGATTTCGGTCGGCGGCAACAGTATGTCACCCCGCGCGTGCCGCCAGGCAGCGCTGGAAACACCCCGCAGACCTGGCGGCCGAACCCTTGCTGGCCCATTCCACCTCTCCTGGCAATTGGGCGCAGTGGCTGCACGCCGCCGGTGCCGAAGGGGTGGAGCCCGAGCTATCGACGGTGTTCGACCAGGTCTCCATCTTGATCCAGGCAGCCCTGGCCGACATGGGGGTTGCGTTGGTGCAGCGCTGTCTGGTGCGTGCGGAGCTGGATGCGGGCCGCCTTGTCACGCCGTTTGACCTGCCGATCAGCCTGCAGCGTGGCTACTTTTTGTGCCGCTTGCCCGGCCGCCACGCAGCGGCCAGCCTGCCGGTGTTTCGCCAGTGGCTGCTGGAGATGGCGCGCCAGGACATTGGGGCGATGCCTGTTTAGCTGGTTGACACAGCGTGCACACAAAGCAAAAAGCCCTCTTGCGAGGGCTCTTTTGCAAGGTGCCGGTGTGCCACCGGCCCATGGCAATCCGGCGATCAGCCGCCCTTCTTGGAGCGCTTGCCAGGGTTCTTCTTGCTGCGGGTTGCCACACCGCGCTCCAGGCTCACGCGCTGGCCACGGCCAGGGGTGGCCAGGGTGTAGCCGGGCACGGGCGTAGGGCGGGGGGTGCGCTTGCGGTCTGCTTCGGTGACGATCTTGTTGCCCATGGTAGGTCTCAGAGTTGGTGGAAAAAAGAGCGATTTTAGGCCACAGCCGGGTTGCCGGGCGCTGAAAGGTGTTTGGCAGGTGTTTTGCAGACTCTCATGGCGTCACAAACTGTGGCCCCCGCAGCACCCGGTGAGCCAGCCAGTCCCTTTGTCAGGCAGGGACAGCAAGACGTGCCAACACCTTTGTTTTGCCCTTGGTGTCCGCCCGCAGGATCAACGCTTCGCCAGAGCTGGTGTTGGTGTTTGCCAGGTCGGACAGCACAAACATGTGGGTGAACCACACTTCGAAACGACCGGGCTGGGACGACGCTGTGGCCAGCGCTTTACGCAGTTCACGCAAATGGGCCGCGCTGGTGGTCTCCGGGCTGCCCCGGGGTGATCCGAGGGCCGCCCATACCTGGGGCGGGCCAAAGGCGAGGGTGGCACTGTCCACGCAACGGCACCAGGGGCTCGACAAAACCTTGCTCGGTTGCAGTTGGCGCTGCTGAAACCACGCACCCACGCTGCGCGCCTGTGCGCGGCCTTCGTCGTTCAGATTGCGCTGGGTGCTGCAGTCACCCAGTCGGAATCCGGGCGGGTCGAACGTGCCGGGGGCCAGCGCGTGGCGGAAGGCGGCCACCACCCCGCCCTTGCGCAACAAGGCTTCGGCATCCGAGTCTTGCGCCGCCCAGCTGCGCAGGCTGGCCAAGGCCAGCCCGGCGCCCAGCACCGCGCGACGGGCGATGCCGGGCTCAAGCGGCAGGCTGGAAGGCATAGCCATTGCCAGAAGCCGCCATGCGGCCAAACGCCGGGAACGGGAAGTGGAAGCCGCCCAGCATGGTGTTGCTGGCGGTGATGCGCTGGAACACATCACGCCGCACCTTGCGCGCAGCCTCGGCATCCATGTCAAACGTCACGGCCCAGTCGGGGTTGCGTGCAAACAGCGCGGGCACATTGGTCAGGTCCGCGACGTAGAAGAACTTCTGGCCCGACGAGGTCAGCTCAAACAGCGTGTGGCCCGGCGTGTGGCCATAGGCCGCCACGGACCTGATGCCAGGCGCCACTTCCGCATCGGCTGCAAACTGCACCAGGGTGTCGGCGGGCATGGTGGCAAAGGTGCGCCGCACGTTCTCGAACGCGCCTTTCATGCCCGCAGGCGCTGCAGCCATGCGGGCGTCGTCCATCCAGAACGCGTGTTCGGCGGCGGGCACCATCACCTTGGCCTTGGGGAACATCCACTCACCGGCCTTGTTGCGGATGCCGTTGATGTGGTCGCCGTGGTAGTGGCTGATCAGCACGGTGTCGATGTCGGCCGCTTGCAGACCGGCTGCGCGCAGGCTGTCGAGCAGCTTGCCCGTGGTGGCGCCGCCAAATTCCCCCAGGCCCGTGTCGATGAGGATCTTGCGCGCGCCCGCTACCACCAGAAAGGGCGTGTAGGGCGCGTCGATGTAGTCAGTGGGCAGTCCTTGGGATGCCAGCAGCGCACGCACCTCGGCCAGCGGCGCGTTCTTCACAAACTCCTCTCCCAGCGGGCGGCGCGTGATGCCATCGTTCAGCGCAATCACCTCCACATCGCCCACCTTCATGCGGCGAAAGCCGGGGCTGGGTAGGGTGGGGGTTCCGAAGTTGGGCGCGTTCTGTGCCCACACGGGGACAAAGGAGCCCGCTGCATAAGCGGTGGTGGCCAGGCTTGCGCCCAGGAAGTGGCGGCGTGACAGCATAAAACTCTCCGGTCTTGGGTTGAACTGAGGAGTCGCAACTGTAGCGGTGCCCGAGAGGTTGCCACGTGCCGTTGCACTAACCTGTTTGCAACGTGGGGCTTTTGCTGATAACTGGGGTTAACCCCGTATTGGGGCCTTAGTCGATGGCGAAGGCCTCGCGCAGTGCATCGCAAAAGGCGGCGCTCCCGCTGACGGTGAGGGTGATCGTGGTCCGGGGTGGGGCAGGGCTGCCTGCCGTCGCATGCAGTTGCCCTGCGGTGTCGTCAAATCTCAGCACCAGCGGTGTGCTGACTTCCTGCACACCCTGCAGGTCGTAGTGCCATATGCCCCCGTCTTCCATGGGGCCGCAGGCATCGGGCCAATGTTGGTGCGCCCAGGCCAGCATCGCAACGATTTCGGCGTGCAAGGCGGGAATCTGTGCGGGTTGTACGCTCGCCATGGCATCAAACGTACCCACGCCGTCTGCGTCTTCGCTGTAGTCAAAATCCAGGTAGTTCAAATTCATCTGTGTCATTCAAGGTTAGGTCCAGGTGCGGCCCAGTGCCTGTGCGGCTTCGCTCAAGCGGGGTACCTGCTGTAGCGCCTGCGCCAGTGGCATGCGGGCGGCAGGCGCTTGCAGGGCCACGGCGCTGCGGACCTGGCGCCATCCCCCGGCCAGCACAGGCACAGCCACACACACGAGGCCATCCACAAATTCTTCGGCGTCTGTGGCGTAGCCCTGCCGCAGGATCTGCTCCAGCTCGGCCTCCAGGGCGACGCGGTCGGTCAAAGTCGTGGCCGTGTGGCGGGTCAGCGGCAGGCCGTCCAGGATCGCCGCCCGGCGCGCGGCCGACAGGTGGGCCAGAAACAGCTTGCCGCTGGCCGAGCAGTGGATGGGCACACGCGTGCCGGGCCGCAGCTCCATGCGCAGCGGAAAGGCCGACTCCACGCGGTCCAGGTAGATCACCTCGGCGCCGCTGAGCGCCGTGAGGTTGCAGCTCTCGCCGATGTCGGCCACCAGCTGGCGCAGCACCGCGTGGCGCACCCCATGCTGGGTGCCTGCGCTGAGGGTGCTTTCTGCCAGGCGCAGCAGGCGGGGCGCGGGGGTGTAGCGGCGTCCATCGGGCTCGCGCGCCAGCAGGCCACCGCTTTCGAGCTGGCCCAGCATGCGGTGCACGCTGGGTTTGGGCCATCCCGATGCCTCGATGGCATCCGCTAGACTGAACGGGCGGCCGTGGGCGCACATGATTTCCAGCAGTTCAAACAGGCGCAGGCTGGGGGATGAGTTGGTCATAAATCCCGGAATTCGAGACGAATCCATAAAACATTTCGGGATTATTGAGCATTGTGGCTAAGCTGCAAACCAACATTTCACGGGGTGCTCATGGCGGCGACTTTTCAGAACGCGGTACTCACAGGCGCTTGTGGTGGCCTGGGCCAGGCCCTGGCGCGGGAGCTGATCGGCCAGGGCGCTGCCGTGGCGCTGGTGGGCCTGAACCGGCCCGCGTTGGAGACCCTGGCCGCACTGGCGCCAGAGCGCTGTGCTGTCTACATGCCCGATGTGGCCGACACCACGGCCATGCAGGCCATGGCTGCCGACTGGATGGGCCGTTGGGGAACGCCTGATCTTGTGATTGCCAATGCGGGTGTGGCCGGTGGGTTTGACACCGCCGAAGCCGACGACCTGGCTGTGCTGCGCCGCATGCTGGAGATCAACCTGCTGGGCGCGGCCACCACCTTTCAGCCGTTTGTGAAAGCCATGCGCGCGCAGCGGCGTGGCGCCCTGGTGGGTGTGGCCAGCATGGCAGGTTGGCGGGGCATGCCGGGCAACGGCGCCTACTGCGCCAGCAAGGGCGGGCTGATCCGTTACCTGGAGAGCCTGCGTGCCGAGTTGCGCGGTGAGTCCATCGTGGTGAGTACGGTCAGCCCCGGCTATTTGCGCACCGCACTCACGGCGGGCAACCGTTTTGCCATGCCGGGCCTGATGGAGCCCGACGCCGCTGCCCGCGCCCTGCTGGCGGGCGTTGCGCAAGGCCACACCCACATCGTGCTGCCCGCACGCATTGGCTGGCTGGCCCGGTTGCTCAACCTGCTGCCCGACGCCCTGCACGACCGCCTGCTGCTGGGCCAGCCGCGCAAGCCGCGCGTGGGCGAGGCCGGGGCCACCGCCATCCCGGGCCTGTCGTTGCCTGCAGAGACACCAACACAGAACGAAAGCAAAAACGCATGACAACGGAGACAACACCCACCGTGGCGGACACCCGCACCCAGATCGCCCTGATTGGCGCTGGCCCCAGTGGCCTGGCAGCTGCGCGCAACCTGCAAAAGCTGGGCGTGCCCTTCCAGGGGTTTGAGGCGCACACTGACGTGGGCGGTTTGTGGAACATCGAGAACCCGCGCAGCACGGTGTATGAGTCGGCCCACCTCATCTCCAGCAAACACACGACGGAGTTCACCGAGTTCCCCATGCGTGCCGAGGTGGCCGACTACCCCAGCCACCGCGAGATGCGGCAGTACTTCATGGACTTTGCTGAACACTTTGGCCTGCGCCCGCACTACTGGTTTGGGACCCGCGTGCTGAAGGTCGAACCCGTGGGCGAGGGCGCCGCACCGCTGTGGCGCATCACCTGGAGCCAGCACGGCGGCCCGGCGCAAACGACAGAGTTCAAAGGCGTGGTGATTGCCAACGGTACGCTGGCCGAGCCCAATATGCCGCGTTTCGAGGGCCAGTTTGACGGCGAGCTGCTGCACACCAGCGCCTACAAAAGCGCCGAGCTGTTCAAGGGCAAACGCGTGCTGGTGGTGGGCGCTGGCAACTCGGGCTGCGACATTGCGGTCGATGCCGTGCACTACGCGCGCAGCGTGGATCTGTCGGTGCGGCGGGGTTATTACTTTGTGCCCAAGTATGTGTTCGGCCAGCCCGCCGACACGCTGGGCGGCAAGTTCAAGATGCCGCCCTGGCTCAAGCAGAAGATCGACAGTGTGGTGCTGCAGTGGTTCACCGGCGACCCGGCGCGGTTTGGCTTGCCCAAGCCCGACTACAAGATGTACGAATCGCACCCGGTGGTCAATTCGCTCGTGCTGCACCATCTGGGCCATGGCGACATCCATGTGAAGCCTGACATCGCACGTTTTGACGGCCGCACGGTGCACTTCAAGGACGGCCGCGCGCAGGACTACGACCTGGTGCTCTGCGCCACGGGCTACACGCTGCACTACCCGTTCATCGACCACAGCCTGCTCAACTGGCAGGGCATGGCGCCGCAGCTGTACCTCAACATCCTGTCGCCGCGCTTCGACAACCTGGCCGTGATGGGGATGATCGAGGCCAGCGGCATCGGCTGGCAGGGCCGTTACGAGCAAGCGGAGCTGGTAGCGCGCTTTTTCAAGGCGCAGTCTGAAGGATCGCCGCGCGCCGAGGCCTTGCGCCAGGCCAAGGCCGGGCCGCCGCCCGATCTGTCGGGTGGTTTCAAGTACCTGAAGCTCGAACGCATGGCGTACTACGTGCACAAGGACACCTACCGCAACGCGGTGCGCGCAGCGGCCGCTGCCCTCGCCTGAAAGGACCGCCATGCTGCCCGTGGACGAAATACGCCTCAACTTCAACCCCGCATCGCTCGTGGTGCTCAATGTAGTGCTGGGCTTTCTCATGTTCGGCATTGCGCTGGATACGCGCGTGGCCGATTTCAAGCGCGTGCTGCGCATGCCCGGCGCCATGGCGGTGGGCATTGCTGCGCAGTTCATCGTGCTGCCTGCGGTGACCTTTGTGCTCACGCTGCTGCTCCAGCCCGGCCCCAGCATTGCGCTGGGCATGATCCTGGTGGCGTGCTGCCCGCCGGGCAATGTGAGCAACATCCTCACGCACCGCGCCGGGGGCAATGTGGCGCTGTCGGTGTCGATGACAGCCATCTCCAACGCGCTGGCCATCGTGCTCATGCCGCTCAACTTCGCGTTCTGGGGCGGCATGCACCCCACGGCGGCGCCCCTGCTGCGCAGCATTGCGCTCGACCCGCTGGAGATGGCGGGGCACATTGTGGCCATCATCGGCATTCCGTTTGTGCTGGGCATCCTCTGTGCCGAGAAGCTGCCCCGTTTTACAAAACGGGTGAACAAGCCCGTGCGCATCCTCAGTTTTGTTTGCCTGATCGGTTTCATCATCGGTGCCGTGGCGGGCAACTGGCGCTACTTTCTGGACTACGTGGGTCTGGTGTTGCTGGCGGTGGCGCTGCACGATGCCTTGGCCTTTGGCACCGGCTATGCCTGCGCGCGCCTGAGCGGCCTGCCGGACTACGACCGGCGCGCCGTGAGCATCGAGGTGGGTATCCGCAACGCGGGGCTGGGCCTGGTGCTGATCTTCAGCTTCTTTGGCGGCCTGGGCGGGATGGCGGTGGTGGCGGGTGTCTGGGGCTTCTGGGACATCATCGCTGGCCTGGCGCTGGCGGGCTGGTGGGGGCGCAGGCCCGCCGCCGTGCCACCCGCCGATGGCTCCACGGAGCAGCGCGCATGAGCGGCGCGGCATGGGCAAACCGCCGCATCCTCATCACTGGGTCAGACGGTTTTCTGGGCCGCAGCGTGGTGGCGGCGCTGGCACGCGAACAGGCGGGTGTGATCGTGGCGGCCGATGTGCGTGAGGTGCCCGCCGAGCGCCGCGTGCCCGGCGTGTCCTATCTGGTGCAGGATGTGCGCGACCCCGGGCTGGCACAGACGCTGGCCGACCACGCCATCGACAGCGTGGTGCACCTGGCGTCCATCGTCACGCCAGGCAAGGGCTCCAGCCGCGAGTTTGAATATTCGGTAGACGTGCTGGGCAGCCAGAACGTGCTGGGCGCCTGTGTTTCCACCGGCGTGCAGCAGTTGGTTGTCAGCTCCAGTGGCGCGGCCTATGGCTACCACGCCGACAACCCCGCGTGGCTGCGCGAGACGGACGCACTGCGGGGCAATGAAGTGTTTGCCTATTCGCACCACAAGCGGCTGGTGGAAGAGATGCTGGCGCAGTACCGCACGCAGCACCCTGCGCTGGCGCAGACGGTGCTGCGCATCGGCACCATCCTGGGCGAACGGGTGGACAACCAGATCACCGCCTTGTTCGAAAAGCCGCGCCTGCTGGCCATCCGGGGCAGCGCCAGTCCGTTCGTTTTCATCTGGGACGAAGACGTGACCGGCGCCATCCTGCATGCGCTGCGCACGCAGCGTGCCGGGTGCTTCAACCTGGCCGGTGACGGCGCCTTGCCTCTGCGCGAGATCGCCCAGCGCCTGGGCAAACCTGTGCTGGCGCTGCCTGCCGGGTTGCTGCGCACTGCACTGGCCGTGAGCTCCGCACTGTGTGTGAGTCGCTACGGTCCCGAGCAGCTGGACTTTTTGCGCTACCGGCCCGTGCTGCTGAACACGGCACTCAAGGAAGTGCTGGGCTATGTGCCAGGCAAAACCAGCGCCCAGGCGTTCGAGGCTTTTGTCGCCGCGCGGGCCCGGCAGGGCAGGCCCGTGGCGGTGGGTGCACCGGTGGCTGCCGCATGAATGCGCCAGTGGCCTTGAGCCGTGGCGACCTGCTGCGCGCGCTCGCTGTGGTGGTTATCTGGGGGCTGAACTTTGTGGTGATGAAGCTGGGCTTGCAGGGGCTCAGTCCCATGCTGCTGGGCGCGCTGCGTTTTACAGCGGCATCGCTGCCGTTTCTGCTGTTCGTGCCGCGTCCGTCGCTGCCCTGGCGTTTTGTGGTGGGCTATGGGCTGGCGCAGGGGCTGGGGCAGTTTGGCTTTCTGTTCCTGGGCCTCCAGCTGGGGATGACGGCCGGGATGGCCTCGGTGGTCATGCAGACGCAGGCGTTTTTCACCTTGCTGCTGGCGGCCCCCCTGCTGGGCGAGCGTGCCAAGCCCTGGCAATGGGGCGGGCTCACGCTGGCGTTTGGGGGGCTCATGACCATTGGCCTGGCGCACGGCGAAGGGCCGGGGCAGATGACGCTGGCGGGGTTTGTGCTCACGCTCGGCGCGGCCTTCATGTGGGCGGTGTCCAATCTGGTGGCGCGCCGTGCGGCGCAGGCTGGGGCCTATGCGCCGTTCCCCTTCATCGTGTGGAGCAGCCTGGTGCCCATCGTGCCGTTCTTTGCCCTGGCCGTGTGGAGCGATGGGGCGGGCGGCGTGGAGGCGCAGCTGCGGGCCATCAACGGCACGGCGCTGCTGGCCGTGGGCTACCTGGCCCTCCTGGCTACCTTGCTGGCCTACACGCTGTGGACACAGCTGCTGCAACGCCATGCGGCCGGGCGGGTCACACCGTTCTCGCTGCTGGTGCCCGTGGTGGGGCTCTGGGCGGCTTATGCCTTTCTGGGCGAGACCCCCTTGCCGCTGCAATGGGCGGGTGCGACGGCCGTGTTGTGCGGGTTGGTGGTGAACCAGACCGGGGGATGGCTGTGGGCGCGGCGCGCCGCAGGTTCCTAGAATCCGTGCTTTCGCTATGGAGGAGGCCGGGTGACTGAGCGCATTTTTTTGCAGGTAGACGGACTGCGGTTTTCTTACCCCGAATGTGCGGTGCTGAACGGGCTGTCGCTGGCCTGGCCCGCAGGCCTGGCGCTGGTGCGCGGCGATGAAAGCAGTGGCAAGACCACGCTGCTGCGCCTGTTGGCGGGGGAACTGACCGCGCAGGCCGGGCGCATCACGCTGCAGGGCACAAGCCCGGGCGAAGTACCCAAGGCCTATGCGCAAAAAGTGTTCTGGGCCGATCCCCGCTCGGGCGAGCTGGACACACTCACCGCCCGGGGCTGGCTGGACAGCCTGCCTGTCCGCTACCCGCTGTGGGATACCGCCGCACTGGACGCGCACACCGAAGGCTTTGCGCTGCACGAGCACCTGCACAAGCCGTTCTATGCGCTGTCCACCGGCAGCAAACGCAAGGTGCTCATGGCCGGGGCCCTGGCCTCGAATGCTCCCCTGACCCTGATCGACGAACCCGTGGGCGGCCTGGACAAACCCTCTATCCGCTATCTGGCGCAGGCCCTGGCGTCCCAGGCCCCCCGGCCGGACCGCCTGATCGTGGTGGCGCACTACGAAACCTTGGCGGATGTGCCCTGGGGATCGGTGGTGGATCTGGTGCGGTGCTGAGCGTTTTGGGGGCTTCTGCCTTGCAGGCTGCGGTGCGCCAGGGTCTGCCGTAGACTGGCCTGCTCTCCCCTCTCTCGATTCATCCCGCAAGGACTGCTCCATGGACGCGCTGCTATTCGTTCCGGTGGCCATTGCCATCTCGCTCACCCCGGGGCCCAACAACTTTTGTGGCCTCAATAATGGCATCCGCGCTGGTGTGGGCGCAGCCCTGATTGCCACGGTGGGCCGTGCAGCGGCGTTTGCCATCTTTCTCACGGTGTCGGCCGTGGGGCTCGGGGCCATGCTGCTCGCGTCCGAAGCGGCTTTTACCGCAGTGAAATGGGTGGGCGCCGCCTACTTGTTCTGGCTGGGCTGGCGCGCCTGGCGCAGCCGTGAGTTCAGTGGCCTGGCGCTGGAAGATGTGCCGGGCAGCGGCCCGCAGCAGGGCCGGTCGGCGCCGGTGAACCTGCGCGCGCTCATCGCGCAAGAGTTCTTGCTGGGCATCACCAACCCCAAGGCCATCATCCTGTTTGCGGCGATCTTCCCGCAATTCATCGATCCGGCGCAGCCCGCAGCGCGCCAGTTTCTGGTGCTGGGCTCCATCTACCTGGGCAGCGAATTCGTCTCGACCGCCGTGTACGCCAGCTTTGGCCGCCAGATCCGCCGCTTCATCTGCACCTCGCGCGGTGTGGCGCGGCTCAACAAGGCCACGGGCGGTTTCTTCATGGGGGCCGGTGGCCTTCTGCTGGCCACCAACCGCTGATGGCCCGGCGTGGGGCCCCGGTAAACCCCGCCCAAAGCCCGCGTAAATCCTCGGTAAAGGGCCCCTTCCTGGTGGCAAACCTTGGGTGTGCGCTGGCTACCATACCCCCTTGCTCATCCATTCACGACTTACGCAAAAAAGGGCCGGGCAAAACGCCCACTCCAAGGCGTAGACCGCTCCCGCATCCTTGTTCGTGTAAGTCCTGCCACCATTGCGCCCGACCATGCCCTTGATCCGTCCGTTTGCCCGTCCACAGCGGCCCGCTGTATCGCAGTCCGGCAAGCTGCGGCTGCTCTCTGCAGTGTTGTTGGCCTCCGCACTCGTGGCCGCCGCAGGGGGCGGTGCCTGGTGGTGGAAGCAGCGCCAGGACGCGGCCACAGAAGCCACTGCGGGCGCCGGGGCAGCAGGCCCTGCCGGGCGCAAGCCCGCAGGAGGCCCCGGCCGTTTTGGCGGCGGTGGCGTCCTGCCTGTGTCGGTGGGAACGGTGCAGCGGGGCGATGTGCGTGTGTTGGTGAGCGCCATCGGCACCATGAGCGCCCGTGCCACGGCCGTGGTGCGTGCCAAGGTGGGTGGCGAGCTGGTGGCGGTGCGCTTCAAGGAGGGTGACGAGGTGCGTGCAGGCCAGTTGTTGGCCGAGATCGACCCCCGCAGCTACCAGGCCGCGCTGTCGCAAGCCCAGGGCACGCTGCAGCGCGACCAGGCCCTGCTCAAGAACGCGCAGCTTGACCTCAAGCGCTACCAGGACCTGCTGGCGCGCGACTCCATCGCCAGCCAGCAGGTGGACACCCAGGCCGCGCTGGTGCGCCAGCTGGAGGGCACCGTGGCGTCAGACCAGGCCCAGGTGGATGCCGCACGCCTGCAGCTGAGCTATACCCAGGTCACCGCGCCGTTCGCCGGCCGGCTGGGCCTGCGCCAGGCCGACAAGGGCAACGTGGTGGGGCCGAGCGATGCCAATGGCCTGGTCACCATCAACCAGGTGCGGCCCATGGATGCTGCCTTCTCCGTGCCCGAGGCGCACCTTCCCCAGATGCGCCGCCGCCTGGCCGCCGGTGAGGAGCTGCCTGTGGAGCTGTGGGACCGCGACGCCCGCCGCCAAATCGCCAAAGGGCGCGTGGTCGCGCTGGACAACGCCATCGACACCACCACCGGCACCATCAAGGTCAAGGCAGCCTTTGCCAACGACGACGGCGCGCTGTACCCCAACCAGTTCGTCAATGTGCGCCTGCAGGTCAACCTGCTTGAAGCCGTGCTCACTGTGCCCACCACGGCCGTGCAGAACAACTATGTCTACCTGGTGCAGGAAGACGGCACCGTGACCCAGCGCCGCATCCGCGTGGGCGTGACCGATGGCGACCGTGTGAGCATCGAAGGCGAGCTGCGCGAAGGCGAGCAGGTGGTCACCGACGGCATCGACCGCCTGCGTGAAGGCGCCAAGGTCGCCGTGATCGACGCCGGGGCCGTGACCCGCGCCGACCAGGCCGCCCAGGACCAGGCCGCGCAGCGCCGCGCCTTCATGGCATCGCTGCCACCCGATGTGCGCGAAAAGCTGCAGAAGATGAGCCCCGAAGAGCGCCGCGCCTTTTTGCGCGAGCGGCGAGCGCAGATGGGGCCCGGTGGCGCGGCGGGCGCAGCCGCCCCGGGCGCGTCTGCAGCCTCTGGGGCCGTGGCACCCGCCGCACCGGCTTCCACTCCGGTGCGCGCAGAGGCCTTGCCCCGCGCCACCCCGCGCAGCGAGGGCACTGCACCCGCCGCTGCGGCACCCGCTGCTGCTTCGGCGCAGACTTCCTCTGAGCCGCCACGCGGCATGCCACCCCAGGTGAAAGCACTGCTCGACCAGATGCCTGCCGATGAACGCGCCCGTGTGATGGCCCTGCCGCAGGACGAACGCCGCGCCTACATCCGCGAGCGGCTGCAACCGCAACAGCCCCAGGGCGGCGCGACGAGCCCGGCGCGCTGAGCGCAGCGACTCCCCGGTCTCCCCCCTGTCTGTTTTGCCAGCGCCTCCGTCGCCATGAATCTGTCGCGCCTCTTTATCCTGCGCCCCATCGCCACCGCCTTGCTCATGGTGGCGATCCTGATCGCGGGGCTGATGGCCTACCGGCTGCTGCCCACCTCGGCACTGCCCGAGGTGGACTACCCCACCATCCAGGTCACCACGCTGTACCCGGGCGCGAGCCCGGACGTGATGACCTCCAATGTCACCGCCCCGCTGGAGCGGCAGTTCGGCCAGATGCCGGGGCTGTCGCAAATGTCGTCCACCAGCTCGGGCGGGGCTTCGGTCATCACGCTGCGTTTTGCGCTCGACATGGCGCTGGATGTGGCCGAGCAGCAGGTGCAGGCGGCCATCAACGCGGGCAGCAACCTGTTGCCCAGCGACCTGCCCATGCCGCCGCTGTACAGCAAGGTCAACCCTGCCGATGCGCCAATCCTCACGCTGGCCATCACCTCGCCCTCGCTGCCCGTGATCCGTGTGAACGACCTGGTGGAAAACCGCCTCGCGCCCAAGCTCTCGCAGGTGCAGGGCGTGGGCCTGGTGGCGATTGCGGGCGGTCGCCGCCCAGCCGTGCGCATCCAGGCCAACCCCACGGCATTGGCGCAGCTGGGCCTGACGCTGGAGGACGTGCGCACCTCCATCGCGGCGGCCAACGTCAAGCAGGCCAAGGGCGGCTTTGACGGCCCGGCCCGTGCATCCATCATCGATGCCAACGACCAGCTGCAGTCGGCCGCTGAATACCGCGACCTCATCATTGCCTTCAAGAACGGCGCGCCCGTGCGCCTGAAGGACGTGGCCGAAACGGTGGACGATGCCGAGAACACGCGCCTCGCGGCCTGGGCGGGTACGGCAGACACGGGCGCCAAGCCCGGTGTGATCCTCAACATCCGCCGCCAGCCCGGTGCCAACGTGATCGACACGGTGGACCGCATCAAGGCCCTGTTGCCGCAGCTGCAAAGCACCTTGCCCGCGTCGCTGGATGTGCAGGTGCTGACCGACCGCACGGTCACGGTGCGCGCCTCGGTGCGCGACATGCAGCTGGAGCTGGGCCTGGCAGTGCTGCTGGTGGTGGCGGTGATCTTTGTCTTCTTGCGCAGCCCCTCGGCCACGCTGATCCCCAGTGTAGCGGTGCCACTGTCGCTGATTGGCACCTGCGGCGTGATGTACCTGGCGGGGTTTTCGATCAACAACCTCACGCTGATGGCGCTGACCATCTCCACCGGCTTTGTGGTGGACGACGCCATCGTGATGATCGAGAACATCGCGCGCTACGTGGAAGAGGGCGAGGCGCCGCTGGCGGCGGCGCTCAAGGGCTCGCAGCAGATCGGCTTCACCATCATTTCGCTCACCATCTCGCTCATCGCGGTGCTGATCCCGCTGCTGTTCATGGGCGATGTGGTGGGGCGGCTGTTCCACGAGTTCGCCATCACGCTGGCCGTGGCCATCCTGATCTCGGCCGTGGTGTCGCTCACGCTCACGCCCATGTTGTGCGCGCGCCTGCTGCGCCACACGCCCGAGGAGAGCCACGGCCGCCTGTACCAGGCCACGGGCCAGTTCTTTGACCGCACGATTGCAGGCTATGGCCGCATGCTGGCCTGGGTGCTGGACCGCCGGGGCTGGACCTGGCTGGTCTTTCTGGCCACGCTGGCGCTCACCGTGGTGCTCTACCTGTTCATTCCCAAGGGCTTCTTCCCTGTGCAGGACACAGGCACGCTGCAGGCCACCACCGAGGCGGACCAGTCGATCTCGTTTGCGGGCATGGCTGCGCGCCAGCAGGCGGTGGCCGAGCGGCTGCTGCAGGACCCTGCCGTGCGCAGTGTCTCGTCGTTCATCGGCGTCGATGGCGCCAACACCACGCTCAACACCGGCCGCCTGCTGATCGACCTGCAGCCCCATGCTGAGCGCGACAAGGCCAGTGTGGTACAGCAGCGCCTGGCCGAGCGGGTGCAGAACCTGCCGGGCATCCGCCTGTTCATCCAGCCTGTGCAGGACCTGACCATTGAAGACCGTGTGGCGCGCACGCAGTACCAGTGGCTGCTGTCGTCGCCCGACATGCCGCAGCTCACCACCAGCACCACCGAACTGCTGCGCCGCCTGCGCGCCTTGCCCGAGCTGACCGACGTGGCCAGCGACCTGCAGGACCAGGGCCGCCAGGCCTATGTGCAGATCGACCGCGCCCAGGCCAGCCGCCTGGGGGTGACGGTGGCGGGCATCGATGCCGCGCTGTACAACGCCTTTGGCCAGCGGCTCATCTCGACCATCTTCACCCAGTCCAACCAGTACCGCGTGGTGCTGGAGGTGGCGCCGCAGTTCAAGGTGGGGCCCGAGGCGCTGCAGAGCATCTATGTGCCCTCCAGCGCGGGGGCGCCCGTGCCGCTGTCGTCGGTGGCGCGCATCGAGGAGCGGAACATGCCGCTGGTGGTCAACCACGTGGGCCAGCTGCCGGCTGCGACGATTTCGTTCAACACCGCGCCGGGCGTGTCGCTGGGCAACGCCGTGGCCGCCATCGAGCGCGAAAAGGCCGCAGTGCAGGCCGAGGGGTTGTTGCCGCTGTCGGTGGAGACGCGCTTTCAGGGCGCGGCGCTGGCCTTCCAGGCGTCGTTGTCAAACACGCTGTTGCTGATCCTGGCGGCGGTGGTCACGATGTACATCGTGCTGGGTGTGCTGTATGAGAGCACGGTGCACCCGATCACGATCCTGTCCACGCTGCCCTCGGCCGGGGTGGGTGCCTTGCTGGCACTCATGGCCGCGCGGCTGGACCTGGACATCATTGCCATCATCGGCATTGTGCTATTGATTGGCATCGTGAAGAAGAACGCGATCATGATGATCGACTTTGCGCTGGAGGCGCAGCGGGACGAGGGCTTGGGTGCGCGTGATGCGATCTATCAGGCTTGCCTGCTGCGGTTCCGGCCCATCTTGATGACGACGCTGGCGGCTATGCTGGGGGCGTTGCCGATGATGCTGGGCACAGGGGTGGGCAGTGAGCTGCGGCACCCGCTGGGAGTGACGATGGTGGGGGGGCTGATCCTGAGCCAGTTGCTCACGCTGTTCACGACGCCGGTGATTTACCTCACGTTTGAGGGGTGGGCGCAGCGGTGGCGTGGGCGGCGGGGTGAGGTGGCGTGATGGCGTTCGTGGATTGCGCTTTGTCATCTACC
This sequence comes from Acidovorax sp. Q11, assembly GCF_054950075.1. NCBI lineage: Bacteria > Pseudomonadati > Pseudomonadota > Betaproteobacteria > Burkholderiales > Comamonadaceae > Acidovorax > Acidovorax sp. Q11. The sequence goes on along the minus strand of NZ_JBUDZG010000033.1, from coordinate 29,986 downwards.
GTGCGGGCTGAGCTGGTCGAAGCCTGGGCGTGCTGGTTTGAAAAGCATGCTCGGGTTGAGGGCGGGAGCCGGGTTGTCGCCCCGGCAGGCGACTCACTTTCTTTTGCTTCGCCAAAAGAAAGTAAGCAAAGAAAAGGCGACCCCCAGTCCGCGACCCCTTCGCTGTGCGAAGGGGCAAACCTGCGTCGGGGCGGTTGCGGGGTGCGCCGTGGAACTCGCTTTGCGCTGCGCGCGCCGCTCGTACAACCACGGCGAGTCAGAGCACGAAGCATGGGCGCTTCGACGCCCATGCTCACCCCGCAACCGCCCCGCCGCAGGCGCAGCCAGCAGGGGGGTGGGCAGCCGAACATCCAAACAGCCACACGGGCCATTGCTTCGCTCGGCCCTATCTCGCGGGTGCAAGCGCCTCGCGCTGCGCAGGCTGGGCCGAGCGCAGCGATGGCCCGTGTGGATGTCCGACTCGCGGTTTCCCTTCTGGATGCGCCTGGGGCGCGCAGGGCGCGGGGAGGCATGCGCGCCTTCGCGCGCATGCTTCGTGAACGGACTCACCGCAGTTGTTCGAGCGCAGCGCCGCAGGCGCGCAGCGAGTTCTGCGGTGCACCCCGTGACCGAGCACCCCAGGTTGCCCCGCAGCGCAGCGAAGGGGTCGCAGACAGCAGGGTCGCCCTTTCTTTGGTGACTTTCTTTCGGCGAGACGAAAGAAAGTTACTGCGCCGCCGGGCGCACACCCCGGCCTCCGCCCGCAGCCAAAGCACGTTGAATGCTATAAATAATGTAGCTAAAAAGGCAATGCCAACGCGCGCAAACGCCCAAAAAGGCCTAAAAGAAGAGGCCCGCCCATGAGCCTCTCCACCCCTTTCATCCACCGCCCCATCGGCACCATGCTCCTCACCCTGGGTCTGGCCCTGGCTGGTGCGGTGTCGTACTTCCTTCTGCCCGTCGCCCCCCTGCCGCAGGTGGACTACCCCACCATCTCGGTCAGCGCCAGCCTGCCCGGCGCCAGCCCCGACACCATGGCTGCCACCGTCGCCACGCCATTGGAACGGTCGCTGGGCGCCATCGCGGGTGTGACGGAGATCACCTCGCGCTCCATCCTGGGCAGCACCTCCATCACGCTGCAGTTCGACCTGGACCGCAACGTGGACAGCGCCGCGCGCGATGTGCAGGCGGCCATCAACGCCGCACGCACGCTGCTGCCCACGGGCATGCCCAGCAACCCGACCTACCGCAAGGTCAACCCGGCGGATTCGCCCATCATGATCCTGGCGCTCACGTCCGACCTGCTCACGCGCGGGCAGATGTACGACGCGGCCTCCACGGTGCTGGCGCAAAAACTCTCGCAGGTCGAAGGCGTGGGGCAGGCCACAGTGAGTGGTGGCGCGCTGCCCGCCGTGCGCGTGGAGCTGGACCCGGTGCGTCTGGCGTCCAACGGCATCTCGCTGGAGCAGGTGCGCAGCGCCATCGTCACCACCAATGCCAACCGGCCCCTGGGTGCGGTGGAGCGCGAGGACCACTACTGGCAGGTGGCCACCAACGACCAGGCCCGAGTGGCGGCCGACTACGCGCCCCTGGTGCTGCGCTGGAAGAACGGCCAGGCCGTGCGGCTGCAGGATGTGGCCGAGGTGGTGGACTCGGTGCAGGACGTGCGCAACTTCGGCGTGGCCAATGGCAAGCCTGCCATCCTGCTGCAGGTCTACAAGCAGCCCGGTGCCAACATCCTTGAAGCCGTGGAGCGGGTGCGCTCGCTGCTGCCCGCGCTCAAGGCGTCCATCCCGGCGGCCATCGACATCGAGATCGTCTCCGACCGCACGCCCACGCTGCGCGCCTCTGTCAAAGAGGTCGAGCGCGCGCTGCTGATCGCCGTGGCGCTGGTGGTGCTGGTGGTGTTTCTGTTCCTGCGCAACGGGCGCGCCACGCTCATCCCCAGCGTGGCGGTGCCGGTGTCGCTGGCGGGCACGTTTGGCGTGATGTACCTGGCGGGCTACACGCTCGACAACCTCTCGCTCATGGCGCTCACGGTGGCCACCGGCTTTGTGGTGGACGATGCCATCGTGGTACTCGAGAACATCATGCGCCACATGGAGCGCGGCAAGACCGCGCTGCGGGCCTCGCTCGACGGCGCGCGGGAGATCGGTTTCACCGTGGTGTCGATGAGCCTCTCGCTCATTGCCGTGTTCGTGCCCATCCTGTTCATGGGCGGCATCGTGGGGCGGTTTTTCCGCGAGTTCGCCATCGTCATGTCCTCGGCCATCCTGGTGTCGATGGTGGTGTCGCTCACCACCACGCCCATGATGTGCGCGGCGCTGCTCAAGCCCCAGCACCTCACCCCCGTGCGGCGCGGCGGCTGGCGGGGCGCGGTGGGCCGGTGGGTGGACCGCGCCCAGGCGCGCGGCATGCGCCTGTACCGGCGCAGCCTGGCCTGGTGCCTGCGCCACCAGCCGGTGGCCCTGCTGGCGCTGGTCTGTGTGGTGGGGCTTAACGTGTACCTCTACACCGCCATCGACAAGGGCTTCATGCCTGAGCAGGACACGGGCCGCATCTCTGGCTTCATTCGGGCCGACCAGGCCACGTCCTACCAGGCGATGGAGCAGCGGCTGCAGCGTTTCCTGTCCATCGTGCAGGCCGATCCGGCGGTGGAGCATGTGACCGGCTTCACCGGTGGCTGGCAGCGCAACGCAGCGGCCATGTTCATGACACTCAAGCGCGGGCCGGGGCAGGAGAGTTCGGAGGCTGTCATTGCGCGGCTGCGCGAGCAGCTCAAGAACGAGCCCGGCGCGCGCCTGTTCATGTCGCCGCAGCGCGATGTGCGCATCGGCGGGCGGCAAAGCAGCGGCGCCTCGTTCGACTACACGCTCCAGGCCGACGACATTGGCGACCTGCGCACCTGGGAGCCGCGCATCCGCCAGGTGCTGAGCCAGCTGCCTGAGCTGGAGGACGTGAACAGCGATGTGCAGGACTACGGCCTGCAGACCTCGCTGGTCATCGACCGCGACGCCGTGGCGCGCCTGGGCCTGACCATGGCGCAGATCGACGCCACGCTGAACGACGCCTTTGGCCAGCGCCAGGTGGGCGTGATCTACAACCCGCTCAACCAGTACCGCGTGGTGATGGAGGCCGAGGCCCGCTACCTGCAAAGCCCCGAGACGCTGCGCGGCTTTTTCTTTGTCAACAACCTGGGCCAGCCGATTCCACTCACCGCGTTTGCACGCATCACCACCACCAACACGCCCCTTTCGGTCAACCACGACCGGGGCACACCCGCCAGCAGCATCAGCTTCAGCCTGGCGCCGGGGGTGTCGCTGTCGCAGGCGTCGGATGCCGTGCGCAATGCGGTGGCTGAGCTGGGCGTGCCGGTGTCGGTGCGGGGCTCGTTCAGCGGCACGGCGGGGGCGTTTCAGGATGCGCTGGCGGGCCAGCCGCTGCTGATCCTGGCGGCCATGATCACCATCTACCTGGTGCTGGGCATGCTGTACGAGAGCCTGGTGCACCCGGTCACCATCTTGTCCACGCTGCCGTCGGCGGGCGTGGGGGCGCTGCTGGCGCTGATGCTGTTCAAGACCGAGTTCTCTCTCATTGCGCTCATCGGCGTGATCCTGCTGATCGGCATCGTCAAGAAGAACGCGATCCTGATGATTGACTTTGCCCTGACGCGGCAGCGCCAGCAGGGCGGGGCGCCTGTGACGGCCGCGCAGGCCATCTACCGCGCCTGCAACCTGCGCTTGCGCCCCATCCTCATGACCACCGTGGCGGCCATCTTTGGCGCGCTGCCGTTGGCCCTGGGCCGAGGCGATGGCGCCGAGCTGCGCCAGCCGCTGGGCATTGCGATTGTGGGCGGCCTGCTGGTGAGCCAGCTGCTCACGCTCTACACCACGCCGGTGATGTATGTGGCGCTGGACCGGCTGCGCACGCGCGTGCTGCGCGCCGTGGGCCGCCGACGCAAGCAAGCGGTCGCCACGCCAGCGACCCCGGTGGCACTGCAAGGAAACGACGGATGACCTCTTCCACTTTTTCACGCCGGGCCACCTGGCCTGTTGCGCTGGCCAGCAGCCTGTGGCTGGCGGGCTGTGCACAGACGCCCCCCTATGAGCTCCCCACCATGGACATCCCGGCGGCCTACAAGGAACAGGCCGCTGCCCAAGCCCAGGGCATCTGGAGGCCCGCACAACCACAGGCCGCGCATGTGTTGCCCACCACCTGGTGGACGGTGTACGGCGACGCCGTGCTGGACCGCCTGCAGCAGCAGGCCGAGGCGAGCAGCCCCACGCTGGCGCAAAGTGCCGCGCGCCTGCGCGCCGCCCAGGCGGCAGTGGCCAGCAGCAGCGCGGCGGCCCTGCCCACCGTGGGCGCCAATGCCAGCAGCAGCCGCGCGCGCAGCGGCACCCAACTATCCGACGGCAGCAGCACCGCACGCATCAGCACCAGCCATTCGCTGGGCCTTTCTGCCAGCTGGGAGCTGGACCTGTGGGGCCGTGTGTCGGCTGGGGTGAGTGCTGCGCAGGCCAGTGCCCAGGCCAGTGCCGACGACCTGGCCGCCGCCCGCCTGTCGCTGCAGGCCACGGTGGCGCAGACCTATTTTTCGCTGCGTGCCGCCGAGGCCCAGGCCGCCCTGCTGGCCGAGACCCTGAAGGCCTACGACAAGAGCTGGGAGCTGACGCGCAACCGCCAGGCGGCGGGTGTGGCCTCCAGCGCCGATGTGGCGCAGGCCGAGGTGCAGTACAAGTCCACGCAGGTGCAGCTGCTGGAATCGCAGACCACACGCAGCCAGCTGGAGCACGCGCTGGCCGCCCTGTTGGGCCAGGCGCCCGCAGCCTTTGCGCTGGAAGCCACGGCCGCGCTGCCCGCACCGGCGAGCGTGCCCCAGGCCCTGCCGTCCGATCTGTTGCAGCGCCGCCCCGACGTCGCTGCCGCCGAGCGCCGCGTGGCCGCCGCCAATGCGCAGATCGGTGTGGCCCGTGCTGCGTACTTCCCTGCGCTCACGCTGTCGGCGGCGGGCGGCTACCGGGGCTCGCCACTGGCTGACCTGTTCAGTGCACCCAACCTGTTCTGGTCGCTGGGGCCTGCTCTGGCGGCGTCCATTTTTGACGGCGGCGCGCGCAACGCAGCGGTAGAGACAGCCCGCGCCAACCACGCGCAGGTCACGGCGGCCTACCGCCAGACCGTGCTGGCGGCGCTGCAGGAAGTGGAGGACAACCTCACCGCCGCTGCCGCATTGGCGCAAGAAGAGCAGTTGCAGCGCGAGGCCACGGCCGCCGCGCAGCGCGCGCTGGACGTGGTGGAGAACCAGTACCGTGCGGGCACCGTGGGCTATCTGAATGTGCTGACGGCCCAGACCACGGTGCTGTCCTCCCAGCGCAGCCTGATCGATGTGAAGAGCCGCCGCCTGTCGGCCGTGAATGCGCTGCTGAAGAACGTGGCCGGGCGCTGGGAGGCTCTGCCGCCCGCCTGAAACCCGCGTGGATGGTGGGCGCGGCTACATCGCCTTGAACAGGTGCGCATAGAGCCGGCTCACCGGCAGCCGCTCGGGCCGCCCGCGCAGGCTGATGTGCTGCTTGCCTGCCTCGTCGCGCGTGACGGTGGCAATGTGGGTGGCGCGCACCAGGGTGCTGCGGTGCACCTGCCAGAACTCCTGCGGGTCGAGCTGTTCGATCAGCTCTTTGAGCGCGGTGCGGATCAGGTACTCGCGCTCGGCGGTCAGCACCCGCACGTATTTGTCGGCGGCCTCGAAATAGACCACCTCGGCCACCGGCACCATGTGGATCTGTGTGCCATGGCTGGCCTGGATCACGCTCAGCCGTGCAGCAGGCTGTGCAGGCTGCGAAGGTGGTGGCGGTGGGGTTGCTGCACCCACGCCGGGCGCCTGCAGCAAGGCGCGCAACTGGGCCATGGTGGCCTCCAGCGCGGGGGCGGCCGCAGCAGGCGCCGCAGCCGCGCTGGCTTGGCGCTGTGCCAGCAGCTCCTGCACCTTGGCCACCGTGCGCGCCAGGCGGCGGGCCTCGATGGGTTTGAGCAAGTAGTCCACCGCCTGGGCGTCGAAGGCCTGCACGGCGTACTGGTCGTAGGCTGTGGCAAACACCAGGGCCGGGAAGGGCACATCGCCGGGCCAGGCGTCGGCCAGTTCCACGGCGGCGTCCAGGCCGGTCTGGCCGGGCATGCGAATGTCGAAGAACAACACGTCGGGCCGCAGCGCCAGCGCCTGCTGCACGGCCGATAGCCCGTCGCCCACGGTGGCCACAATCTCCAGCGCAGGCCAGGCGCGGGCCAGCTCCTGGCGCAGGGCGGCGGCCAGCAGGGGTTCGTCTTCGGCAATCAGAGCGCGGGGGGCGGGCGGGTTCATGGTGGGGGTGGATTTTTCAAGGGAAAAATGACGTTTGCGCGCGTCCCGCCTGTGTTTTCAGCTATCAATTCAAGAGTGCCTGCATTGCCATGCAGGGTGGCCAGCCGCTCGCGCGCCTGGGCCAGGCCAAAGCTCTGCCCGGGGCCGGGTGTGGGCAACTGCTCGGGCAGGCCCACACCGGTGTCTATCACTTCCAGCACCAGCTGGGGGCCGCCGCTGCCCGGCCGGGTGCTGGCGCGCACGGTGATGTGGCCGCCTTCGATCTGGGGTTCCAGTCCGTGGCGGATGGCGTTCTCGACCAAGGGCTGCAGCAGCAGCGGGGGCACGGGTACGTTGCGCAGGGTGTCGGGCAGGTCCAGTGTGTAGGCCAGACGCGGGCCCATGCGAACGGCCATCAGCTCCAGGTAGTCGCGCAGGCGATCAAACTCGTTCTCCAGCGGGTGCTGGGTGCTGCGCGACGCGCTGAGCGTGGCGCGCAGGTAGGCAATCATGCGGTCCAGCATCTCCTGCGCGCGGGCGGGGTCGGTGCCGATGAGCACACGCAGGTTGGCCAGGGTGTTGAACAGCATGTGGGGTTCGAGCTGGGTTTCCAGCAGCTTCAGGCGCGCTTCGGTGGCGTGCATGCGCGCCTCGGCCATCTTGTCTTCCAGGTACGCCGATTTGTGCATGGCGTAGAAGTAGTAGCTGCCCACCAGCCCGGCAATGGCCGTGATGAGGATGGATGTGCGCTGGTCGGCCCCGGACAGCGAGGCGCCCGCCGGGTAGAAGTGGAAGTAGTAAACGCACAGCGCATCCGCCAGCAGCGTGCCCGCCAGGTAGCCGATGACGATGCCCGCAGCCACCAGCGCGATGCCTTGCCAGCCCTGCGGCCAGCCGGTTTCGGCGGCCGATGGCATCAGCTCGCGGCCCAGGTCGATGATGGCCCAGGTGAAGGTGCCGATCAGCACCGAATACACCACCGGCGGCCCGTAGGGCTTGTCGGGCATGAAGGCGTACTGGAGGGTGGCTACGACCAGCGTGAAGGCGACCACCTGCAGGTAGTGCCGCAGCTTGCTGACCCCACTGAAATCGCGGCGCAGCGTCATGGCCGGTTCTGGCGCCGCTGCAGGGCTTCGCGCTCGCGCTGCACCATGCGCTCGCGCAGGCCGCCGCCGGTGCCCAGCAAAAACACCGACACGCCATGCAGCACCAGCCCCAGCCCCCAGCCCAGCAGGGGGTACACCGACCAGGGGCGGCTGCCAAATGCATAGCGCGACATGGCAAAAATCACTGCGTTGACCAGCACGAAGGCCACTGCGTGCAGGTACCAGCCCAGCTTGGCGTTGGCGCGGCGACGGGCCAGCGTGTCCAGTTCTTCGGGGCTCAGGGGAGTTGGCATGGCGGCAAAGGGGCGTGGGGCAGGGTGGTCAGAATTCTAGGGGGCACGGCGGATTGCTACGTCGGGCAGGCCTGCTGCGCCACCGTGGCCACGGCCTGCGCATCGAGCGTCAGCCCCATGTGGTTCACGCCGGGCACCAGGGTGACGGGCACGGGTTTGCCTGCCTGGGCAAACAGGTCGGCAAAGCGGTCGGCGTAGAACAGTTCGTCGTCTTTTCCGGCCACGATGCAGACGGTGCCCCGGGCATTGCGGATGTCGGCCTGGTAGTCGTCGCGGGGGCGGAAGTTGGTGGCCACCGTGTACGAGTAGCTGGGCGTGAGCAGCTCGCGCGCCACATCGTTCAGGGCAAAGCTCAGCACGGGCAGGTGGTTCCACCGGGTGATGCCGAACTGGTTGATCAACGTGACGGCAATCATGCGCGGCAGGCCCACCGAGACCCAGCCGCCGCTGTCCGGCCGCGATGTGGGCGCGTTGTGGTGCAAGAAAGGCGACAGCAGCACATAGCGGTCGAACAGGCCTTGCCGCGCGCTGCCCGCAAAACGCAGTGCAAACCCGCCGCCTGCCGAGAAGCCCATCAGCGTTTGCGGGCCCGCGTGGGGCACGGCGCGCAAAAAGTCCTCGATGTCGTCTTCCATCTGACCGATATATGCGGCCTGGCCCCTGGGGCCGGAAGCACCGTGCCCCCGCATGTCCAGGGATGCCACGGCGTAACCTGCGGCAGCCAGCGCCTGTGCCAGCACATGGTTGGACTGCCCGCGTGCGGAAGACCCGTGCACCAGAACCACCCGGCGCTGGGGGGCGCTTGCCGAGGCATCCGTGCCCCCTGTGCCCCCCGTGGGGCTGTAGCCGTGCCAGGCCAGCGATGTGCCATCGCGCGCCGTGTAACGCTGGGCCGGGGGCACATTGCTGTAGTCCACGTCCTTGAACGGGTTGTTGATGCTGGCCAGCGGCGGAATGTCTTTGGGGCCGCCCCAGGCAATGGCAGCGGCAAGCCCTGCGAGGGCGGCGGTCAGGAGGAGGGCTGCGATCCACATGGTGTAACGGCGGCGGGGCTGGGGTGTGCGGGTTGGTGTCATCGTGGCGAGCAGGCCGGGGTGGCCGTGGAGATGGGAAGCATACGGTGGATGGTGGCCAAGGCGCCACCCGCTGGAGGCTCAGCGATGGGGCGCTGGCAGTGGCTGCAGGTGCTGGGCAAAGAAGTCCACGATCCGGGCGTCCACCTCGGGCAGCACGTTGCGGTCAAAGCCGGGCGGGTCGCCCAGCAGCGCGGTCTGCACGTCGTTGAGCAGGTGCAGCGGCGGCATGGGGGACAACATGGCACCGTGGCTGGCGCCCGGCAGGTGGGCCACATGGGTGCAGCGGTCCTGGCAGGCGGCGAGCACGGCGCTGCTGTGAAAGCGCGGCACCTGGTTCACGTCCATGCCTGCCGTGACCAGCCCGAGCGCGATGCGCGGGTGGGCCAGGCTGGCCATGTCGAAGTCGGCCGCAAACGGCACGCTGGCCACGGTGGCCTGCACGCGCGGGTCCTGGTGCGTGTAGGCGGTGTCGTCGCCGAAGCGGTGGCGTATCACGGCCAGCGCAAACCATTTCTTCAGGCCGTCCAGCAGATTGCCGTGCAGCCGGGTGATGAAGCCGACGCAGGAGGAAAAGTCGTCGGCGATGTGGGCCTCGCAGTGCTGGCGAAAGCGTGCAGGCGACCACGCACCGCCTGCGAAGCTCAGGGCCGTGTGGCCACCGGCAGAGCCTCCAAAGACCCCCACTTTGTCCCGGTCGAGCAGCGGGGCCAGGCGGGTGTCCCGGGCCACGGCATCGATGGCGCGGGAGACCTCGGCGGGGCGGCGCTTCCAGCTTTCGGGGCCGGGCGTGGACGGGTCCTTGGCGTTGTCCCCCGTATGTTCGGGCAACGCAACAACAAAGCCTGCTGCCACCATGGCGCGTGCCAGGTCGGTGTGGACCCACGGGTTGCCGCCCGACCCGTGTGTGATGACGACCAGGCGGCCATTGCCCCGCACGGCGGGAGCCTGCCAGGCCAGCTGCAGCTGGAAGGGGCCCCGCTTCACGGGTTCGTCGGCACCGCTGCTGGGGTAGAACACGGTGACGGGCCCGTCTCCCTCCAAGCCCGGCAGCTCCATCAGGCCCGTGCCCGCCTGGCTCGCGGTGTGGAGGCATACCGCGATGAGGGCGGTGATCCAGCGGTTTTTCATGGGCAGCTCCCTAGGGTGTGGACGGGTCAGGAACGGGTGCCCTGGCGGGCAATGCGGTCGCGCTCGGCCTGCACCATGCGTTCGTGCAGGCTGCTGCTGCCCGCCATGAAAAACACCACCACGCCATGGATGGCCAGGCCAATGCCCCAGCCCACGGAGGGGAACACGGCCCAGTGGCGTCCGCTGCTGGCAGACAGCACGACCAGCAGCAGGTTGACTGCCAGGTACGCGCCGGCATGGATGTACCAGCCCAGCTTGGCGCCTGCGCGCTTGCGGGCCAGGCGCTCTGTGGGGTCGGTGATCAGGGGGTGATGTTGCATGGCAGAAGCCTTGGTGAAGGTGGGGGAGGTGCAGTGCGCCAGGGCTCAGGCCGAGGCGGATGAGGCCGGTGGTGTAGCGGCAAAGGCGGCGCTGCGGCGCACCAGGCCCCACAGGCGCAGGGCGCGGGCGGCAAACAGGCCGTTGAAGACGCCGTACAGCAGGGCGATCTGCAAGGCAAAGCTGCTGTCACGGGCCAGCGCGGGCTGCAGGGCCAGCTCCACGCCGACGAAGTACTTGGTCAGGAAGATGCCCAGGATCAGCCCCAGCGGCATGGCACTGCCCGGGATATAGAAGCTGCGCGAGGTGGCGGCATACAGCGTGCCGCTGGGCGCCGCAGGCTGCAGCCACAGGGCCAGCCCCGCGATGGCACAGGCTGCCACCAGCCAGGCACCCACCGAGGTGCCAACCTGGCCTGCGCTGCCGAAAGCCGATACCAGGCCGTACACCGACAGGCCCGTCATGGCCAGGGGCATGGCCGTGGCCCGTGCCAGGCTGACGTTGCGGCCCGCCAGCTGGCTGGCGCCCAGGGCGATCAGGCCGGCAAGCAGGGCCCAGACCCAGTACGGGGTGTTCTGGATGATGGCGCCCAGCATCTGGGGCTGTTGAATGAGCAGGTTGGCGAGCATAGCGAAAATTCCTGGCTGGAGATGGATGGAGGAGGGGGCGGTGTTCAGATCAGGCCCAGTGCGGACCAGACCGAGTGGCCCAGGAAGCGGTCGGGCATCAAGGTGAAGGCTCCAGCCCCCAGGCAGGCGCCGATGTAGATCCGTTGCATCATCTTGCGGTGGCCCACGATGTTGCGACGCGCCAGGTAGACGAAGGCCATCACCAGCATGCCCAGCGTCACTGGAATGAACAGGTGGATCAGGCCGAAACTGCCCCAGCGCGGGCCGGGGCCGCCGGTGATGAAGATGGCGGACACGGCGGTGGCCACCATCAGGGTGACCCAGGCATACCCGGCCGCACGGTGCAGGCGGGGGCGCTGCGTGGCGCCCTGGCGGGCCCACAGGGCAATCGGGCCGATGACCACGGCGGCCAGTGCAGCGGCAAGGTGGATGGCAATGACGGGGGTGATTTGCATGGTGGGGCTCCTGGCGCGTTCGATGGGGTGGACTGTGCCGGGAGCCCCCAGAGGCAGCCAGTGCCTTGCGACGAAATGCAGCCTTCGGGCCGTGAAATGCAAGGGCATGGCGCGAGTTGCAGGCCGTTTTTGCGGAGAAAGTGGCCCGCGCCGGCGGCAGGAGGGCTCCGCCGCCCGCAGCGCCAGCACGCCCGGCGGATAATCCCGCTCCTATTTGCAAGGAGTGCGCGTGGACGTTGTATTGCTGGTCAAGGCCGCCATCATGGGGGTCGTCGAGGGGCTGACCGAGTTTTTGCCAATCTCTTCCACTGGGCACCTGATCCTGGCGGGCTCTCTTCTGGGGTTTGACGACGCCAAGGCCAAGGTGTTTGACATTGCGATCCAGACCGGCGCCATCTTTGCGGTGATCCTGGTGTACTGGCAGAAGATCCGCTCCACCCTGGTGGCCTTGCCCACCGAGCGCCAGGCGCAGCGTTTTGCGCTCAATGTGCTCATCGGGTTCCTGCCTGCCGTGGTACTGGGCCTGTTGTTTGGCAAGGTCATCAAGGCGCACCTTTTCACGCCGGTGGTGGTGGCCAGCACCTTCATCATTGGGGGCTTCATCATCCTGTGGGCCGAGCGCCGTCCGGCCTCCGCCACGCGCGTGCACAGCGTGGATGAGATGACACCGTTGGATGCGCTCAAGGTGGGCCTGGTGCAGTGCCTGGCCATGATTCCCGGCACCAGCCGCAGCGGCTCCACCATCATTGGCGGCATGCTGCTGGGCCTGTCGCGCCAGGCAGCCACCGATTTTTCGTTCTTCCTGGCCATTCCCACGCTCATTGGCGCGGGCGTGTACAGCCTGTACAAGGAACGGGCGCTGCTGTCCATGGCAGACCTGCCCATGTTCCTCACGGGGCTGGTCTTTTCCTTCCTCAGCGCCTGGCTGTGTGTGCGCTGGTTGTTGCGCTACATCAGCACCCACAGTTTTGTGCCCTTTGCCTATTACCGCATCGTGTTCGGGATCGTTGTTTTGGTGACCGCGTGGACTGGATGGGTGCAGTGGGCGGACTGATAATCCGTTCATGCGCAGCTCTACCGGATTGATTTTTTTGCGTTCTGGCGTTCTGGCTCTGGTGTCGGGGTGGGCCCTGCTGCCCGCTTGGGCGCAAAACGCTGCGGCCCTGGACGAGCCCGCCGGGCCCAAGCTCCACTACGCCCTGGGGGCCATTGCCAGCAACGGCCCGGACTATGCGGGCGGCGATGGCCGCAAGAGCAGCCTGCGGCCCGCCTGGGCGGTTGAATATGGGCGCTTTCGCCTGAGCACTTCGCGCGGCAGCGCCTTCATGGGGCATGGCCTGGGGACTTCCCGCGAATCGGGCGCCAGTGCCACCCTGGCGCAAAGCGACCGTTTCAGCCTGAGCGCGGCCTTGCGCATCGACAAGGGCCGCGACGGCTCCGACGCCCCTATCCTGGTGGGCTTGCCGTCGGTGCGTTCCACGCTGCGCGCGCGGCTGAGCGCTGGGTACGCCATCACCGATCGCTGGTCGGTGGGGGCGGGGGTGTCGCAGGACATTCTGGGCCGCGATGGCGGTGCCCAGCTGTCCACCAGCGTGGGCTACACCTGGCCCCTTACCGAACAGACCAAGGTGACCATTGGCGCGGGTGCCAGTTTTGGCGACCGCGCCTACCTGCGGGGGCACTTTGGCGTGCCTGCGGGTGGCGCGAGCCCGCTGCCTGCGTTCGATCCGCGAGCGGGTCTCTACAGCGTGGACGGTGGGGTGGAGGTGATGTCGGCCATCAACCGCCACTGGGTGATCCTGGGTTCGGCCCGGGTGTCGCAGCTCCAGGGCGACGCACGCCGCAGCCCCCTCACGGTGGAGCCAGTGGGCTACTCGGTGTCTGTGGGGCTGGCCTACCGCTGCTGCCGCTGAGGAACCGGGCAAAGCCCGCCGCTCCATCGGGGGTGGGCGAAACTGTTACCGAAAGTGATAAGCTGCGGCAACCCCACTGCCGCGCGTTGCAGGCCGCTGTCAGTGCCCCTGCGGCGGCAAGCCACAAGGGGCTTTAGTCTTCCTGTTGATGACCATGCCCCGATGGGCTTTCTCCGCATGATGCAAGACGAGCCTGAGTTGCCACTGCCTTCCGCCGCTACGCAGAAGCAAACATGGTCCAAGGCGGAGCTGCTGGACCTGATCTCCCGCAGCGCGGGTGCGACCATGGCGGTCATTGATCGCAGCCTGACGATGATCTACGTCAACGATGAATACGCACGCTGGTTTGATATGTCGCCAGAGCGCCTCGTGGGCAAAACGCTGGTGGATGTGTATGGCGAGCAGGACTGTGCCCGTTTCATGCCGTTTGTAGAACGTGTGCTGCGGGGCGAACGGGTGCAGTACCAGCGCATGCTGCGCACACCTTACGGTTTTGACGAGTGGCGCACCATCTGCCTCACGCCCTGGCACAACAGTCAGGGGGACATCGACGGCTTCATCACCACGGCGCTGGATGTGCACGAACTGCAGGTGACCATGAACGCGCTGCGCGCTGCCAATCAGCGGCTGTCCTCCCATATGGAGAACAGCCCGCTGGCGGTGCTGGAGATGGACCACAAGCTGCAACTGCTGCATTGCTCGCAGCGGGCGGTGCAGCTCATGGGCTGGCTGCATGTGGCGGGTCTGGAGGGGCGGCTGCTCACCGACCTGCTCGACCCGGCTTCCGTGGACAACAGCCTGCAGCTGGCCTTGTCCCGCCTGCAGTCGGGTGAAGAAGCGCAGAACCGCGCCGAGACCAGTTTTGTGCGCGGCGATGGCACCGAGGTGCATTGCGAGTGGTTCAACTCGGCGCTGACCGACGAGGACGGCCAGGTTACTTCCATCATGGCGCTGGTGCAGGATGTGTCGGCCAAGATCCAGATCGCGCGCCAGCAGCACTACCTGGCCAACCACGACTCATTAACGGGCTTGCTCAACCGTGCGGCCTTCCAGGGGCGCCTGGAGCAGTCGCTGCTGCAGGCCCGCCGCAGTGCGGGGGCGGTCGCGCTGTTGTTCATCGACCTCGACGGCTTCAAGAGTGTGAACGACGCCGAAGGCCACCGCGCCGGGGACGAGGTGCTGCGCATTGTGGCCCAGCGCATCGCCAGCACGGTGCGGGTGGGCGACACCTTGGCGCGCCTCGGGGGCGATGAGTTCCTGGTCATGCTGGACCAGGAGGTCACGCGCGACGTGACCGACACCATCGGCCACCGCATCATCGAGGCCCTGCACCTGCCCATGGCGGTGGATGGACGCGATTTGTCCATTGGTGCCAGCATTGGCGTGGCGATGTACCCCCCGATGGAGGGCGACATCGATGCCCTCATGAACCGCGCGGACCAGGCCATGTATGCGGCCAAGCGCGCGGGCAAGGGGCGGCTGCATTACGCCCAGGTCGCTTGATCAAGCAAGGGCGGTGGCGGGGCTCGCCCCGCGCCTTTCTTCAGCCCTGTGGCAGCCGAATGCTCTGCTGAAAGTGGAAGAAGTTGGTGGGGTCGTACCGGGCTTTGACCTGCTGCAGTTGCGGGTAGGCGGGCCCCCAGTAGGCGTTCGCAAAATCCGACAGGCGTGCGTCCGGGTAGTTCTGGTAGACATGCCCGTTCAGGAAGGGCTTCACCAGCTGCATGAATCCGTCCAGCCAGGCCTCCATCTGGGTGCGCTCCGCAGGGTTACGCCAGAACACATCCACCACCAGGTCGGCATCCACATGGCGATGGATGAAGGCGCTGTCGGCCACCGGGTAGCGATTGATGGCGCCCCCATAGGGCTCCAGGTAGGCCAAGGACCAGGGGTTGGGAGAGGTTTTGAAGTAGTCGATGATGCGCTGCCAGTCGGCGGGCGACAGCGGGGTGTTGATGTAGCCGCTGGCCTTGGTTTCGGCAATGCCATCCGGGAGATTGTCGGGCAGGGTGTAGGGGTGGTCCTCCAGCCAGATGTTCATCTCGGGGTAGGTGCCGGTCTTGTCCACCAGCAGCTGGGCGCTGGGGATGGCCAGCAGCGGCGCAATGGCCTGCAGGCCGGCTTCGCGGGTGCCGCAGAACATGCCCTGCACCATGTAGACCGGCACACCTTGCTGGTAGCCCAGGTTCATCATGTAGCCCAGCGCATCGGGAGCACCGGTTTTCATGAAGCTCTTTTGCATCAGCGTGAGCACCTGGGCGGCATGGGCCTGGTCCCAGCTGATGGCCCAGGCCCACACCTGGTCGAGCCGGTGCATGCGGTAGGTCACCTGCAAAACCACCCCGAAGTTGCCGCCGGTGCCACCCCGCAGGGCCCAGAAAAGGTCAGGGTGGTCCTGGGCGCTTGCTGTGACGATGGTGCCGTTGGCCAGCGCAACGCGGAAGGATTCCACCAGGTCGCTCTGGATGCCGAAGGCGCGCGAGGTGTAGCCATAGCCACCGCCCTGCACAAAACCGCCCACACACACGCTGCCGCAGGCCCCCGTGGGCACATGCCAGCCGGTGTGGTTCATGGCACCGTTGAAATGGTCGAAGTCGGTGCCGGGCAGCACATGCACCCGTTCGCGTGCCGGGTCCAGCACCACGCCCTTCATGTCGCTCAGGTCCACCACCATGCCGCTGTTGACGGAATAGCCCGCCGTGCTGTGGCCACCGCAGCGCACGGCCACCCACACTTTGTAGGCGCGGGCCACGGCCAGGCACTCCAGCACGTCGTTCTCGCAGGCGCAGTACACGATGATCTCTGGATAGGCCTGGAAGGCGGGGTTGGATTCTTGTCGGGCCTCGTTGTAGTCGGGGCTGGAGGGCAGGACGATGCGGCCCACCAGCCTGGCTTCCAGCGAAGCGATGGCATCCCAGGCGAGTGCCGGGCCGGGCGCCACAGCTGCCTGAAGGGCGGCAGCCTGTGGGGCCGCCAGCGAGCGGAAATGCGCAACACGCGCGTCTTTGGCAATGCGGGCAGGGCTTTTGCGATGGGCCATAGCGAACGATCCTCCGTGAAAAGACGAAGTCCCGTGTGTACTGGATAGGCAGCGGGTTGACCAGTCGGAAATGACCTGCGTTGCTTTTTGGACCCGTGCCTGGTCTGGGCCGATGTGCGCGGGGGCGTCCCGCCGTGGTCAGGAGGACGACAGCGCCAGGTCGCCCGTGTTGCGCCGCAGGCAGAACTTGCCGCCTTGCTTGCCGCTGTACATGGCGGCGTCCGCCAGCTTGAGCAGGCCGATGGCGTTGTTGCCGTCGTGGGGGGCAATGGCATAGCCGATGGTCAGGCCCACCTCCACGCGTACGTTTTGCAGCGAGAACGGTGCGCGGAACGCATCCAGCAGCTTGTGGCCCAGCTCCTGCGCCTGCTGCAGGCTGTGCAACTGCCCGGCCATCACCACAAATTCATCGCCGCCCAGGCGCGCTACCAGGTCGCTCTGGCGCACATGGCCTTGCAGGCGCTGGGTCACGGCGATCAGCAGTTCATCGCCCACGTCATGGCCATGCTGGTCATTCACGGGCTTGAAGCCGTCCAGGTCCATCACATACACCGCAAGCATCCGCTCGGGGCTGCAGCGCGACAGCGCGGACGCCAGCGCAATGTTGAGCCCGCGCCGGTTGGGCAGGCCGGTCAATGGGTCGGTGTGTGCCAGGGAGCGCATCACGTCGCGCTCGCGGTTGGCATCCAGTGCCTCCAGCCGCAGGGCCTTGGTGCGCAGGCCCAGCACCCGCATGAAGAGCAGCATGTCCAGCGTTGCACCGAACTGGAAGGAGTGCATGGTCCAGAAGTTCACCGGCACCCGGCCGTTGATCACGCCGATGACGATGGCCGTGGCCACAAAGTAGACCAGCCAGGCCAGCAGCAGGCTGGTGCCTACGGGGTCCCCCTGGCGTGTCCGTCGAATGGCCCCTGGTATGCCCATGAGCGCAGGAACCAGGCCCAGAACGCTCACGATGGCCGCAGTGGCCGAGGCACTGAGGATGTCCAGCACATGCACTAAAACCAGAAGCGCGCACAGAAGGGCACCACCCCGCATCGTGCGTAGCAAGCGGCTCTTGGGGCGGTGGCCCACAAGCGCTTGGCTGATGAAGAGAAATGAGCCGCCTGTGGCCATCAGCGCAGACAGGCCCGCCGCGTGGACCTCGAGCCACGGGTTTTCCTGCCAGAGGTATTGGGTGCCCAGGCCGAAGAGGTGTAGTGAAAAGAGGAGGCTTCCCGTGAGCAGAAGCGCATATTGGACGAACAGCACGTCCCTCAGATTAATCCACTGCGCCAGGCTGTATATCAGCAGGCAGAGCGCTAGCCCGGTCAGAACGCCCTGCAGCATTTGCTCGTTTAAGGCGGCACTGTGCCACGCTGTTGGCTTGTTGAGTGAAATGGGCAGCACCATCGCGCCGCGGGTCTCAACGCGCATCAGCAGAACATAGTGGTGGCCGGGCTTCAGGTTCAGGGCCAAGGCATGTGTGCGGCTGCGCAGCGGGCGCTGCGAGAAAGGCTGCAGGCTGCCCAGGGTCGCTTGCTGGCTGATAAGCCCCTCGGTGGCGAGGTATACCTCGACGCGGTTGAGGACTGGGTAGTTGATGTCCAGTACCCAGGCCCCGTCTGACGCGGGAGACACCGCCAGCGAAACGCGGACCCACACCGCATCAGGCTGCACCCCCAGCGTTCCATTGGTTCCGGGAGGTGCAGAGAAGTCCGATGGCGCTGCCATTGCGGATTGCACCGACAACACCCGGGACGGGTCTACAAGGACCGTGACTGCAGGCCAGGCGTTGACCGAGGGCTGGTCGTCACGCAAGAGCAGCGGCTGTGTCGCAGCCCAACAGGCATTTCCTGCATTCAACACGAGCAGCAAGCACCCCAACAGCCAGCGTCTGAACTGAGCCGGAAACCATTGCAACGGTCGCTGGGAGGAGGCTGGGAGCATGGTGTTCTTCAATGCTCATTGAGTATAGGAATGCTGGCAACGTTTGGCGCGCAGTATTCGCGTGGGCTGCCGCCACCCACTCCCAATGCGACGGTAACGGCTGCCCCGTCTTCGAGATAATTGCTGGCACGCTGCTGAGTAGATGTCGGAGTGGTCATCGTGTCATGGCACGCGAGCCGCTTCACCGCCAGCGCGTCGTAGCGTGTGCTTGCCACGTTGCTTGCCTGCGTACATGGCAGCATCAGCCAGCTGGATCAGCCCCTGCGGATCATCGCTGTCGAGCGGGGCCAATGCGTAGCCCATGGTCAGCCCGACCTGCAGGTGAAGCTGTCTTAGGGCAATGGGGGGCTCGAAGGCCTGCAGCAGCGACAGGCCCAGTTCGTGCGCCTGCTCAGGAGTGGCGAGGTCTTGGGCCATGATGATGAATTCGTCGCCTCCCAGCCGTGCCACTACATCGGTGTGCTGGCGCACGCTGGCTTGCAGCCGCTGGCTCACGGACACGAGGAGGTCATCGCCCACGTCGTGCCCATGGGTGTCGTTGACCGGCTTGAACCCGTCGAGATCTAGCAGGTAGACCGCTACCATCCGCTGGGGGCCGCACCGTGCCAGGGCTGCGAGGAGCGCCAGCTGCAGGCCGCGCCGGTTCGGCAGCCCGGTCAGCGAATCGGTGTAGGCCAGCGAGCGCATCACGTCGCGCTCGCGCACCGCTTCGGCGGTGGCCGCCCGCAGAGCGGCTGAGCGCTGGCCCAGTACCCCCAGGAACAGCAGCATGTCTGCCGCAGACCCCAGCTGGAAGGAGTGCAGGGTCCAGAAGTTCACCGGCAGCGCGCCCTGCACAAGCGCGACCATGACAACGGCTGCGGCAAAGTAGGCGAACCAGGCCACCAGCAGCGTCGCGCTGACAGGGTCTCCTTTGCGCACGCGGGCGAGTGCGATGGGCAGACTTACGAGGGATGGCACCGGGCCCAGCACACTGATGATGGCCGTGGCCGTGCGCGTGCTGATGAGATCGAGCACAAACGCCGCCAGCAGCGCGCCGCTGAGCATGGCCCCCGCGTTCATAGCGCGCAGAAAGCGGTGGCCCGGCTCGTGGCCCAGAAGCGCGTGGCCCATGAAGAGGAAGGACCCGGCTATCGCTAGCAGCCCCGTTGCGCCAGCGGCGTGGGTTTCGATCCAGATGTTGTCGCTCCATAGGAACTGGGTGCCTATGCCGAAGAACTGCAGCGAAAAGCCCGCGCTCCCGGTCACGAGCATCGTGTAGTACAGGAACAGCTTTTCCCGCTGGCTAACCCATTGGGCGAAGCTGTAGATGCCTAGGCACAGGGCTAGGCCGGCGAGCACGCCCTGCAGCATCTGTTCGCCCAGTGCATGGGGCACGAGGATGGGGGGCTTGCTGATGGTGATGGGCAGGATCATGGCCCCGCCGGTGTAGACGCGTACGAAAAGCTCATACTGCGTGTCGGCGACTAGGTCCAGGGCCATCGCGGGCGTTCGGCCTCGCTGGGGCCGTTCCGAAAAAGGCCGCAGGTTGCCCAGAGCGGCGTGTTGCACGACCTTGCCTTGGACGGTCAGAAAGAAGTCCACCTCGTTCAGCACTGCGAAGTCGATGTTGACAATCCATTGGTTGCTCGAGGCCACTGACGATACCAGGGGAATACGCAGCCAGATCGCCTCTTTGCGCACCCCGAAGCTTCCGCTGGTCCGAGGTGGCGGTGCAAAATCGGATCTCCGGGCTAGCACGTCCTGTACGGTAAGCTTCCGCGATTCGTCGGCCAGCATGGAGGTGGCCGACCATGTGTCCATACTGCGCGCCTCGGGCCGCATCACGAGGGATGCGTCGGCCGCGTGCGCACAGGACGCGGTCAAGCCCGCGAGCACGCACCCTATCCACCAGAGCCGCAGGAACCGCATGGCGGCGCTGCTGGATAGTGTCAGCGCATTCCTGGGCCGAAACGTCGGATTGACTCGCACTATGGCGTGCCTTTTGTTTTGCCCGCGAGGTTTAAATTCCAGCTGCCCCGCGTGGTGAGCCGGTCTTCCAGCCGGTTGAGCCAGCCCGGCGCATTGGGGTCGTCGCTCCAGCTGTGGACCACGGTGTCCACCTGATTGAGTAGTTCGGTCGGCAGTTGAAGGGGGCGGGTCTGACTCATTAGCACCTCGCTCATGAAGTGATAGCCCAGGATGCGGGTGAGTGTCCGCACAATGGAAAAGCGTGCCAGCACTGTCCGCAACAACTCGTCAATGGCCCGTGCGATGAGCAATCCCCCCCAGAACAGCAGCGTTGACAGCCAGGGCAGATGCCGGGTCAGGCCCAAATCCCTGGCGGTGTCACGCCCGCACAGGTAGCGGGTCATTAGTTCGGGGAAGGGTTTCACAATGCTCCAGGGCAGCGAGTTCTCCATGGTCTGCATCAAGGCCCGGCCCAGGGCGGGGCGGGGGTCGGGCACAGCGGGTTCGGCGCGGCCCCGGGCCTGCATGCGGGCCATCAGCACCTGGCCCTGGTCCATGGTGTCCACCATCAGGGCCCGGTCGATGCCCAGGATGTGGCCCACCACGTTCCAGGCATGCAAGTAGGCCTCTTCGTCGGCCGGGCGCAAACCAATCCCCAGGCGGCGCAGGCTGCGCAAAAACACGTAGCCAAAGGTAAGCAAGGTGTAGGCCAGCTCCTCCTGGTTGCAGGGCAGGCCGTCGCCCTGCAGGTTCCAGCCGCGCGCATACAGCGTCTTGAACATGGCTTGGCGCCCACCGCCCATGGGCAGGGCTTGTGGTGCCACCTGCCCGCTGCCCCCGGCCAGCAGTTGTTTGACGGCGTCTTGCGGGCTGCCGTGCAGGATCAGGTTGCGGATGGTGGCATGGATCAGCCGGACCTTGAGCACCTGGGCCACCCCTGCGCCGCGCTGGCTCAGGCCGCCGCGCATCATCACGGGGAAGATCATCGCGGCAGTGGAGCGGATGCGGTACTCTGCATTCTGTTCCAGTTGGCCCGAGGTGTGCAGCACGCTGGAGAGATCGGGGATCACATAACACTCAGGCAGGCTGGCGCAGAATAGCAGGATGCACGACAGCGCACCATGCTCCGTGAAGAGCTTCTCGGCGCGCTCTACTTTTTTCGAATCAACCCACGGCGGCAGCACTTGGGCGGTCTCCACGTAGTGGTTCAAGGCTTTGGAAATGGCCGCATCCACGCCCTCGCCCTGGGCGGTCCATCTCACCAAGCTTGCGTTGTCTGCCCACTGGCCGAACAGGCGGTTCACGGTGTCGATGCGCGCCCATTGCGGCGCGTCCATTGCGACATCCCCTGCGGGCCAGTCGCCAAGGATGTCGGCAATGGTCTTGTCTGCCAACGGATCGGCGTGGTGCTGCATGGCTGCCAATTCCGAATCGGGCGGAGGTGCTGGTGAGAAGGTGTTGCTGTGGTTCATGCTGTGGCCTCCGCCGTTGCGCGCCAGCGCTGAAAGCCCGCCAGGGCGCACAACAACGGTATGCCCATGGCGAACGGTGCGATCGAGCGGATCTCCACCGGATTGCCCAGAATCATCTGGAATACCATGCCCGATGCGTAGATGGTCAGTGGCACCAGCGCATGGCGGCGCAGGAAGGGGCTGGTAGGGCGAAGCGCGAGTTTGCGCACCGAAATGCGAAAGCTGAAGATGATCATAAATGCCACGAAAACCCAGCCAAAGAAGCCCTGTACCGTTTCACCAAACCAGGCACCATCGGTCTTGGCCATGATCCAGGCTTTCAGGGTGTATACAAAGTAAGGATCGGCGCCCAGATCGAACGCGGTGACGATCATCGCTGCCAGAAACGAAAGCATGACGGCATTGCCAAGTCCCGGCGCACCGTCTACCGGCGACTGCCAGACGATCAGATTGCTGATCACATAACCCGCGTAGGTCAGTGCGAACCACATCATGGGAATGACAATGGGCACGCCTACCAGCCGCGGACCCAGTACCTCGGTGTAGGTGTAGTGGCCGAAGAACCAGCCGTGTGTGCTGCCCATTTGTTCGGCAAACCAGCCAAAGCTGACTGCTATCAGAACGAGGTGCAGCGCGGGCCGAGCGCCTAGCAGGTGCGTGGCGCTGGCCCAGCAGCAGGCAAACATCACCACCGAGGCCACCATCAGGGCCATGGTCGTGTCGTTGTGGGTGCGAAACGCAAGGATGACCAGGTAAATAGCCAGGAGCAGGTAGCTCAGCGCGGGCAGGCGCGAGGTGAGGGAGGGCTGTGCAGGCATGTCGGGTGTATCACGCTGTAACAATCCTCAAGTGTAGGGGATTGCCCTGGGCGTCGTGCTCCCTGTTTGCCCTGATCAAAGGTCGCTGTTGCGGCGCTGTTTCAGGCGCTGCGCCGGGGAGTTTGGTGATATAGAGGCCCACACGCAGCGGGCCCGGGCTCTCAGCCCCGGTCAGGCGCGAGCGAGGCTAGATTGAGCAGCGCGGCCTCGATGGCCGCTGCCGTGGCCTGCGGCTGCTCCATGGGGAAAAGGTGGCTGCCGTCCAGCATCATGGTGCGGCCCTCGGTGATGCGCAGCGTCATGGCCATGCCCACCTGCTTCATCTCTTCCGAGTCGCGTCCGCCGATGAAGGCGGCCGGGCACTGCAGCGGGTGGGCGCTGAGCAGGCGGCCCAGGTTGTGCGGCAGGGTGTTGTAGATGGCGGTTTCCACAGCACGGTCAAAGCCCAGCACGCGCTTGCCATCCTGGTCCTGCAGGCCGTGGGTGATGTAGTCCTGCAACACCTCGGGGTGCCAGCGTGCAAAGGCCTTCTTCTTGCGGAAGTGCTCCAGCGCCTCTTCGTTGCTGGCCCAGCTGAAGCGGCGCTGGCGGCTCACGCGGCCTGGCGATATCGAGCCCACCACCTGCGCCCGCTTGGCCACGCCGACCACATTGGCCTTCCAGCCGCCGATCAGCGGCGAGTCGATCAGCAGCACGCCGCGCACCAGCTCGGGGTGGCGGGCGGCGGCCATCACACTCAGAAAGCCGCCCAGCGAATGCCCCACCAGGAACACCGGCTGGCCCAGCCGTTCCACCTGCGCGGTGGCAAAGTCGGCCAGATGCTGCACCAGGTGGGGCCAGTTGTTGGTCACCGGGTACTGCGGGTCGTGGCCATAGCGCTCCACCGCGCTGATCTGGAAACCACGGGCCTTGAGCAGCTTGAACAGCAGGCGGTAGGTGCCCGCCGGGAAGCTGTTGGCGTGAGAAAAAACGATGGGGAGCATGGGCAAAAGGCGTACCGGCAGGGCTGGGGAAGGGCGGTGGCGCGCCCGGTGGGTCTCTTAGATGAGCCGGTCTGTGTGGGTCGTGATCTTCTTGAGCGGCTTGCTGCGTGCGGGGCTCACCATGATGGGCACCTCGGTCGCTCCGCCGCCCCAGGCCGGGTCTTCGATGCTGTCGAACACCTGGCGCAGCTTCTGGCCCCAGCTGTCGTGCAGCATGCGGAAGTAGGGGTTGTTCTCGTCGATGCAGACCACCTTGTCGGTGGCAAACCGGTCGGCCTCGTACACCACCAGGTCGAGCGGCAGGCCCACCGACAGGTTGGATTTGAGGGTGCTGTCCATGGACACCAGCGCGCATTTGGCGGCTTCGTCCAGCGGCGTTTCGGGGGTGAGCACGCGATCCAGCACCGGCTTGCCATATTTGGACTCGCCCACCTGGAAGTACGGCGTCTCTGACGTGGCTTCGATGAAGTTGCCCGCCGAATAGACCTGGAACAGGCGCATGCCTTCGCCCTTGATCTGGCCGCCAAACACCATGGACACATTGAAGTCCACACCCGAGCGCTTGAGCGCAGCGCCGTCGCGCTCGTGCACGTGGCGCACGGCCGAGCCCAGCACGCGGGCCGCATCGAACATGCTCTTGGCGTTCCAGATCGTGATGGCTTCGCCAGTATCACCGTCCTTGATCTGCTCGTTCTGCAGGATCTCGCGCACGGACTGCGAGATCGACAGGTTGCCAGCCGACAGCAGCACCATGAAGCGGTCGCCCGCCTTTTCATAGACCATCATCTTGCGGAACGAGCTGATCTGGTCCAGACCAGCGTTGGTGCGGGAATCGGACAGGAAAACCAGCCCGGCGTTGAGTTTGATGGCGACGCAGTACGTCATGAACAGGTGTGGATCAGTGGTGTGGGGAACCCGCAAGTTTAGTCGTGCGCGTGCCTGGGCCCGAGGGGGCGGGCGGCCACCCGCTCCATGGCAAGCATGGGTGTTATAAAAACAATAGCAAACTTTGCTTTATGGTCGCGCGGTAACGGCAATTTTGACCATGATTCCGGGGGCAAACCCGCTCCGGTCCGGCGCTGTGGGGCCTGCCGCCCTATCATCCGGCGCTGGACTTTCTGGTGGGGTGGATCATGGGGACTTCGTGGAAACTGGCGGGCACCCGCCGTGTGTGTGCCGCCGTGCTGGGGGCCTGCCTGGCGGTGGGGCTCGCGGGCTGTGGCGGCGGCAGCAGCGCCCCGGCTGACGGGGGCACGCCCACCACACCGCCCATCCCGCCCGAGCGTTCGGGGCGGCTGGAATCCGCCCGCCTGCTCGGGTCCATTCCGGCCAGCGAGATCGTGGCCGCGCTGGCCGCCAAAGAGTCTCTGGCCCAGGACGTGGTGCCGCGCTACGGCGTCACCTCCTACCGGCTGGACTACCTCACCGCCGACGCCGATGGCCGCGAGGTGCGTGCCTCCGGTCTGGTGAGCGTGCCCATCAAGGCAGCTGGTGCCAGAAGCCCGGTGCTGAGCTACCAGCACGGCACCCTCTTCAAAGACGCCGAGGCCCCCAGCAACAACGCCGTGGCGTCAGAGGTGGCGGTGGTGCTGGCCTCGCTGGGCTACATCGTGCTCGCGCCCGACTACGTGGGCTTTGGCGCCTCCAAGGGCACGCCCCACCCCTACCTGCTGGCGGCGCCATCGGCCGCCGCCACGGTCGATTTTTTGACCGCCGCCCGCACCTGGCGCAGCCAGGCCGGTGTGGTGGACAACGGGCAGCTCTTCCTCACAGGCTATTCGGAAGGTGGCTACGTCACCATGGCCGCGCACCGCGCGCTGCAAGCAAGCGCATCGCCTCACCTCCAACAACTGCGCATGGTGGTGCCCGGCGCCGGTCCCTACAACGTGCAGGCCACCATGGACGGCCTGGTGGATCTGGTGCGGCAGGAACAACCGCTGATCGGCGCCCTCATCAACCCCGGCTTCCTGCGCTACCTGGGCGGCAGCGTGCAGCGCGAGGTGCGCCGCTTGCTGCTGCGCGCCCTCATCCCGGGCGATGCCGACGTAGCCTATGACACACGCTTCATCGACCACTTCCTGGCCGATGACGTGTTGGCCCTGGCCAGCGCCAGCAACGTCTATGACTGGAAACCGAACGTGCCCGTGCGCCTGTACCACGGCCGTGATGACCGCACCGTGCCCTACGCCAGCTCGGTCAGCACCCTGCGCGCCATGCAGGACCGTGGCGCGGGCGACCTGGTCAGCCTGACCGAATGCCGCGCGCAACCGGTGGCCGGGCACCTGCAATGTGTGCCGCCATTCATCACCTTCATGTTGGGGCAGCTGGCGCCGGTGGCGCAGGACTTGTGAGGCTGCGGCGGCCTGCGGAGGGCGGCGCGTGGCGTCGCCGCTTCAGCCCGCCATCTTCTTGAGCTGGTACAGCGCATCCAGCGCCTCGCGCGGGCTCAGGGCATCGGGGTTGATACTGGCCAGCGCAGCTTCCAGCGGGCTCGCGCCCGCGCTCTCGGGCACCTCGGGCGCGGCGAACAGGTCCACCTGCAACTCGTCCTCGCCTGCACGCTCTTCCAGCGCTGCCAGCGCGTGGCGCGCGTGGTGCAGCACGGGCGAGGGCATGCCCGCCAGCTTGGCCACCTGAATCCCGTAGCTACGGCTGGCGGGGCCGGGCTGGATTTCGTGCAGGAACACGATGTCGGTGCCCGACTCGGTGGCGCTCACATGCATGTTGATCGCGTGGCGCGCCTTGGCAGGCAACTCGGTCAGCTCGAAATAGTGCGTGGCAAACAGCACGAAGGCGCGGGTCTTGTCGTGCAGGTGCGTGGCGATGCCGCTGGCCAGCGCCAGGCCGTCGAATGTGCTGGTGCCCCGGCCGATCTCGTCCATCAGCACCAGGCTGTGCGGCGTGGCTGCGTGCAATATCTGTGCGGCCTCGGTCATCTCCAGCATGAAGGTGGATTGCGCATTGGCCAGGTCGTCGGCTGCGCCGATGCGGGTGTGGATGGCGTCGATGGGCCCCAGGCGGCAACTGGCGGCGGGCACGTGGCTACCGATGCTGGCCAGCAGCACGATGAGCGCGACCTGCCGCATGTAGGTCGATTTACCGCCCATGTTGGGGCCGGTGATGACCTGCATGCGCGTGTTGGCGTTGAGCCGCGTGTGGTTGGCGATGAAGCTGCCGCTCGATGTCTCGGCCAGGCGCGCCTCGACCACCGGGTGGCGGCCGCCTTCGATCTCGATGCAGGGCTCGGGCACAAACTGCGGCGCGCACCAGTTGAGGGTGAGCGAGCGCTCGGCCAGCGTGCACAGCACATCGAGCGTGGCCAGCGCCTGCGCCAGCCGCGTGAGGGCAGGCACATGCGGCTGCAGCTGGTCCAGGATCTGCTCGTACAGCCATTTCTCGCGGGCCAGGGCGCGTTCGTTGGCGGACAGCGCCTTGTCTTCAAACGCCTTGAGTTCGGGCGTGATGAAACGCTCGGCGTTCTTCAGCGTCTGGCGGCGGCGGTAGTCGTCGGGCACACGGTCCAGGTTGCTGCTGGTCACCTCGATGTAGAAGCCATGCACCTTGTTGAACTGCACGCGCAGGTTGGCGATGCCGGTGCGGGCCTTTTCGCGCGTTTCCAGCTCCAGCAAAAAGGCGTCGCAGTTGGTCTGGATGGCGCGCAGTTCGTCCAGTTCGGTGTCAAAGCCCGTGGCGATCACGCCGCCGTCGCGCACCAGTGCGGCGGGCTCCTCGGCAATCGCGGCCTGCAGCAGCGCCGTGCAGCCCTCGGGCGGGTGAAGGTGGCCGAAAATCTGAACCAAAAAAGGCTCTGGCGCGCGTCCATTAAGCGCTAATAGCTCTGATTTTTGTAGCGTTTTGCCCAGGCCCACCAGTTCGCGTGGGCGCACCTGGCGCAGCGCGATGCGGGCGGTGATGCGTTCCACATCACTCACGCACTTGAGTTCGCCGCGCAGCGTGACCCAGGGCCCTGAGCCGCCGCCTGCACCCCCCGCACCGCGCAAGGCGGTGGTGGCCGACAGGCGCTGGCGCGCCTCGGCGCGATCGCGCTGGGGCTCCAGCAGCCAGGTCTTGAGCAGTCGGCTGCCCATGCCGGTCATGCAAGTGTCGAGCAGCGAGAACAGCGTGGGTGCATCGTCACCACGCAGGGTCTTGACCAGCTCCAGGTTGCGGCGCGTGGTGGCGGGCAAGTCGATGAGGTCGTCGTTGCGCTGCACCTGCACGCTGTGCACGTGGGTGAGGGTGCGGCCCTGCGTGTGCTCGGCGTAGGTCAGCAGCCCGGCGGCGGCGGCGTGGGCCTCGCCCAATTCGTGTGCACCCCAGGCCTGGAGGCTGGCCGCGCCCAGGTTTTCGAGCAGCTTGCGCTCGCCCAGGGCACTGTCGAACTGCCAGTCGGGCCGCAGGCTCATGGGGCAGGTGAAGGCGCCGCCTTGGCGCAGCACCTGCAGTTGTTGTTCAAAGCGCTCGGTCACGCCTGCGCTGTAGATCAGCTCGCTGGGCGCCACGCGGGCCAGCCAGGCGCCCAGTTCGTCGTGCGCACATTCGGCCAGGTACACGCGGCCCTGCGTCACGCTCAGCCACGCCAAACCACAGCGCGCGCGGGGCGCCTGGTGCACGGCCATCAGCAGCGATTCGGATTTGTCGGAAAGCAGTTCGGTGTCGGTCAGAGTGCCGGGTGTGACCACGCGCACCACCTTGCGCTCCACCGGGCCCTTGCTGGCGCCCACCTCGCCCACCTGCTCGGCAATGGCTACCGACTCGCCCATCTTGATCAGGCGCGCCAGGTAGTTCTCCAGCGCATGAAAGGGCACACCCGCCATCACCACCGGCTGGCCGCCCGACTGGCCGCGCTGCGTGAGCGTGATGTCGAGCAGCCGCGCGGCCTTTTCGGCGTCTTGCCAGAAGACCTCGTAGAAGTCGCCCATGCGGTAGAACAGGAGCGTTTCAGGGTACCCGGCCTTGAGGGCGAGGTACTGCTGCATCATGGGGGTGTGGTGTTCGAGCGTGTCGGACATGCAGGGGGCGGGGGAATGAGGCGTGGACTGTAGCAGCTTGCCCATGGGGTTTCCCCTCAATGATTTGCCACAGGTTTTGTAGCTTTGTTACGTTTTGACATACTCTTGGCTGTATGCTGGCAGCTTGGCTTTGACCGCAGGCGCTCTCCGTTGCGAGGGCGCTTTTCCCAACCCCAGGATTCGAAGGTTTCAGAGCGACCGTGATTTCGTCCGAACTGTTGACCGACCTTCTCGCCCCCGTGGGCGACGGCCTCATCGAGCCCATGGCGCAGGCGCGCCTGCAGGCCCTGGTGGATGCGGTGCCGGTGGCGTTGATGGAGTTCCGGCTGCAGAACGGCCGACTGGTGCTGCTGGCGGCCAACGCAGCCGCACGCCGCATGCCGGGGCTGGGCGCCGTGCGTGCGCCCGGTGCGGATGCCAGCGAGGTGTTCGACCTGCTGGCGAACACCTCTTTGTTGGACCAGCTGTATGGCGTGGTGCGCGTAGGGGTGCCGCTGGAGTGCCGCCAGGTGGTGCGCGAGCCCGGGCGGTTGCTGCTGGCCTGGGATCTGTCGGCGCGCCGGGTCACCCACGATTGCATCATGGTCACGGTGCGCGACGCTTCCGAGGCCGAAACCTTGCGTGCTGCGCTGGCCGCATCCGAGCGCTCGCTCGAAGAAGTGCGGCGCGAGCTGCGCGAGCAGACCGAAGTCTTCAACACCATGGAGAGCCTGGCCCGCACCGGTCATTGGCGCCGCATTGAAGACCCGGGCGAAACCGTGCTGCTGTGGTCGCCGGGCCTGTGCAACATCGCCGGTTTTGAACAACAGGAATGGGTGGACCCGGAGCGCGCCGTGAGCGGCATCCTGCCGGAAGACCGCCATGTGTTCGACAAAATCCGCGAGCGCGGGTCCGGACTGGATGTGGAGTACCGCTGGCGCCGGCCCGATGGCCAGGTGCGCTGGATGCGCTCGCGCGTGCAGCGCACGCTGCCGCGCGATGGGGTGCAGGTGGTGATGGGCGTGGTGCAGGACGTGACCGACGAGCACCGTGCGGCCGAGCAGCTGCGCGAACAGCTGCTGTTCATCCAGCGCATTGCCAGCCGCATCCCGGGCTTCATCTACGAGTACCGCCTGCATTCCGATGGCGCCACCAGCGTGCAGTACATCAGCGATGCGGTGCGCGAGTTCATGGGCGTCGAGCCCCACGAGGTGACCGCCGACCACGGCGTGCTCATGCACCGTGTGGTGCCCGAAGACCTGCCCCAGGTGCAACGCTCGGCCATGATGTCGGTGCGCAAGCTGGTGCCCTGGCAGTGCGAATACCGCGTGCGCATGCAGGACGGCAGCGTGCGCTGGCATATGACCAACGCTGTGCCCCACCGCGAAGCCGATGGCTCGGTGGTGTCGCATGGTTTCACCATGGACATCACCGACCGCAAGCTGGCAGAGCAGGAAATCGAACGCCTGGCCTTCTACGACGCCTTGACCGGCCTGCCCAACCGGCGCCTCTTGCTGGACCGCCTGCAACGCTCCATCGCCGGCTGCCAGCGCACCAAAAGCCTGGGCGCAC
>NZ_JBUDZG010000032.1:0-48742 GCF_054950075.1 Acidovorax sp. Q11 | reverse complement strand
GCAATGAACCAATTCGCGATCCTCTACGAAGACCGGTTCACCAAATCGAGCACGTAAGATCCTCAATCAGCTTCACGAAATCGGTGAAGGTTCAATGAGCCTCACACACGGAAACTCGGACAGGCCCGGAAACGGACGTACGCCCGCACAAAAACGCTCTTCCAACGGGCGCAGGCCATGCCAACTCCTTTGCGAAGAATGGAGGGGTTTTCACGTATGCCCGTGCACTACGAACTGGTAATATCCACCGTCTTCTCCAAGACGTGTTGTGCATGGGTGGTTTGGTAGCCCCTGTTCACCTCACCAAAGGCCCTTGAGTGTTAGCGCACTCCGGGGCCTTTTTCTTTGCTTATCAACTGGGTTGAGCGTGCTCCCGCAGTTGATCAGGAAACTGGCAGCGGACTTCAGCCTTGATGCTGCTGAGCAAGCGCCAGTTACCAGATTCAAAACGCACGCGCCCGGCCACGATGGTGGGATGGATGCGCAACTTGTCTGCCAAAGCAATAGCGGCATCCATCGTGGGCGAACTGATCAAATCTGACGCCAATAATTCGGCGCGAGGAATCAGGATTTCTCGGGCGCCTTCGTCGGCTTCGCATTCCTCTTTGGTCTGCTGACGGATCTTGTCTTCAAGGTTGTCCGCGATGAAAGAACGATCCGCGTCCAAATGCTCTTTCACGTGTATCAGTTCGTGCAACAAAGCAAACCAGAAGTTATCGAGTCGGTTATGTCTCAGCGTCAATGCCACAACGGGGCGATCCCCATCAAGCATGGCCGCACCATCAAGATAAGTCTTGTTGAAGTGGTTCTCGAACACCAGAGCAATGCCCATGTCAGCCAAGAACTCTTGAGCCAGCCGGGGCCCTTGCTCAAAGCGAGAAAGACGTGCCAACTCTTTCAGACGTTCGTCGGTCAAGCTACCCTTCACGTACACTGACTTGAACTTGTTTTGGCGAGCTTTCTTGAGCACAGCCACATGCCAAGCCAGCAGCCCATAGTCATCCATCAGACGGCTGCCGCTTTGGTGCATTGGTGCACGCAGCCTTGCTTGCTGGGTCGGGTGTAGCTGGATGCCGCGCATGAAGGAACGAATCAATTCCTCGGCGTTGTCTTTGGCTTCTCGAAGCGTACCCCGGAAGCCTTCGAAGTAGCCGCGATTGAGCATGTCCTTGATGGGGAACTTGGTTGTGTCGTACGGGAGCGGATCGGTCAGATCAAACGTATCTCCGGACTCAGCAAGCAGCACATCCGCTGGGATTCCCAAGCCTTGATGCAACTTGCGGATCATGGCGAGGGTGAGCGGGCGCTTTCGTGCCAACACCTCAGAAACCTTGGGCAGCGAGCCCATGTAGGGCACCAGATCGACCTTCTTGAGTCCTAACTGATCCATTCGAAACCAAATGGCCTCAATCGGATCAGGGGCCACGGGCTCAACTTTGCTGCGCTCGTAAGACTCAATGACCAAGGCCAACAACTCCAATTCCGCTTCCTTGCTGGAGCCCGGCGCCAATTCTTCGTCCATCAAAGCCGACAGACGAACGACAGCCGCATCGTAATCACGCTGCGTCTTGATCACTTTCACCTGTTGCTTCATACCCGTTCCTTTCATTTACCGAGTCCAACTCAAAACTCCACCTTGTCGTACTCGGCATGTGTGCCAACCCACTCAATCAAGACCAAGCCGTTTTGGTACTTTGCCTTTATGACTAGTCGGTAAGCATTCCCTTTGATGTTGAAAATCACCTTGTTGTCTGCCAGAAAGCTGGCACTGGGATATCGATTCTTAATGTCCTGCGGACCTGTCCATTGACTGCGTTCAGCTTCGATGCGCCAAGCGTCAAGCGGCCCACGTGCGTCAGCGTGTTTGAGTTTGAATTCGTCGAGCTTGATGAGACCAAGTAGTTGCATGATGAGTCATGACTGTTTCCTCAGCCATGAGAGATGATACTTCCCTTTTTTAAAAAATCAATTCCAAAAAAAATGGGAAGTATCGCTATACACCTCCTCACGGTAGCGGCCAAAGTCACCTGTATGCGCGGAACAAGCAAACGTAAGGTGCGAGAAATTGCGTGCGCCACAGCGCCCGACGCACAATAGATCCTCTCGCCAGCGGGCACATCCGCTGCAAAAATATTGGTCAGATTGGCCTTCAGCGCTTGATAGACAAGCGCAAGCAGCTATCAAATTTAGAGTACCCGCTTGTCTTCTCTTCCTTCTCCCGCGCTGCCTCTCGCCCCCTCCCCCGCCCACACCGTCCTGCAGGACGTCTTCGGCTACAAGCAGTTCCGTGGCCCCCAGCAAGCCATCGTCGAGCATGTGATTGGCGGCAGCGACGCCCTGGTGCTCATGCCCACCGGCGGCGGCAAGAGCCTGTGCTACCAGGTGCCCGCCATCGTGCGCCAGCAGCAGGGGCGCGGGGTGAGCATCGTGATCTCGCCGCTGATTGCGCTGATGCATGACCAGGTGGGCGCGCTGCACGAGGCCGGGGTGGAGGCGGCGTTCCTCAACTCCACACTGAGCTACGACGAGGCGCAGGACGTGGAGTTTCGCCTGCAGACGGGCGAGATCACGCTGCTGTATGCCGCGCCCGAGCGGCTGAACACGCCACGTTTTCTGGGCCTGCTGGACAGCCTGTACAGCGGCGGCCACCTGAGCCTGTTTGCGATTGACGAAGCGCACTGCGTGAGCCAGTGGGGCCACGACTTCCGGCCCGAGTACCGGGCGCTCACGCTGCTGCACGAGCGCTACCCGCAGGTGCCGCGCATCGCGCTCACGGCCACGGCCGACGCGCTCACGCGCGAGGACATCGTCGAGCGGCTGCAGCTGGAGGATGCGCGGCTGTTCATCAGCAGCTTTGACCGGCCCAACATCCGCTACCGCATCGAAGAGAAGAAGGACGCCACCACGCAGCTGCTGCGCTTCATCGAGCGCGAGCACGCGGGCGAGGCGGGGGTGGTGTATTGCCAGTCCCGCAAGCGAGTGGAAGAACTGGCCGCCACGCTGTGCGACGCGGGCCTGACGGCCCTGCCCTACCACGCAGGCCTGGACACCAAGGTGCGCCAGAAGAACCAGGACCGCTTCCTGCGCGAGGAAGGCATCGTGATGGTGGCCACCATTGCGTTCGGCATGGGCATCGACAAGCCCGATGTGCGTTTTGTGGCGCACGTGGACATGCCCAAGAACATCGAGGGCTACTACCAGGAGACCGGGCGCGCAGGCCGCGACGGGCTGAACGCCGATGCATGGATGGCCTATGGCCTGAACGATGTGGTCAACCAGCGCCGCATGATCGACGAAAGCCCTGCGGGCGAGGAATTCAAGCAAGCGCTGCGCGGCAAGCTCGACGCACTGCTGGCCCTGGCCGAGGCCACCGACTGCCGCCGGGTGCGGCTGCTGGCCTACTTCGGCGAGCAGTCCACCCCCTGCGGCAACTGCGACAACTGCCTGAACCCACCGGCGGTGTGGGACGGCACGGACGCCGCACGCAAGCTGCTGTCCACCATCTACCGCGTGCACGCCGCCAGCGGGCTGACCTTTGGCACGGGCCACATCATGGACATCGTGCGCGGCAAGGACACCGAAAAAGTCCAGCAGTTCGGGCACGACAAGCTCTCGACCTTCGGCGTGGGCAAGGACTATTCCGAAGCGCAGCTGCGCGGCGTGCTGCGCCAGCTGCTGGCCACGGGCGCCGTGGGCCTGCACAAGGTGATGTTGGAGAGCGGCCACAGTTTTGACACCCTGAGCCTCACCGAAGGCTCGCGCGCCGTGCTCAAGGGCGAGGTGCCGGTGCAGCTGCGCGAATCCACCGCCGCCGCGCCAGCCAAGCGCGCACGCACCCGCAAGGGCACGGGCAGCGCGCCCCCGGCGGCGGCCGCCAACCTGGGCCCGGATGCGCAGGTGCGCTTTATCAACCTCAAGTCCTGGCGCGCCGAAGTGGCGCGCGAGCACAACCTGCCCGCGTATGTGATCTTCCACGACGCCACACTGGCGGCGATTGCCGAACGCAACCCCGCGTCGCTGGATGACCTGCAGGGCATCAGCGGCATGGGGGCGAAAAAGCTGGAGGCGTATGGGGTGGAGGTGCTGAGGGTGTGCACGCAATAACGGCAAGGCGTCCGTGCCCAGAGCCTGTGGACGATCTCCCAGGGGTCGCGCAGCGAGATCGTCAACAGGCGCTCAGGCCCGCCGCAGTTCAAAGTGACCCAACCCTTGCCCCAAAGCCTGGAGCTGCGCAGGCACCAGGGGCCAGCCGTTGGCCCCTGAGGTACGGCATTCCTGCAATACCCAGCGCGCCACACCCTGGGCTGCCAGGCTGGTGGCCAGCGCTTGCAGGTCTTGCAGCCCAAAAAGCCCTGCATGCCAGGTCGTGCGGCACTCGTGTGCCACACCACTGGCCTGCACCTGCTGCAGCGAGGCACAGGCGCGTGCACCGCTGCCCGGCGTGCCAGTGATGGCGTCGTACCGGTGCACCGGCCCCTTGATGTCCAGCCCCACCCAGTCGAGCAGGGGCAGCACCGCAGACAGGCGCTCGGGGTACATGCCCCCCGTGTGCAGTCCGGTCGCAAAACCCATCGCCCGCACCTCGGCCAGCGCGGCGGGCAAGGCGGCCTGCAGCGTGGGTTCGCCACCGGAGAACACCACGCCATCGAGCAGGCCCCGGCGGCTTTGCAGGAACTGCAGCGCCTGGGACCACGGCAGCGATGGCGGTGCGGTGGCGTCCAGCAGCTCCGGGTTGTGGCAATAGCCGCAGCGCCAGGGGCAGCCCTGGCAGTAGAAAACGGCCGCCAGACGGCCGGGGAAGTCGATGGTGGTCAGCGGCGTGAGGCCGCCCAGCCGCAGCCCGGGGGCGGGCAACGGCTGCCCCTGGGCATCAACAAGCGTTGCCGCAGCCACGGCGGGGCGCTTCCGCGAAGAAGCGGCGCTCGGCATGCTCGCCCTGTTTGCCCGTGTTGAAGCTCGCCACCGGGCGGTGGTAGCCCATCACGCGGGTCCAGACCTCGCAGGGCTGGCGCTCGGCATCGGTAAGCTGCACGGCGGCCAGGGCGGTGTGTTCGGCAGACGAAAAGTAACTCATGGTGTGCTCCTTGGGTTGAAATACTATTGTTTTGATAGCTATCAGTGCTTGATGGACAGGCGCCAGTGGCCAATTTCACCTGAATAGCCACATGCCTCAGAGACCCTGCCATCCGTTCGGGCTCAGCCCGCACGGATGAAGGGACGTGAAGCCTGAGGTCAGTCGCTCATCAGGCAATTTCATTCAGATTCACGCCGCCAGCGCCGCACGCTTGGCGACCAGACGCTCCTCGTCGCAGCGCGGGCAGAACGGGTGCTCTCCCGCCAGGTAGCCGTGGGTGGGGCAGATCGAGAACGTGGGCGTGACCGTGATGTAGGGCAGGCGAAAGCGCGTGAGCGCGCGCCGCACCAGATCGCGGCAGGCCGCACCGCTGGACAAACGCTCTCCCATGTACAGATGCAGCACGGTGCCGCCCGTGTATTTGGATTGCAGCGTCTCCTGGCGCATCAGGGCCTCGAACGGGTCGTCGGTGAAGCCCACGGGCAGTTGCGAGGAGTTGGTGTAGTAGGGCTGCTGCTCCGTGCCGGCCTGCAGGATGGCGGGCCAGCGCTTTTTGTCTTCCTTCGCGAAGCGGTAGGTGGTGCCCTCGGCGGGTGTGGCCTCCAGGTTGTAGAGGTGGCCGGTTTCCTCCTGGAAGGCGGTCATGCGCTCGCGCACGTGGTCGAGCAGGCGCACGGCAAACGCGTGGCCCCACTCGCTGGTGATGTCGTGCTGGTCCGCCGTGAAGTTGCGCACCATCTCGTTGATGCCATTCACACCCAGCGTGGAAAAGTGGTTGCGCAAGGTACCCAGGTAGCGCTTGGTGTAGGGGAACAAGCCCTGGTCCATGAGGCGCTGGATGAGCTTGCGCTTGGTCTCCAGGCTTTGTTTGCCCAGTTCCATCAAGCGGTCGAGCGCGGCGAGCAGCCCCGCCTCATCGCCCGCATGCTGGTAGCCCAGGCGCGCGCAGTTGATGGTGACCACACCCAGGCTGCCCGTCTGCTCGGCGCTGCCGAACAGGCCGTTGCCGCGCTTCAAGAGTTCACGCAAATCGAGTTGCAGGCGGCAGCACATGGAGCGCACCATGTTGGGCTCCAGCTCGGAGTTGATGAAGTTCTGGAAGTACGGCAGACCGTACTTGGCCGTCATCTCGAACAGCAGCTGCGCGTTCTCGCTCTCCCAGGGGAAGTCCTTGGTGATGTTGTAGGTGGGGATGGGGAAGGTGAACACCCGGCCCTTGGCATCGCCCGTGGTCATCACGTCGATATAGGCGCGGTTGATGAGGTCCATCTCGGCCTGCAGGTCGCCGTACGCGAAGGGCATCTCTTTGCCAGCGATCACGGGCACCTGCTCGCGCAGATCGTCTGGGCAGGTCCAGTCGAAGGTGAGGTTGGTGAACGGCGTCTGCGTGCCCCAGCGCGAGGGCACGTTGAGGTTGTAAACCAGCTCCTGGATGCACTGGCGCACCTGCGGGTAGTCCATGCCGTCCTTGCGCACGAAGGGT
This sequence comes from Acidovorax sp. Q11, assembly GCF_054950075.1. Lineage (NCBI taxonomy): Bacteria > Pseudomonadati > Pseudomonadota > Betaproteobacteria > Burkholderiales > Comamonadaceae > Acidovorax > Acidovorax sp. Q11. The sequence continues at coordinate 42,185 of NZ_JBUDZG010000032.1, read as the reverse complement.
GCCATGTAGGTGTCGAACGACGAGAACGCCTGCGCACCGGCCCACTCGTTCTGCAGCGTGCCCAGGAAGTTCACGATCTGCCCCACAGCCGAACTCATGTGTCTGGGCGGCCCCGCCTCCACCTTGCCAGGCACGCCGTTGAGCCCCTCGTGCAGCAGCGTGCGCAGCGACCAGCCCGCGCAGTAGCCGCTGAGCATGTCGAGGTCGTGGATGTGCAGGTCGCCGCTCCTGTGCGCCTCGCCGATCTCGGGCGTGTAGACGTGCGACAGCCAGTAGTTGGCCGTGACCTTGCCCGCCACGTTCAGGATCAGCCCGCCCAGCGAATAGCCCTGGTTGGCGTTGGCGTTCACGCGCCAGTCGGCACGCGTGAGGTATTCGTTGATGGAGCTTTCCACATCGACCAGCGTCTGCTTGTCCCCGCGCAGCGTGGCGTGCTGCTCGCGGTAGACGATGTAGGCGCGCGCCGTGGCGAGATGGTTAGCGGCGATGAGCGTTTGCTCGGCCACGTCCTGGATCTGCTCGACGGTGGGCGCTTCGCCATGGAAGCGGTGGATCAGCACCTTGGTGACCTGCGCGGTGAGCAACGCGGCTTCTTCGGCGCCATATTCGCCCGAGGCCTGGCCCGCACTGGCCAGCGCAGCGCGGATGCGTTCGGCATCAAAAGGAACGCGCTGGCCGCTGCGCAACACAACATCGCGGGGCAGGGTGACAAGGGTGGGCACCATGGGTTCGACCAATCTATGGAACGGTTTAGAAACACTACCTATGGTGTCCACGATACCCATCAAACACTATAGGTAGTTTGATTCAACACAATCGGGGCGGTAAGCAGGGGTAAAAAAATGCCGGCACAGGGGCCGGCAGAAAGGAAGGTGCCGTCAGGCCCTACCGATGGATCAGAGGTGCATGCGCAGGCATGCAGTGGGGTGCAGGAGGGTGCTGCTCAATGGCAGGCGGCGGTTTCTTCCTCCTCGATGCGGGGATAAAAGTCGTGGTCTTCGCGCTGCATGCGCTCGAACACCCGGCGCAGCACCACATTGGCCTCGTCCCGAAAGCACTGCGCATCGCGGCGCACGTTCTCGGCCGTATTCCAGCGGCGCGCAAAGGCGTCGTAGGCGCTGGCAATCGAGGCCATCTCGCTCTGGTACTGGCGGCCCAGGCGCGCCAGTTCGGGGTTGCCACCGCGCTGCAGTGCGGGGTAGAGCACCTGGTCTTCCACGGCCAGGTGCAGCTTGATGGTGCCGCTCATGGCCACGATGCCCTGCGCGATGGCGCGGGCATTGCCTTCCACGCCCGCCTGGGCCAGGGCGCGCAAGGTGGCGATGCTGCGCAGGATGTCGGTGTGCTGGTGCTTGAATTTGTCGAGGTTCATGCTCACTCCTTGTGGGATGAATGAAGGGCCTGCGCTGTCGCCGAGGGTAGTGGCAGCAACGCGCGGCGCGGATCAGCGGCGGGACTCCGCCAGGTAGACCCCTGCGGTGGCTGCAGGGGCACGCGAACCGAACACACCGCTCACCACCTGCCAGGCCATGGCCAGCGCGCCAACGATGAACACCACGTCGCCGAAGGTGCGCACCCAGCGCAGCGTCTGGATGAAGGGCTGTTGCATGAACTCTTCGCCCCGGGCGTACCACAGGCCTTCGCTCACGCTGGCATGGAACTGGAACAGGGCAATGGGGAACAGGCTGGTGGCGATCATCAGCACCAGGCCGGCGTTGAGCCACCAGAAGCCCGTCTTCATGAGCCGCTCGCTGAACACCAGCTGCGGCCGGATGTAGCGCAGCACCAGCAGCGTGAAGCCAAGCGCCAGGAAGCCATACACCCCGAACAGCGCGGCGTGGGCATGCACCGGCGTGGTGTTCAGGCCCTGCACGTAGTACAGCGAGATGGGCGGGTTGATCATGAAGCCGAAGACACCCGCGCCCAGCATGTTCCAGAAGGCGACGGCCACGAAGCACATCAGCGGCCAGCGCAGGCGAGCCATCCAGGGCGTGCGGTGCTGCAGGCGCCAGTGTTCCCAGGCCTCGTGGCCCAGCACGACCAGCGGCACCACTTCGAGCGCGCTGAAGGCAGCGCCCACCGCCATCACCGGGGTGGTGGTGCCTGCAAAGTACAGGTGGTGGAAGGTGCCGGGCACACCACCCAGCATGAACAGCGAGGCCGAGGCCAGGCTGGCCGTGGTGGCCATGCGCACCGACACCAGCCCCAGCGTCGAGAAGATGAAGGCCAGCGCCGTGGTGGCGAAGACTTCGAAGAAGCCCTCCACCCACAGGTGCACCACCCACCAGCGCCAGTACTCCATCACCGACAGGTGGGTGCGTTCGCCGTAGAAGAAACCCGCGCCGTAGAACAGGCCGATGGCCACCACCGACGCCGTCAGCAGAGCCAGCAGGTTCTTGTCGCCGCCGGGGGAGCGCAGCGCCGGCACGATGCCGCGCAGCATGAGCACCAGCCAGAAGACGATGCCGGTGAACTTGCCGATCTGCCACAGGCGGCCCAGGTCCACGTATTCATAGCCCTGGTGGCCCAGCCAGAAGTTCCACTCGGGCGGCATGATCTGTGCGATGGCCAGGTAGTTGCCGACGAACGAGCCCACCACCACCACGACCAGCGCCCAGAACAGGATGTCCACACCGAGCTTCTGGTAGGCCGGGTCCTTGCCACCGTTGATGAGCGGCGCGAGGAACAGGCCCGCCGCCAGGAAGCCCGTGGCGATCCAGAACAGCGCGCTCTGGATGTGCCAGGTGCGCACCAGCGAATACGGGAACCACTGCGACACGTTGATGCCGTAGAACTGCTGGCCTTCCACCGTGTAGTGGGCCGTGAAGCCGCCCAGCAGCACCTGGAAGCTGAACAGCGCCACGATGAGGAACAAATACTTGCCCAGCCCGCGCTGCGACGGTGTGAGCGGCACGCGCGAGAGCGGGTCGTGCTGGGGTGGCGTGGGTTCCACCTCGTCGTGCTTGCGCAGGAAGGACCAGCCCCACACGAGGAAGCCCACGCCCGCCATCATCACGACCACGCTCATCACCGACCAGACCATGTTCTCGGCCGTGGGCTTGTTGCCTATGAGTGGCTCGTGCGGCCAGTTGTTGGTGTAGGTGGCCGTGGTGCCGGGGCGCTCGGTGGCGGCGGCCCAAGCCGTCCAGAAGAAGAAACCCGTCATCTGCGCGCGCCGCTCGGCGCTGGGCAGGGTGTTCTCCTTCATGGCGAAGTGCTCGCGGGTCTTGTGCAGCGCAGGCACGTCGCTGAAAAGCTGGTCGTAGTACAGCGCGGTCATCGCGATCGCGTCGGCCCGCACCGAGGACACCGTGGCCACGCCCGTCTCGGGGTTGTAGGTGTTGGCGCGGTACTCGGTCTTCATGCGGTCGCGCAGCACGGCCTGGGCTGGGGCGTCGAGCTCGGCAAAGGGCTTGCCGTGCGCACGCTCGGCGGCGACGTCAAGCCAGTTGAGCAGCTCGCGGTGCAGCCAGTCGGCCGTCCAGTCGGGTGCCTGGTAGGCGCCGTGGCCCCAGATGGAACCCAGCTGCATGCCGCCCACCGATTGCCACGCGGTCTGGCCGTCGAGGATGCTGTCGTGGGTGAAAAGCACTTCACCCCCTGCCGTGGCGATCTTCGCTGGGATGGGCGGCGCGGTGCGGTAGACCTCGGCGCCGTAGTAGCCCAGCAGGCTGAAGGTGACGATGAGCACGCCGATCAGCGTGAACCAGAGCTTGCGGTAGTTACCCATGGCGGGCCTCCTGCTTCAACAGAACAACAACGAAGGGGCGGCGCCAGCGCGCGCTGGCGGCATGGGGTCGAGGTCTTGTGGTCATGACTTTTTGGAACGAGTGAATCGGTGTCACTGCCCACATTGCAAGCGCCGAGCCAGGGCGCAGGCCCATCAAATCAACCAATTACACCAGTCGTGGTCTTTTTTACCATCCACATATAGGGTCTAATTCACCCATTAAAGGTAAATATCACTATGGACCACCGCCCCCTGCTGGCCGATCTGGCCACCGATCTGCCCCAGGCCGTGCGCCTGCAGCGGCTGGCGGACCACCTGCGCACACGCTTTCACTGCGGCGCCGTGGCGCTGCTGCAGCTGGAGGAAGACCACCTGCGCCCCGTGGCCGTGGAAGGCCTGGTGCGCGAGGCGCTGGGCCGGCGCTTTGTGGTCAGCCAGCACCCCCGGCTCGCGGCCATCCTGGCGCGGCGCGAGGTGACCTGCTTTGACCACGACAGCACCCTGCCCGACCCCTACGACGGCCTGCTCGACACCCTGGTGGGCGAGCCCCTGCCCGTGCACGACTGCATGGGCGTGAGCCTGTGGGTGGACGGCAAGGCCTGGGGGGTGCTGACGCTCGACGCACTGCAGACCGGCACCTTCGGCGACGCCGCACGCGCCGCGCTGGCCGACTGCAAGGTGCTGGTGGAGGCGGCCGTGCGCATCTCGCGGCTGGAGCGCGAGGTGCAGGCGCTGCGCAGCGCCCCACACACCCGCAGCGCCGACGACGAGCGCACCACCCGCGCGGGCGATGGCGACATGGAGATCGTTGGCCAGAGCGAGCCCCTGCTGCGCCTGCTGCACGAGCTAGAGGTGGTGGCGGGCTCGGACCTGCCCGTGTTGTTGCTGGGCGAAACTGGTGTGGGCAAGGAGCTGTTCGCGCGCCTGCTGCACCGCCAGTCCACGCGCCGCACCAAGCCCCTGGTGCACGTGAACTGTGCGGCGCTGCCCGAGTCCCTGGCCGAGAGCGAGCTCTTCGGCCACGTGCGCGGCGCGTTCTCCGGCGCGGTGGCCGATCGGCCGGGGCGCTTCGAGGCGGCCGAGGGCGGCACGCTGTTCCTCGACGAGGTGGGCGAGCTGCCGCTGGCCGTGCAGGCCAAGCTGCTGCGTACGCTGCAGAACGGCGAGATCCAGCGCCTGGGCGCCGACCGCCCGCGCCGCGTGGACGTGCGCGTGATCGCCGCCACCAACCGCAACCTGCGCGAGCAGGTACGCGATGGCGCGTTCCGCGCCGACCTGTACCACCGGCTGTCGGTGTACCCCGTGCCCATCCCGCCGCTGCGCGAACGGGGCAACGATGTGCTGCTGCTGGCAGGCCGTTTTCTGGAACTGAACCGCGCGCGCCTGGGGCTGCGCAGCCTGCGCTTGTCTGCCAGCGCACAGGACGCACTGCGCCGCTACCCCTGGCCGGGCAACATTCGCGAGCTGGAGCATGTGGTCAGCCGCGCCGCCCTCAAGGCCCTGAGCCGGGGCGTGAACCGCTCCGACATCGTGACGCTGGAGCCCGCGCTGCTGGACCTGGATGCGGATGCCGTGCACACACAGGCCGCGCCGCCAGATGCCGCAGCGCACACCACAGAGGCGAGTGCCACCATGCCCACCGCCCCCACCGGCCCGCTGCGCGAGGCCGTGGACGCCTGCCAGCGCACCAGCATCACCACCGCCCTGGCACAGCACCAGGGCAACTGGGCGCAGGCCGCGCGGGCGCTGGAGGTGGATGCGAGCAACCTGCACAAACTGGCGCGCAGGTTGGGCATCAAGTAGCTACTATTATTTTGATAGCTATTAAGGCAATACCATCGCGCGGAAGGGCCGTTTTTTTGCTCTAGCAAGCGCCCCCCATGGTCGCCGCAGCGCCACACCACGCCCCCTGTGCAACCCTGTGGCGGCCAGCCACAAGCGTGGGCCACAATGGCGCCATGCTGACCCTCCAAGACATCCGCGACGCCGCCACCCGCCTACAAGGCCAGGTGCTGGACACCCCCTGTGTCGAATCCAAGACACTCTCGCAGATCGTGGGCGCGCAGGTGTTCCTCAAGTTCGAGAACCTGCAGTTCACGGCCTCCTTCAAGGAGCGCGGCGCCTGCAACCGGCTCACGCTGCTGTCCGACGACGAACGCGCCCGTGGCGTGGTGGCTATGAGCGCGGGCAACCATGCCCAGGGCGTGGCCTACCACGCGCAGCGCCTGGGCCTGCGCGCGGTGATCGTCATGCCCCGCTTTACCCCCGCCGTGAAGGTAGAGCGCACACGCGGCTTTGGCGCCGAGGTGGTGCTGCACGGCGACACGCTGGAGGAAGCCCGCGCCCATGCCTATGCCTTGGCCGACGCGCAGGGCCTGACCTTTGTGCACCCCTACGACGACGAGGGCGTGGCCGCAGGCCAGGGCACGCTGGGCCTGGAGATGCTGCAGGCCGTGCCCGACCTGGACACGCTGGTGATCGCCGTGGGCGGCGGCGGCCTGATCTCGGGCGTGGCCACGGCCGCCAAGGCCATCAAGCCCGGCATCGAGATTGTGGGCGTGCAGACCACACGCTTCCCGGCCATGGTGAACGCGGTCAAGGGCACGCACCACCCGCAGGGCACCTCGACCATTGCCGAAGGCATTGCCGTGGGCACACCCGGCAAGATCACGCAGGAGATCGTCAAGCGCCTGGTGGACGACCTGGTGCTGGTGGACGAAGGCGACATCGAGCAGGCCGTGCTGATGCTGCTGGAGATTGAAAAAACCCTGGTCGAAGGCGCAGGCGCCGCCGGGCTGGCCGCCCTGGTGCGTTACCCCGAACGCTTCAAGGGGAAACGCGTGGGCCTGGTGCTGTGCGGCGGCAACATCGACCCGCTGCTGCTGGCGGCCATCATCGAGCGCGGCATGGTGCGGTCGGGGCGACTGGCCCGCATCAAGGTCAGCGCGCGCGACGTGCCCGGCGTGCTGGCGCGCATCACGGCCACCGTGGCCGACGCGGGCGCCAACATCGGCGAGGTGCATCACCAGCGTGCCTTCACCATGCTGGCCGCGCAGAATGTGGAGATCGAACTGGTGCTGCAAACCCGCAGCAAGGCCCATGTAGACGAGGTGCTGGAGCGGCTGCGCACGGCAGGCATGGAAGCTGCGCTGATGTGAACCCCACGCCCTGCTGGTGGCCCTGGTTCAGTGGACCAGTACGCAGGCGGCTAGAATTGCGCAAGTTTTCAGCATCTGGAGCCCCACCATGTCCGACCACAACACCTCTCACGCCCCTCAGACCGCAGCGCACGACCCCGTGGAAAACGTCGTGCCCTTGATGCCCGTGGTGCTTCCCGTGGTCGGCGGTGTGCTGATTTTCCTGCTGGCCTTCATCGCCGTGTTCATGGCCTGATCCGCCCGCAAGGCTGCCAAACGCCCCGCGCTGCGGGGCTTTTTTTTGCCCCGGCCTTTCGGCCGCCCCTGTTTCCACCTTCTGACCAGGAGCCCCCATGCGACCCGGACACGCCCTTGTTCTTTTTTCTGGAGGCCAGGACTCCACCACCTGCCTGGCCTGGGCACTGGAAAACTTCGCCCATGTGGAAACCATCGGCTTCGACTACGGCCAGCGCCACCACATCGAGCTGCAGGCACGGCAGACGGTGCTGTCGTCGCTGCGTGCGCAGTTTCCGCAGTGGAACGCGCGGCTGGGCGAGGACCACATGCTGGACCTGGCCGTGCTGGGCCACATCAGCGACACGGCACTGACGAGCGACACCGAGATCCAGATGACCGCCGCAGGCCTGCCCAACACTTTTGTTCCAGGGCGCAACCTGCTGTTCTTCCAGCTGGCGGCCGCCGTGGGCTACCGGCGGGGCCTGCACACCCTGGTGGGCGGCATGTGCGAAACCGATTTTTCGGGCTACCCCGATTGCCGCGACGACACGCTCAAGGCGCTGCAGGTCGCGGTGTCGCTGGGCATGGGACAGCGTTTCACCTTCGATACCCCACTCATGTGGCTGGACAAGGCCGAGACCTGGGAACTGGCCCGGGCCCTCGGTGGGCAGGCGCTGGTCGATCTGATCGTGAACGACTCGCACACCTGCTACCACGGCGTGCGCGACACGCTGCATGCCTGGGGTTATGGCTGCGGCACCTGCCCGGCCTGCGCGCTGCGCAAATGCGGCTATGAGCGCTGGAAAGGCAGCCCGACCAGCCCGTGAGGGAGGAAATCCACAACGCATAACCCCATGCTTTTTTTGCATGGTTTTGACCCCTGTCTGACAGACAAACGGGCGGCAGATTCATAAAATTGACATCCCAGCCGACCCGCGGAATCCGTGGAATAGCCTCCACCCCGTGGGGCTGACACACGCTCCCGCCCGCCGACTGAGCAAGAAAGCCGTTTTTTCAAAGGCAGCGCTCAGCACCGCAACTGCGCCAGGCCTTGCCGCGTTCCGCCCGGTCCGCTTCCTTTGAAAAAACTGTTTTTCAACTTAGGAAGCTCCCCCGATGAACGCACCCACCATGCAGGGCCTGAATCTCAACGCCCCCAGTTACGTCAAAACCGCCCGGCTGCTCGCCTGGGTGGCCGACATGGCCGCCCTGTGCAAGCCCGAGAGCATCTACTGGTGCGATGGCACGAAGGAAGAGTACGACCGCCTGTGCCAGCAGCTGGTCGATGCCGGCACCTTCAAGAAGCTCAACCCTGCCAAGCGCCCCGGCAGCTTCCTGGCCTGGTCCGACCCATCGGACGTGGCCCGCGTGGAAGACCGCACCTACATCTGCTCGGCCGCCAAGGAAGACGCCGGCCCCACCAACAACTGGATGGCGCCCGCCGATATGCGCGCCACGCTGCAGCCCCTGTTTGACGGCTGCATGAAGGGCCGCACGATGTATGTGGTGCCCTTCAGCATGGGCCCGCTGGGCAGCCACATCGCCCACATCGGCGTGGAGCTGACCGACAGCGCCTACGTGGCCGTGAACCAGCGCCTGATGACCCGCATGGGCAAGGCCGTGTACGACGTGCTGGGTGTGGAAGGCGAATTCGTGCCCTGCATGCACACCGTGGGCGCCCCCCTGGCCGACGGCGAGAAGGACACCACGAGCTGGCCCTGCAACCCCAAGGTCAAGTACATCGTGCACTACCCCGAAACACGCGAGATCTGGTCCTACGGCTCCGGCTACGGCGGCAACGCGCTGCTGGGCAAGAAGTGCCTGGCCCTGCGCATCGCCTCCACCATGGGCCGCGACCAGGGCTGGCTGGCCGAGCACATGCTCATCCTGGGCGTGACCAACCCCCAAGGCAAGAAGTACCACGTGGCGGCGGCCTTCCCCAGCGCCTGCGGCAAGACCAACTTCTCGATGCTGGTGCCGCCCGAGGCTGGTTTTTCTGGCTGGAAGGTCACCACCATCGGTGACGATATCGCCTGGATCAAGCCCAACGCCGACGGCAAGATGGTCGCCATCAACCCCGAGGCGGGCTACTTTGGCGTGGCCCCCGGCACCAACATGCACACCAACCCGAACTGCATGCGCAGCCTGGACAAGGACGTGATCTTCACCAACGTGGCCCTGACCGACGACGGCGACGTGTGGTGGGAAGGTATGGAAAAGGACACCGGCAAGCTGCCGGACCATCTGATCGACTGGCAAGGCAAGGACTGGACGCCCCAGATCGCCAAGGAAACCGGCGCCAAGGCCGCCCACCCCAACTCGCGCTTCACTGTCGCTGCGGCCAACAATCCGGCGCTCGATGCGCAGTGGGACGACGCCAACGGCGTGGCGATCGACGCCTTCATCTTCGGCGGCCGCCGCTCGACCACCGTGCCGCTGGTGACGGAAGCCCGCACCTGGACGGAAGGCGTGTACATGGCTGCGACCATGGGCTCGGAGACCACCGCCGCCGCCTTTGGCGCCCAGGGCGTGGTGCGCCGCGACCCCTTCGCGATGCTGCCGTTCTGCGGCTACAACATGAGCGACTACTTCCAGCACTGGCTCAGCATGGAAGGCAAGATCGCTGCCACCGGCAGGTCCGTGCCCAAGGTGTTCTGCGTGAACTGGTTCCGCAAGGACGAGGCGGGCAAGTTCGTCTGGCCAGGTTATGGCGACAACATGCGCGTGCTCAAGTGGATGATCGACCGCATCGAAGGCCAGGCCCAGGGCCAGGAAACCATGTTTGGCGTGGCTCCGCAGTACGCCGAGATCAACTGGACGGGCCTGGACTTCAGTGCCCAGAAGTTCGAGGCCGTGACCAGCATCGACAAGGCAGCCTGGGCCGAAGAGTTCAAGCTGCACGATGCGCACTTCGAGCAACTGGCGTACCACCTGCCCAAGGCCCTGCTGGACACCAAGGCCGCTCTGGAAAAGCGCTTGGCTGCCTGATGCTGCTTTCCTGAGACCCGAGAAGCTTCCCCTTCAAAGCCGCTCCGCCCTCTGGCAGAGCGGCTTTTTTTGCGCTTGGCTTGCGGGGCACGACAAGTCCACACTCGCCAAAAAAGGGGCATAAAAAAAAGCCGTGGCAGGCCACGGCTTTCAATGGATTGCGTCCCCGCCGCCCACCAGTGCGGCGGGTTCGACGATCAGTAGTACTTGCGGATGTCGTCCACGGTGGGGATGCCCATCGCGTGGTTCAGCTCGGCCATGATGCGGGGGTCCTTCATGGCGACTTGCCAGGTGCGCTCGTCTTCGGCGGCGCGGCGACGGCTCTCGGCCCAGGCCTGCACACCAGCGCGCAGGGCCACGCCAGCGCGGCGTGCAGGGGCGGTGAGCAGGGCCAGGGCGGCAAAGGCCACCAGCCACAGCACCATCCAGGCGGCCAGCAGATGCCCTTCGCTCCAGGTGTCGATCACCTGGTTGGCCACCACCAGCAGTGCGGACACCACAGCGGCCAGCAGGAGGGAGGCAGCGCCACGGGCGCCGTCAAAGCGGGCGGCAGCGCCCTTCAGGGCTGCGGCGGCGTTTTCGGCGCGGACTACGCCGGGGTGTTCGGTGGGGTATTCAACGTGTGCAAAGGCGGTCATTTCGGTTTCCCTTTTCTAACGCTTGTGGCGAGATTGCCGGGCGATGGGGTGATATTAGGGTTTACCCTTTGCATGTTCAAGTTTATATTTTGAATCATGGATATTCATATCGGTGATAAATAACCATGACACCCCTGAACTTCCGCTCCCTGGACCTGAACCTGCTGCGCGTTTTCGACGAGGTGATGGCGGAGCGCAGCCTGACGCGCGCGGCACACAAGCTCTCAATCACCCAGCCCGCCGTAAGCAACGCCATGCGGCGCCTGCGCGAGGTGCTCGGGGATGAGCTGCTGGTGCGCAGCGGCCAGGGGGTGGAGCCCACCCCCCGGGCGCTGGCGCTGTGGCCGCCAGTGCGCGAGGCCCTGGCCCATTTACAGGATTCCCTGGCCCCGGGCCTGTTCGACCCGGCCACCGCCGAATCCACCTTTGTGCTGGCCATGGCCGACGCCACGGCCGCCACGCTGGTGCCTGCCCTGGTCGAAATCATTGAGCGCGAAGCGCCCGGCATCGCCATCCGCGTGCTGCCGCTGACCACGCGCGACCCACGCCGCCTGCTGGACGAAGAAGCCGCCGACATGGCCGTGGGCTACTTCCCGGCAGCGCTGGCCGACCTGACAGCCCGCGCCCAGTCGGGCGGCGTGGTGGCGTTTGAGAGCCGCCGCCTCTACGACGGCGAATATGTGTGTGTGATGCGCCAAGGCCATCCGCTGGCGGATGCCCCCCTCACGCTGGACGCCTACTGCCAGGCGCGCCATATGCTGGTCAGCTTCTCGGGCCGACCCTTCGGTTTCATTGACGAGGCCCTGGCCTCGCTGGGGCGTGAGCGCAAGGTGGTGATCACCGTGAACCAGTTCTTCACGGCGGGGCGGGTGGTGTCGGGCTCGGACCTGCTCACCGTGCTGCCGCGCCACTTTGTGCCCGTGACCGGCATTGCCGACAAGCTGGTGCAAAGGGCCCTGCCGCTGGATGTGCCCCCGGTGCACGTGGACGCGCTGTGGCGCCGCCGCGGCCCGCAGCAAGCGGCCATGACCTGGCTGCTGCACGCGCTGGCACGTTCCGCGCGGCGCACCTTCCCGGAACAGGAGAGCCCGTAGACTGTTTGCTGCATGAACATCCAGCTCCTGTCCGACCTCCACCTGGAGGCCCATCCCCACTTTGTTCCCGAACCCGCCCCCGGTGCCGACGTGCTGGTGCTGGCGGGGGACGTGGGCTCCTACCAGCCTGGCTCGCAGTTGGCCGACGAAGATTTCGGCCTGGCCCGTTTTTCGCCCCTGCCCCAGCACGCGGGCTGGCCCACCCCGGTGCTGTTTGTGCCCGGCAACCACGAGTACGACGCGCAGGACTTCGACGCCGCCCACCTGCGGCTGCGCCAGACCTGCAACCGCCTGGGCATTACCTGGCTGGAGCGCGAAACCCTGGTGCTGCAGGGCGTCCGGTTCGTGGGTACCACGCTCTGGAGCGACTTTGACGCCCTGGCCGACCACGAGGGCTGCACCGACCTGGGACGGCGGCTGAAGCTGCGCGACAAAGCCTTCCGCGCCGCCAACTTCTACCTGCGCAAAACCGGCGGCACGCGGCATGGCGGGCCCTTCCTGGCCGAACCCCTGCGCGAACAGGCCCTGGCCTGCCAGGAGTGGCTGGCCGCCGCCCTGCAGCAGCCGTTTGACGGCCCCACCGTGGCCGTCACCCACTTTGCGCCCAGCCTGAAAAGTGCCGACCCGCGCTATGGCCTCGTGCCCGGCACGGCAGGCTTCTGCAACGCCCTGGACCACCTGCTGCCCCACGCGCAGCTGTGGCTGCATGGCCACCTGCATGCGCCCAGCGACTATCTGGCCCAGGGCAAGCGTAGCGATGCTTCGGCATGGCAATGCCGCGTGGTCGCCAACCCGCTGGGCTATGCCCGCAAAGGCGAGCAAACCACCTTCCGGCCACGCTGGACGGTCACCGTATGATCGAACGCGCGGTTCTTGTGAATTCGCCACGCGCCGGACAAAAAAAGCATGACCCAGGTCAAGACAACAGGCACCTGCGCAGAGTAGTCTGCCTTATCCCTTTTTCGGAGAACACCATGAACATCCTGCTTGCTGTCGATGGCAGCGCCTACACCAAGAAAATGCTGGCCTACCTGGCCACCCATGAAGAACTGCTGGGTGGCACCCACACCTACACTGTGCTGACCGTGCAGGCCCCCCTGCCCGCCCGCGCCCGCGCGGCCCTGGGCAAGGAAGTGGTGGACGCGTACCACGCGGAAGAGGCCGAAAAAATCCTCGCCCCTGTGTGCAAGTTCCTGGCCCGCCATGGCGTGGATGCCAAGCGCAGCGTCAAGGTGGGCACCGTGGGCGAAACCATTGCCAAGGTGGCTGACACCGGCAAGTTCGACCTGCTGGTCATGGGCTCGCACGGCCACGGCGCGATTGCCACCCTGGTGATGGGCTCGGTCACCACCCAGGTGCTGGCCCACAGCAAGGTGCCGCTGCTGATCGTGCGCTGAGCACCTGCGTCGTCAGGCGCTGTCCCACCAAGCCCTGCATCTGCGGGGCTTTTTTTTCACCCCTAGTTACTGAATGGTTTCTAAATAACTAATTGGTTTACTCTGAAACCAATTAGTTATACATTCGCGCAACGCCCATCTTGGCGTGTCATTTCCATCGAAATCGAGAGGAACGACCCATGAAGAAGACCCTGATTGCACTGGCCCTGACGGCGGGTGCCACCTTCGGCGCCATGGCGCAGGACATCGTCGATACCGCTGTGAAGGCGGGCAATTTCAAGACCCTGGTGGCTGCCGTGCAGGCCGCTGGCTTGGTGGACACCCTCAAGGGCCCGGGCCCGTTCACGGTGTTTGCGCCCACCGACGAAGCCTTCGCCAAGATCCCCAAGGCCACTCTGGACGGTCTGCTGGCCGACAAAGCCGCACTGACCAAGGTGCTGACCTACCACGTGGTGTCGGGCAAGGTCATGGCCAAGGACGTGAAGGCCGGCAAGGTCAAGACAGTGCAGGGCCAGGAAATCACCGTGTCCACCAGCGCAGGCGTCATGGTGGACCAGTCCAAGGTCACTGCCACCGATGTGGCTGCCAGCAATGGCGTGATCCACGCCATCGACACGGTGTTGATGCCCAAGTAAGCGCCTGCTCACCCCTTCAGTCCAACCACCATCCATCCACGAGGAGAAGCCGCCATGAACACCGTATTCAACCGTCGCACCGTCCTGATGGCCGCAGCCCTGGGCGCCAGCACCACCCTGCTGCAAGCCTGTGGAGGCGGAGACGACGCGCCCCAACGCAACATCGTCGAGCTGGCGCAAAACACCCCCGACCTGAGCATCCTGGTCGAAGCCGTTACGGCCGCCGGTCTGGCCAACACCCTGAGCACCGGCACGCTGACCGTGTTCGCCCCCACCAACGCCGCCTTTGCAGCGCTGCTGACCGAACTGGGCGTGTCCAAGGACGCGCTGCTGGCCAACAAGCCCCTGCTGACCGCTGTGCTGACCTACCACGTGCTCGGCAGCAAGGTAATGCGTGCCGATGTACCCCTGGGCAAGGCCATCACGCCGGTGTCGGGCGGCTTCTTCAAGATCGAATCGAACAACGGCCTCAAGATCACTGACGGCCGCAACCGCGTGAGCACCATCACCAGCACCGGCATCCAAGCCAGCAATGGCGTGGTGCATCTGGTGGACACGGTGCTGCTGCCCGCCGACAAGGACATCGTGGCCACGGCCTCGGCCCTGCCGGACTTCAGCATCCTGGTCGAGGCCGTGGTGGCCGCAGGGCTGGTGACCACCTTGCAGGGCACCGGCCCGTTCACGGTGTTTGCCCCCACCAATGCCGCCTTTGCCGCCCTGCTGACCGAGCTGGGTGTGAGCAAGGCCGATCTGCTGGCCAATACCGCGCTGCTGACCAAGGTACTGACCTACCACGTGGTGCCCGCACGCGTGCTCAAGGCCGAGGTGCCCACCAACACCGCCATCACCACGGTGCAGGGCCAGAGCTTCACCGTGAGCACCAGCCTGGTGATCACCGACCAGAACATGCGCACCAGCAACATCACGGCCGCCGATGTGTTCACCAGCAATGGCGTGATCCATGTGGTGAACAAGGTGATCCTGCCCAAGTGATCTCCGGCGGGGACAACGGCCCCCACGCAAGAAAGCCCGGCATGCCGGGCTTTCTTTTTGTCGAGCGAGACCAGGAGTGGGCTACCGCGCCGCCAATCCGTCAAAACAGGTGCGCACCACCAGGTCCACGATCTCCGCGTCCGAATACTGGCCGCTTTCCTTGAGAAAACTCACCACCGGGTCGCAGGCGCGGGCATACAGGGTGTACAGCACCACGATGGGCGGCAGGCTGGGGCTGATCACGCCCTGGGCCTGGGCCTCGGTGATCCATTCGCCGATCTGGTCGCTCACGCCCACCAGGCCGTTGAGGTAGTCCTTGTTGGCCATCAGCACCGCACGCAGGGTGGAGTTGCGGCTGGGCAGCAGCGGCATTTCGTTGGTCAGCAGGCGCTCCAGCGACCAGCGCACCAGGGCGCGCAGCTTGTCCAGCGGTGGCATGTCGGCGGGCAAGCCCGCCAGATAGGCCTGCACGCGCCCCAGGATTTGCACCATGGCGGCGCTGCACAGTTCTTCCTTGCTGCAGAAGTGCTTGTACAGGCTGGCCTTCGCAATGCCCACGGCATTGGCGACGTCGTCCATGGTCATGGCGTCAAAGGCCTTTTCGCCCAGCAGGCGACAGGCCGACTGGAGGATGGCCTCCTCGCGCGCCTGGTGCATCTGCTCCTTGAACGAGACTTTGGGGGGCTGGGTTTGCATGGCCTATATTTTATACATTGCGGTAAAAAAATAAATGACTAAGTTGTAATGCAACTACGTCGTTCACGCTTTAACCAGCACAAAGCGTGCCTTCCGGCGTGCGCCCAGGGAGTGCCCGTGGGGTGCGTTCAGGACACCAACGACCGGGCGGCGGCGCCGGTCAGCGCGGCCGACAGGGCATCGAGCAGCTCGGATTCCAGGTTCCAGCAATGCCAGTAGAGCTGGATGGGCAGGGACCGGCCAGGCGCCAGGTCCACCATGCTGCCATCGGCAATCGGGCCGCGCGCGAGCAACTCGGGCACCACACCCACCGCCCAGCCCGCCGCCACGGCGCGCATCTGCGCCTCGGAGCCCGGCACAAACAGGTGGTTCAGCGCCACGCGCTTGAGCCCGAAGGCGCGCGCCACGAACTCGGCCGCCATGTCGTCCTTGCGGTTGAACGACAGGAACGACACGTCGCGGAAGTTGTGCGGCGTGAGCCCCTGCGGCAGATGCTGCTCGGCATAGCTGGCCGAGGCCACGGCCACGTAGTGCATGGCCCCGAGCGGCACCATCTTGCAGCCGCGCAGCGCTTGCTTGAGCGTGGTCACACAGCCCAGCACCTGGCCTGAGCGCAGCCATTCCTGCGTGAAGTCCTGGTCGTCCACGATGATTTCGAGCGGCAGACGCTGGCGCACCAGGTCGTGCAGCGCGCCCATGGCCCAGGTGGCGATGCTGTCGGCATTGATGGCAATGGAGATGCGCTCATCCTCGCGCGTGCCGCCGGGCGCGCTGGGCGCCAGCTCCTGCAGATCGCGCTCCAGGTCGGCGCGCAACAGGCGCATCTGCTTGGTGTGCTTGAGCAAGAGTTGCCCGGCCGACGTGGGCCGCAGCGGCCGGCTGCGCACGATGAGCACCGAGCCCACCTGCGCTTCGAGCGCACGCAGGCGCTGCGACACGGCCGACTGCGTGACATTGAGGCGCTGCGCAGCGCGCTCGAAACCGCCCTCTTCGACGATGGCGGCAAGGCATTCGAGGGCGGCGGGGTCGTAGGTGCTCATGGTTCTGGTCTCCAGCAAGGCAACGGCAGCAGGGCTATTTGCATTAGACGCCCTGATGTTTTTGGAGTAAGTTTAATTTTGCTTTTAGTAGAACGCAATGTCGCGCACACTGCGCCCTCATGAAAACCATTGTTTTGGGCGCCGGCATCATCGGCATCAGCACCGCGTGGCACCTGCTGGAGCGGGGCCATGAGGTCATCGTGATCGACCGCCAGCCCGATGCGGCGCTCGAAACCAGTTTTGCCAATGCGGCGCAGATTTCGGTGAGCTACTGCGAGCCCTGGGCCAACCGCGAGGCGCCGCTCAAGGCGCTCAAGTGGATGTTCGACAAGGAAGCCCCGCTGCTGTTTCGCCCGCAGATGGACTGGCAGCAATGGCGCTGGGGCTTGCAGTTCCTGGCGCAGTGCAACGACGCGGCGTTCGAGCGCAATGTGGCCCAGATCGTGGCGCTGGGCGCCTACAGCCATGCGGCACTCAAGGACCTGGTGAGCACCACCGGCATCGAATACAACCGGCTCGAACGCGGCATTGCCCACTTCTACACCGACCAGAAATCGTTTGACGCCGCAGGCCACGCGGTGGAGCTCATGCGCAAGCACGGCGTGCAGCGCCGCCTGGTGAGCCGCGACGAACTGCTCAAGATCGAGCCCGCCTTCAAGGCCTATGGCGACAAGATCACCGGCGGCACCTACACCAGCACCGACGAAAGCGGCGACGCCCGTGTCTTCACGCAAGAGCTGGCGCGCCGATGCATCGCACGGGGCGCACAGTTCCTGTACGGCCACGACGTGCTGCGCCTCAACAAGATTGGCAATGCTATTGATTCTGCAGCTGTCATGGCGCACCAGTCGGTCGGCGGAGGCAAAAAAGACTTCATATTGAAGGCTGATGCCGTCGTGGTGGCCTGTGGTTCCTACAGCGCGCCGCTGCTGCGCAGCGTGGGCGTGGATCTGCCCATCTACCCCGGCAAGGGCTACAGCGCGACCTTCCCGCTGCTGCGGCCCGAGGGTGCGCCCATGGTCTCCACCATCGACGACGGCAAGAAGATCGCCATGAGCCGCCTGGGCAACCACCTGCGCGTGGCGGGCACCATCGAGCTCAACGGCTGGGACCTGACACTCGACAGCTCCCTGGCCCGCGCCCGCTGCCACATGCTCTCGCGCCGCATCGAAGCCATCCTGCCCGGCGTGTGCGACACGCGCACGCCCGAGGAAGGCGGCGACCCGCAGTACTGGACCGGCCTGCGCCCCGCCACGCCCACCAACATCCCGTTCATCGGCCGCACGCGCGTGGGCAAGCTGTGGGTGAATGCGGGCCACGGCACGCTGGGCTGGACGCATGGTGCGGGCTCGGGCAAGGCGCTGGCCGAACTCATCAGTGGCCAGGTGCCCGCCATGAACTTCGGGTTTTGCGGCATGGAACAGGGCAACCGTACCTTGACGGCCAAGGTGGCCTGAGCCTCTTCCACGCAGCCGCCCTCAGCCAGCCACCAGTGCCATGCCGGGCCCGGTGGCCAGCAGGACTTCCAGGCCCCGGAAACCTCCCGCCAGCATCACCACCAGCGTGGCCGCCAGCAACACCCCCACCACCAGGGCCGCCGCCAAGACCGGCGCGCGCTGCCTTTCGGGCAGGTTCCAGTAGAGCGCACAGCCCACATGGGTGCACAGCGCCAGCACCGCCAGAAAGTAGTACGGCCCAAAGAACCACTGCCAGGGCGGCATGTGCATGCCTGCCGCCGCAAACTGCAGGTTGGTGTCCACGCCCTGCTGCCGCGCCACCAGCACCGCTGCCATGTGGATCAGCAGGAACAGCGACAGGTATGCCCCCGACACTGCCTGCGCCCATGCCACGGCACCCCGGCGCTGGCGCCAGCCGCGCCACAGCAGCGTGAGCCCGCTGCCCGCCTGGAACAGCACCCCCGCCAGCAGCAAGCCCTCGACCACGGGCCGACGATACACACTGCGCAGCGCCTCCAGCACCGCCTGGTGTGCAGCCGCCCCCGCGAGGCCTGCAAGGTGCCCCAGCACATGCGCCACCAGAAACAGGGCCAGCGCCAGGGCACTGGCCCGGTGCAGCGTGCGCAGGGCGGGGCGCTGGTGCCACACCCAGGTGCCCGCCAGGCCAATGGCGGCGGCGCCCAGGGCGAGCTGGCTGGTTTCCTTCATGGCTAGGTTCTCCGGGTGGCAAGTTGCTTGGATGGCGGCAGAATAGGTCGGTCCGGCCTTGCCGCCTACTCGCATTGCGCTCAGGTTTGCCCATGTCCAAAGCCGTTTCACCCACCAGGCGCACGCCCCGGCAGAAGCGCTCCCAGTTCACGGTGGATGCCATATTTGAAGCCGTGGCCCGCATCGTGGCCACGCAGGGCGAGGACGCCCTGACCACCAACCGCATTGCCGAACTGGCGGGCGTGTCCGTAGGCTCGCTCTACCAGTACTTTCCGAGCAAGGAGGCCATCCTGGTGGCCATGCTGGACCAGCACTGCGACCGCGTAATGCTGGAACTGGATGCACTGCTGGCCCAGGCGCGCACCGAGGGCTGGCCCCCCGAGCAGCAGGTGCACCGCTATGTGCGCCACTACCTGCAGGCGTTTGGCGGCGGGTCGCAGGAGCGACGGGCCCTGGCCCGCCTGTCATGGAAGCTGGACTACCGCGCGGCGGTGCTGGTTTCGGTGCGGGGCACCAGCGAACGCATTGCTCTGCACCTGCAGCGCATGGCCGACGAGCACCACCTGCAGGCGCCATCGGCCGCGCAGCTGTTTGTGCTCACGCGCGCCTTCATGGGCGCGGTGCGCTCCGCCTCGCTGGAGCAATCGCCGCTGCTGGACAGTGCGGAGTTCGAGGAGGCCCTGGTCGGGCTCTGCCTGGCCACCCTGCGGCCCGCGCAGGCCAGCGCTACGATGGCGTCATGACAACGCCCACTGCACCTCACTATCTGTTCCTCACCACCTCCACCCGCGAACCAGGCCATGTCGGCAACACCGAATGGCTGGCCCGCCAGGCCGCCGCCGCGCTGCCTGCGGGCACCGAGCAAACCTGGCACCACCTGGCCCGCATGGACCTGCCGCCTTTTGTGGACCAGCGCCACACCACCGGCACCTACGCGCCGCCCGAGGGCGACATGAAAACCCTGCTCGACGCCACCCTCGCGGCCACACACATCGTTTTTGTGGCCCCGGTCTACTGGTACAGCATCCCCTCGCCGCTCAAGACCTACCTGGACCACTGGAGTGCCTGGATGCGGGTGCCGGGCCTGGCGTTCAAGGAGCCCATGGGCGCCAAGACGCTGGCGCTCATCACCACCAGCGGCGACCGCACCAAGGCCCAGCCCATGATCGATTCGGTGGCGCTGTGCGCGCAATTCCTGTCGATGACCTGGGGCGGCGCCCTGTGGGGCAAGGGCGGGCCACCGGACGCGGTGCAGGGGGATACGCAGGCCGTGGCGGCGGCGCTGGAATTCTTGCGGGCGTGACCAGGACGTGGCACCGCGCGGCGAGCAGCTGCCACTCACCTGCCTGAAGAAAAAGCCTGGTCGGCCTACATCGCCATCAGCGGCAACGTCTGCACCGTAGTCGGCAAGGTCTGGTCCATGATCACGGCGCCCTGGGCATTGCGCACGGTGATCTGCCCGCCGGTGGCGGTGTTGGCAAACCGCAGCAGCACCGTGCGACCGTCGACCAAACGCAGCTCCACGCCGGTCTGGGTGGCGGTGTGCGAGGGTGAGGCCTGGGTGACGGACTGGTCCGTGGCCAGCACATTCAAGAACGCCGTGTCAGTGCCCACCGCGTGCTCGACCTCCAGCAAGGTGGCTGTGCTGCCCGCACGCAGTTCGGCTCCAGGCCCGCCCAGTGCCGCCCATGGCTGGGCACTCAGCGTGAGGTTGGCGGGGGCGATAGCAGTCACATCCAGCCGCTTGCCCGCCACAGTGAGCGCGGCTGTATTGCCTGCCAGGCTGGGCATGCCGGGCAGGTTCATGCTGAAGACGCGGCGCACGCCGCTGGCGGTGCTGACCCGATCGAACACCACCACGGTAGCGGGTTTGATGAACAGGTATTCACGCTCCCACTTGGCAACGCTGCCGGAAGCACCATACATGGGCGTGACACGGGCCAGGCCATAGCTGTAAGTGACGTTGTCGGCCAAGGCAAGCATGTCGCAGCTGCGATTCCAGCCTTGCCGCACCTCGGTGCTGCCATGGAAGAAACGCACCAGGTTGTGGAAGGCCTCGTCTTGCACGATGCCTGATCGGCTGTCGATGTTCGCGTCGTGCGCCAGCCAGGCTCCCCGGTAGAGGGTGAAGCTGCCTTGGTCCCGGTGGGCATGGCTTTCACTGTAAGGGCCGCAGACGAAGTTGGAGTACACCGCGTCACGGGTCCAGGCACCGCGCATGGAGAACTGCCCCGGCCCGCTGGTCCAGTACGCCGTGCTCAGAGCGGCCAGGGGCTCGGCCGCGATGTCGGTGGTGTCGTACAGGAAATCATTGAAGTACATGAATGGCTGCGACATCTGTTGCACGCTGGACGCGGCCAGCAGGCTCTTGGCGGCACCGCTCACCCGGTCGCTGGGGTACAGGCGCATCAGCGTTTGCAGATAGGCGCGGTGGTAGTCGAACAACTGGGCCGTCTCGTCGCGCGCATGGTCGCCTGTGGGAGTGAGACGATCGAGCGTGGGCACGATGGAGTGCAACATGGCGGGAATGGACGCACGGGTGTGGGGCGTCAGATCGGCAATGCGCTCGGTGGTGGACTTTTCCCACCAGTCATACAGCTGCCAGAGGTTCATCAAGGCCGTGCCGTAACCCGTTCCCTCGCGCGAGCCCCCGCCTTGCAGATCGCGGGTAAAAGTCGGCACCAGTTGGCCCTGAATCTTCTCGGTGCGGAACTTGTGGATCCAGTCCTGGGCCTGGGCGTTCTCGCCATGGGTAGCCAGACCGAGCAGCATGGTGGCCTGCAGGAACGAGTAGTAGTAATTGTTGGACGGGTTGTCCACCGACCACCCCGTCCACGCAGAGGGGGTGGCGCCCCAGCGGGCGCTCTGGTGGTTCCATACGTTCCAGACCGCCTGGTTGGCATAGGCGCGCCAGCGGGCACGCTGGGCGTCGGTCATGGCAGAGCGGCACCAGTCATAAACCATGGCGACATTGCCGATGGTGGGGCCGACCTCCAGGTAGCTGTCATACGCCACCGTGGCGCGCTGGTTGCTGTTGATCAGCGCTTCTTCCGAAGCGACAAAGTTGTCCGTCCGGCTGACGGCATAGGTGCAGTACGACGCCTGGCCCGTGATTTGGCCCATCAGCGCTGCATACCAGGGCGCAAAAGCGTAAATGCTGGCCCCACCCACCTGGCGGTCAACCATGGCCTTGAAGCGCACGGCCGATGGCGCGCCGGTATTGACCAAGCTCCGGTAGCGCGCCAGCGCAGGCGGGTGCGCGATGAGAATGCGTGGGCTGCCCAGCGGGGCGATCACCACCGGGCCGGTGGGTGGAGGTGGAGGTGGAGGTGGAGGTGGAGGTGGAGGTGGAGGTGGAGGTGGAGGTGGAGGTGGAGGTGGAGGTGGAGGTGGAGGTGGAGGGCTGGGTGCTGGCGCTGGCAACGGACCAGGCGTACCGGGCGTACCGGGGTTCATGCCGGGGTCCGGGGTGGGTACCGGGCCCGGAACAGGCAGCGGGTTAGCCACCGGTTCAGGAGCGGGGGGCTGGGATGGCCATGGCGCTGGCTGGTTGGGTGCGCCGCTGTTTTCGCCACCGCCGCAGGCCACCAGAAGCACCGCAACCATCAACACCTGTATGCGTGCGCTCGCAGCCAGAATCCGCAGGGTGGGGTCTTGAATCATCGTGGAGGTCTATTGCCCACCCTGCTTGCAGCAGTGGGTTCAAAAACATTCCATTGTCAAGACCGAGGCCGCCTTCAGCCACCCTACCAAGGTGGGGAATGGGCGGGAAACAAATGGCCCCGTATCCGTCTACCGATGAGTAGCACCCTGGGTCTTGCCAGCAACAGCCCAATGGCACAGGCATCCATACCGCTCTCGCCTTGGAGCGCCGCATGGCCCGGCATTTGGTGGGCCGCTCTTGAGGTTTATCTGCGGAATGGTGTCAAGGGTCCAGCGCCTGCTGCACCAGAATCCCCAGCCATTCGTGCAGCGCCAGGCTGCTGTCGGCCAGCGCGGAGGCCCGGGGCAGCAGCCGGTACAGCTTGCGCGCCTGCCCCCCCTTGAAGCCCGTGGGGGCGGGCAGCACCTGCAGCCCGGCGCGTTCAAAATCCCGCGTCGCGCGCACCATGTGCCAGGCATGGGTCACCAGCGCAATGCGCTCGATGCCCGCCGCCTTTAGCTGCACGGCCGATTTTTCGGCGTTGCTGCGGGTGTCGAGCGATTCCACCTCGGTCCAGCGCACCCGGCCCTTGAACTCGCGCTCCACCACGTCCTTCATCACCAGCGCCTCGGCGCGCATGCCACCCGCCGAGCCCCCCGTGGCCAGGATGGGCAGCCCCGTCTGCTGCTGCAGGTACACGGCGTAGCGCACCCGCTCGCGGGCGCCCCGGCTGAGCACGTCCACCCCATACTCAGGGGCCACGGTGTCGGCCCCGCCCCCCAGCACCACAATGGCCTGGACCTGCGCCTGGGGCAGCTGTTTGGGCGCCACGGCGGGGTGGCGCTCCAGGCTGCGCACCAGCGCATCGGCCACGGGCGGCCACGACAGCGCCAGCACGGACAACAACGACAGCACCACCACGGCCATGCCCGTGCGGCGGTGGTAGCGCGCGAGCCACAGGCCCACAAACGCGAGCAGGATGCTGAACACCGGCGGCATCAGCAGCGCAGACAGGATTTTCTTGAGGGCAAACAGCATAGGGGTCACATCCGAGGCGGCGATCATGCCAGCACACAGCGGCCGGCCCCGGCCCGGGCGGCGGCCACCCGCCGGTCAGTGCAGCCAGCGGCGCCGGGCCAGAAAGTCCAGCAGCGCGGCGTCAAACCCCTCGGGGTCCTCCAGCTGCGGCCAGTGCCCGACATGGGGCAGCTGCAGTGTTGCCGCATCGGGCAGCACCTGGGCCAGGGCTTCCAGGGCCACCGGCGGCGTGCAGCGGTCCAGGTCGCCACCCACCAGCAGGGCGGGCATGGTCAGCTGCGCCAGGGCGGCGGCGCCCCGGTCGAACGTGGGCAGGGCCGCCAGCGCGCGCCGGTAGGCCCCCGGGTAGACCTGGGCCAGCGCATGGCTGGCCAGCCGCACGCCTTCGGGCAGCGCGCCGGTGCCGATGAACTGGGGCACCAGCGTCTGCGCCAGCTGCTCCATGCTGCCACCGGCGTCCAGCGCCTCCAGGGCGCGCAGGCGGGGCGCCACCCAGTCATCCACCGCCTGTGCATCCAGCGCAGGCCCGCCCGCGCACAGCACCAGGCGGCGCACCTTGGACGGGTCGCGCACAGCAGCCTCCAGCGCCACCATGGCGCCCATGCCGTGGCCCACCAGCGCCACGGGACCGCCCTGCAACGCGTCGATCAAGGCCAGACAGCTCTGCGCCAGCGCCTTGAAGGTGTAGGGCTCCACCGGGGCGCTGCGGCCATAACCGGGCATGTTCCAGGCCACGGCACGGTACCCGGCGGTGGCCAGAGTCTCCACCTGGGGGGCGAATGTGAGGTGGTCGCCGTCAGCGTCGTGCAGCATGAGCACGGTGGGGCCCGAGCCCAGGGTGGTGAAGGTAGGAAGGACGGCCATGCGGTGGAACCAGTAAACCCCGCAACAGCGCGGTGGTGGGAGCCGCCTGATAATAGTTGCTCCCCTCCCTTGCCCCCAATTGCTGCCCCTGCGGGCGCCGCCCTTCGTGAACCCCTCGCCCCCACGCCCCGCCCTTGCCCTGCCTCCGAGCTTCTCCACGCGCGAGTTCCGCAATGCGCTGGGCATGTTTGCCACGGGCGTGACCATCGTCACCGCCCGCAATGCGGCGGGTGAGCTGGTGGGGCTCACGGCCAGCTCGTTCAACTCCGTGTCGCTGGAGCCCCCGCTGGTGCTGTGGAGCCTGTCGCATGGCGCCAGCTCCATGCCCGCCTTTGCCGATGGTTCGCACTACGCCATCCATGTGCTGGCCGCAGACCAAAGAACGCTGGCCGAGCGGTTCGCCACACGCGGCATCGACCGCTGGGCCGGGCTGGAGCACCGCCCCGGCATCAGCGGAGCCCCGCTGCTGGCCGGTGCCGCCGCCACCTTCGAGTGTTTCAACCGCAGCCAGTACAAAGAGGGTGACCACACCATCTTTGTGGGCGAGGTGGAGCGCTGCGAGCACCGCGAAGGCGCATCGCCCCTGCTGTACCACGGCGGCAAGTTCTACACCGAGCACCCGCTGTGACCGCCGCCAACGTGGTAGTGCGCCACGTGAACATCGGCGCAGCCCGGCGCCTGAAGATGGGTGAGCGGTCCATCCTCAGCGCCATCGGCAAAGCGCCCGTGACCGGCCCGGTGGCCGTGGGCCCGCTGGGGCTGACGGGCGACGAGCAGGCCGACCTGAGCGTGCACGGGGGCCTGGCCAAGGCGGTGTATGCCTACCCTGCCGCGCACTACGCGTTCTGGCAGGCCCAGCGCCGCGAGCGGGGCGTGAGCCTGTTCGACGAGACATTGCCGCCGGGTTTCCTGGGAGAGAACCTCACTATCGACGGCCCGCTGGAGCACGAAGTGTTTGTGGGTGACGAATGGCATTTTCCCGACTGCGTGCTGCGCGTGACGGCACCGCGCGAGCCCTGCTTCAAGTTCACCGCCATCATGGGCTTTGCCCAGGCGGGCCGCGCCATGGCGGTGGCGGGCTGCTGTGGCTACTACCTGGCGGTGGACCGGCCCGGCACCCTTGCCGCCGGGCAAACCGCCACCGTGGTGCCCGGGCAGCGCGGGCTGAGCATCGCCCAGGCGTTTGCGGGCAAGTTCGCCAAACACGCCCGCTGACAACAGCTGCCGGGCAGGCTCAAGCGTCGCCGTGGCAACAGACGCAGAGCTTGTTGCCCTCCGGGTCGCGAAAGTACGCCCCGTAGTAGTTCACGTGGTACTCGGGCCGCAGGCCTGGCGGGCCTTCGCAACGGCCGCCGTGCTGCAGGGCCAACGCATGCACCGCATCGACCGTGGCGCGGTCGGCAGCCAGCAGCGCATTCATCGCACCGTTGCCAGGCATCGCAGGCTGGCCATCAAAAGGCCGGCCGATGAGGAACAACGGGCGCGCCACCCCGGGGGTCTGCCACCCGGCCCAGGGGCGATCAGACTCGGTAAAACGCAGCACCAGACCGAGGCGCTCCAGCACGGGGCTGTAGAACGCCATCGCCCGGTCAAAGTCGTTCACGCCGATGAACACATGGGACAGCATGGCAGGGCCTTTCGCACGGCGCTTGACGCGCTGCGCTTCAACGCACCGTATCAGGCAGCTCGATCTTGACTTCGAGCACTTCGAGGTTGTCCTGGCGCTCCAGGTGCACCTTGAGGTCTTCCGGGTTGATCTTCACGTACTTCGAGATCACGGCCACCAGTTCGCGCTGCAGCGCGGGCAGGTAGTCGGGCTCGGAGGCATTGCGGCCGTTGCGTTCGTGCGCCAGGATGATTTGCAGACGCTCCTTGGCCACACTGGCCGTCTTTTTCTTTTCGCCGAGCAGGAAGGAGAGGAAAGAAGCCATGGCTTATTTGCTCCCGAAAAGGCGTTTGAAGAAACCAGGCTTTTCTGCCTCGATGAAGCGCAGCGGCTTGTCGGTGGCACCCAGGAAGCGGTCAATCACATCCTTGTAGGCCTCGCTCACATCACTGCCCTGTGAATGGATCGCTGGCGTGCCCTGGTTGGACGACTGCAGCACCACTTCCGATTCCGGGATCACCCCGATCAGCTTGATGCGCAAGATGTCCTGGATGTCCTCCAGGCTCAGCATCTGGCCGTCTTCCACGCGGCTGGGGTTGTAGCGCGTGATCAGCAGGTGCTCCTTGATCGGCTCGCCGCCTTCAATCGCACGCTTGGTCTTGCTGCCCAGCATGCCCAGGATGCGGTCGGAGTCGCGCACGCTTGACACCTCGGGGTTGGTCACCAGCAGCGCCTCGTCGGCAAAGTGCATGGCCATGAGGGCGCCGCTCTCGATGCCAGCGGGCGAGTCGCACACGATGTACTCAAAACCCATCTCGGCCAGGTCCTTGAGGATCTTCTCCACGCCGTCTTGCGTGAGCGCATCCTTGTCGCGCGTCTGGCTGGCGGCCAGCACGAACAGGTTGTCGCACTGCTTGTCCTTGATGAGGGCCTGGTTCAGGTTGGCCTCGCCCTGGATCACGTTGATCAGGTCATACACCACGCGGCGTTCGCAGCCCATGATGAGGTCCAGGTTGCGCAGGCCGACGTCAAAGTCGATCACAGCGGTCTTGTGGCCGCGCAGGGCGAGGCCGGAGGCGAAGCTGGCGCTGGTGGTGGTCTTGCCCACGCCACCCTTGCCGGAGGTCACGACGACGATTTTGGCCATGTGTTGCTGATTCTCTGTGGGGTTGGTACGAATGAAATAGGGGCTCAGGCCAGCGGCTCGATGAGGAGCTTCTCGCCTTCCAGCCGCACCTGGGCGGGTTTGCCACGCACATCGGCGGGCAGCTCGGTCTCGGTGGTGCGGTAGATGCCCGCGATGGAGACCAGCTGGGGCTCCAGGCAGGTCGAAAAAATGCGCGCTTCGGTGTTGCCCCGCGCGCCGGCAATCGCACGGCCGCGCAGCGGGGCATAGACGTGGATGTTGCCGTCGGCAATCACCTCGGCGCCAAAACTCACCACGGCCATCACCACCAGGTCGGCGCCGCGCGCATACACCTGCTGGCCAGAGCGCAGGGGCTTGTCCACCACCACGGTGCCGGGGCCAGGCATGGGCACCTGCACCGGGACTTCACGCACCACTTCCACCTCGACCTCGCGGATCACCTCGCGCACCACCTCCTGGACCGGCGCGGGCGCCTCGGCACGCGCGGGGGGCGCATCGGGCGCTGCGGCCAGGCCCACAGCGCGCGCAGCCTCCATCTGGACAGGGCTGCCGCCGCGCACGGCCACGGGCAGGGTGCTGTGGCGACGCAATTCGGCCACGATGGCACCAAAATCGATGGGCGCTTCAGCCTCGCGCACAGGGGCCAGGTCGATCAGTACCGGGTCGTTGTCAAAAAAGCCCGGGGCGTCGGCCACGCGCTCGGCCAGGTCGGCCGCAAACTGCACGGCGTCAGTGGTCTTGAGCAACACGGCCACCACGGGCAGCGAGGCGCTCTTGAGGTCAAAGCTGGTGCGGGCCTGGGCCGCCGTCGTAAGGGCCATGAATGAAGGGCGTGGAAAGGGGCGCGGGAAGCTGTTTCAGAAGGCGCAAAGTGTACCGTGGGCCCGTGTAAGCGCCTGTTCCGGCGCTATGGGTGCGCAGAAGCGGGGTTGCAACCGGCCGCGCCACGCAGGCGACCACCCGCGCGCACCACCCCTTTGATAATCCCCCGATGCCTTCGACCCGCAAAACACACCTCGACGCCCTCGCCATCTCCCTGCTGCTCGCCTGCTGCATGTTCTGGGGCTTCCAGCAGGTGCTGGTCAAAGCCACGGTGGCCGAGGTGGCGCCCGTGTTCCAGGCGTTTGTGCGCTTTGCGCTGGCCACGGTGGCGGTGGCTGCGTGGTGCCTGTGGCGCGGCGTGCGGCTGTCGGCAGCGGCCGAGCCCGCCGGGGCGGCCCGCGCCGGGCTGCTGGCGGGGGCGCTGTTTGCGGGCGAGTTTGCGTGCATTTATCTGGGCCTGCAGTACACCACCGCCTCGCGGCTCACGGTGTTTTTGTATGCCTCGCCTTTCTGGGTGGCGCTGCTGCTGCCGCGCTTTATCCCGGGCGAGCGGTTGCAAGGCTGGCAATGGCTGGGCCTGGCTGCCGCGTTTGTGGGCGTGGGGCTGGCGCTGGGGGACGGGTTGCTGGGCCCTGCCAATGCCGCCCTGCCCCAGGCCTGGCTGGGCGATCTGCTCGGGCTGGCAGCCGGGCTGATGTGGGCGCTGACCACGGTGGTCATCCGCACCACGCCGCTGGCGCGTGTGGCCCCGGCCAAACAGCTGCTCTACCAAGTGGGTGTGAGCACGGCGGTGCTGCCGGTGTTGTCGCTGGGCCTGGGCGAGGTGTGGGTCTGGCAGTTCAGCGGCTTTGCCTTGGGCTCGCTGCTAGTGCAGGCGCTGGTGGGCGCGTTTGTGAGCTATCTGGTCTGGATGTGGATGCTGGCGCACTACCCGGCGACCAAGATCTCGGTATTCGTTTTCCTCACGCCCGTGTTTGCGCTGCTGTTTGGCGCGCTCTGGCGGGGTGAGCCCGTGACGCCCGGGCTGGTGGCAGCGCTGGTGCTGGTGACGGCGGGCATTTTGCTGGTGAACCACAAGCAAGCGGCTGCATAGGACCACAAATTACCCTCCCAAGCCGAGGTAGAGGAAGGCCAGCAGGGAGGCGATTGCGAACGCTGCACCGATTCGCAGAACAAGCCAGCGAAAAGCCTCGTACTCCTTGGCATTGCCACCTTGGTGCAGGCTCTGCACCGGGACGGATAGCAACGCCACCACACCGCACGCCATTGCTGCCAGCATCAGCAACAAGGGGCCTCCAGTCAACACCACCAAGGTGTTGCGCCGACCCGCAGGTATTCTCAATCGCCCCGCGCTGGCTGCCAGCACACAAACCACCAGCAGACCGAATGCGTACCGCAAACTCGACGCGCGTTCTTTTTCATCCGGCCTACTGCGGCGCTCCTTCCCTGCTCTATCCCGTCGTTCACGCTCAGACTTGGTCATATGCAGAGCCAAGGCAAAACGCTGTCGATCAAAACTTCGGGATCTTGATCCGGCTGATCATCAACGACCCCGACACCGCAAACACCAGCACCAGCGGGTGCAGCGTGAAGCCGCCAATCAGCACCTTGCCAAACCACAGGTGCTCGCGCACCGCGCCCATCGCACCTGCCAGCGCCATCAGGCCTACCAGCACGATGGAGGTGGGGATGGGTGTGCCCTCGAAATACTTCACCTTGCCCGTGCCTTCGGACAGCGTTTCGGCCGTGACGTTGTAGCGCGCCAGGCGCGAGACGCCGCAGGCCACGAAGTAGGCCAGCACGATGCGGTCATACAGGCCCTGCATGCCGCAGCCGTAGGCGATGATGGCCGGGGCCACGCCGAACGAGATCACGTCGGCCAGCGAATCCAGTTCGCGGCCCATGGCCGAGCTTTTCTGGCGCCAGCGGGCGATGCGGCCGTCGAGCACGTCAAACACCAGCGCGGCCAGCACCAAGGCGCAGGCGAAGTAGATGTGCACGATGTCGCCGGTCTCCAGGTACGACATCACCGAGAACAAAGCCCCCACGCCGCAGAACGCGTTGCCCAGCGTGAACCAGTCCGCCAGGTGGAACTCACGGATCATCGAAAAACGCTTGGGGGGGTTGGGTGTGTTCATGAAAGGGGCGCTGGGATGCGCGCAGTGGACATCAGCGGCATTATGGGCGCGCCGCCGGGGTGGGCTGCGTGGCCCTCGCCCACCTTGGCCAGGATGAAATCGATCAGGGTGCGCACCGAACTGGTCTGGTAGCGATTGGGCATGTAGAGCAAGAACATCTGCGTGCCGAACACGCTCAGGCGGTAGTCGTCGAGCGCGGTCACCAGCTGGCCCTGGTCCACCAGGTCCTGCACCACATAGTCGGGCATCAGGCCCACGCCCAGGCCCGCCAGCACCGCGTCGCGCAGAAACAGCATGTTCTCGGACAGCAGCGTGGGCCGGGGCAGCACCTCTTCGCGCTGGCCGTTGCGGTAGGCGGCCACGCGCAGCTCGCGGCCGATAAAACCTGCCGAGATGAGGGGCACCGCCCCCAGGTCGCTGAGCTGCCGGGGCAGGCCCTGCACCTGGGCATAGCCGCTGGAGGCGCAGACCACATACCGCACGGCCCCCAGGGGGCGGGCTACCAGCGCGGGCGGAGGCTCGGTCATGATGCGGATGGCGATGTCCACGTCCTCGCGCACCAGGTCGCTCACGCGGTTCTCGAACATCACCTCCAGCAGGATGCCGGGGTAAAGGCGCTTGAACTCGATCAGCCACCCGGCCATGACCACCTGGCCGTAGCCCACGGGCATGCTCAGCCCCACGCGGCCCTGCAGGCTCTTGCCCAGGGTGGCGATGGTCTCCTGCGCAGCCAGGATCTCGTTGACGATGCTGCGGCCATGGTCGTACAGGCGCAGCCCCACCTCGGTGGGCTCCACGCGCCGGGTGGTGCGGCGCACCAGCTGCACGCCCACCGATTTTTCGAGCTGGGCGAGGTGGTAGCTCACGTTGGCTCGGCTCATCTTGAGCTTGCGCGCCGCCAGGCTGAGGTTGCCCGCGTCCAGGATCTCCACCAGCAGGGTCAAGGCCGAGAGGTCCAGGCGGTCGGCAGCCGACGGTTTGTCAAAGTTTTTCATACAGAGTGTCAATGCTTCATGGGATTGTCAAGAAATCCTGTCGCTACAACAATGGATGTTCTGCTCCCCTCCTGCGCCCATGGCCACCACCCCTGCTCTTCACCCTCCTTTCACCCGGTCCTTTCTCATCTGCAGCCCAGAGGACGTTGAACGGCTCGAAGCCCGGCCTCTGGCCGAGGCGCTGCCGGTGCAAAGCACCTACGAGATCTTCGTGAACTCTGCAGCGGCGTTTGGCGACAAAACGGCGCTGAGCTTTTTGCCCACGGCCGACCCGGCGGACGAACCCATCCGCTGGTCGTATGCGCAGCTGCTCACCGGCATCCACCAGACGGCCAACCTGCTGCACCACCTGGGCGTGGGCACACAAGACGCCGTGGCCGTGCTGTTGCCCGGCTGCCTCGACTACCACCTGGCCCTGTGGGGCGGCGAGGCGGCGGGCATCGTGCAGCCGCTCAACCCCATGCTCACCGACGAGAAGATCGCTGCCATGATGACCTTGGCACGCGCCAAGGTGCTGATTGCCTATGGCGCCGAAGGCGATGTGGGCTATTGGAGCAAGGCCCAGCGCCTGATGGGCATGGTGCCCACGCTCACCACCGTGCTGCGCGTCGCCCCCCACGACGAAGCCCCTGGCGCGGCAGGCCCGCTGCCCAACGGCGTGGTGGACCTGGCCGAGCGCCACCAGCACCCCGGCGACCACCTGATGAGCGGCCGCCACATTGCCGCCACCGACACCGCTGCGTACTTTCACACCGGCGGCACCACAGGCGCGCCCAAGCTGGCGCGCCACAGCCACGGCGCGCAGGTGTTCACGGCCTGGGGCAGCGTGCAGATGCAGGGCATCACACCCGAGGATGTAGGCATCAACGGCTACCCGCTGTTCCATGTGGCGGGGGTGCTGCCGGGCTCACTCGCGGCGCTGTCGGCGGGGGTGGAAACCATCATCCCGACCACCGGCCTGTTCCGCAACCGGCAGGTGATTGCCAACTACTGGCGGCTGGTGGAGCGCTACCGCTGCACCTACCTCTCGGCCGTGCCCACGGTGCTGGCGGCGCTGGCCAACGTGCCGCTGAATGGGGCGGACATCTCCACCCTGCGCTACTGCCGCACCGGCGCGGCCATCCTGGCGCCCGAGCTGGCGGCGCGGTTTGAGCGCCTGTTTGGCCTGCACATCCACGAAAGCCTGGGCATGACGGAGATGGCGGGCATTTCCACCATCACCCCGCCCGGCGTGCACGCGCCTGCGGGCTGCGTGGGCTGGCGGTTGCCCTACACGCAGCTGCGCGTGGTGGCGCTCGATGGGCAGGGCAATGCGTCCGACCAGGACATGCCACCCGGCCAGCCGGGCATGGTGCTTTTCCAGTCGCCCAACCTGTTCTCGGGTTTTCTCGACGCAGCCGACACGGCCAAGGCCTTCACGCCCGATGGCTGGCTGGCCACCGGTGACCTGGGTTTTATGGACGACCAGGGCCGCCTGCACCTGAGCGGCCGCTCCAAGGACCTCATCATCCGCAGCGGCCACAACATCGACCCCAAGGTGATCGAAGACGCGCTGGGCGCCCACCCCGCCGTGCAACTTGCTGCCGCCGTGGGTGCGCCCGACGCCTATGCGGGCGAGCTGCCCGTGGTCTACGCCACGCTGGTGCCCGGTGCGCAGGCCGTGACCGAGGCCGAACTGCTGGCCTACACCGCCGAGCGGGTGGACGAAGCCGTGGCCCGCCCGCGCTGGGTGCAGGTGCTGGAGACCATGCCCGTGACCAACGTGGGCAAGATCTACAAGCCTGAGCTGCGCCAGCGCGCGGCATGCCACACAGTGCAGGCGCTGGTGGATGGCGTGTGCGCCACCGAAGCCCCGGGCCAGCCCCGTCCCCAGGTACTGCCCGAAGGCGACAACGCAGTGCGTGTGGCCGTAGCCCCCGGCTCGCAGGCAGACGCACTGGCCGCCCGTCTGCGCGAGGTGCTCGCGCCCCTGCCCATCACCGTGCGCATCACCACCGCACCCGCCGCTGGGAGCCCCCAGGCCGCATAAGCCTATGGCGTGACAGCCAGGCCCCGACCCGCCACCATGCATGGCGCAGCCCGCTGAGTGAGTTTATATATCCATGACAGGAGACAAACCGATGCCCTTCCACCCCATGATGTCTCGCCGCACCTGGCTCGGCGCCGCCGCGCTGGCCGTCGCCTGCACTGGCACGTCGGCCTTCGCGCAGGCCTACCCCAACAAGCCCATCAAGATCGTGGTGCCCTTTGCCGCTGGCGGCGCCACCGACGTGCTGGCGCGTGTGCTGGCCGAAAAGATGGCCGTGGGCCTGGGCCAGCCCATTGTCATCGACAACAAGCCCGGCGCGGCCGGCATCATCGGCACCGACGCGGTAGCTAAAGCCGCGCCCGACGGCTACACGCTGCTGCTGGGCCTGAGCAACTCCATGCTCACCAACCAATTCCTCTATACCAAGCTGCCCTACAACCCCGAGAAGGACATCGCGCCCGTCTACCAGATCGCGATTGCGCCGCTGGTGCTGGTGGCACACCCCAGCGTGCCCGTGGCCACGGGCCCCGAGCTGCTGAAATATGTGGCCGCGAACAAGGGCAAGGTGGCCTACGGCTCGTACGGCACGGGCGCGTACCCGCACCTGGCCGGGGCCTACATGAGCCTCACGCAGAACGCCGACATGAGCCACGTAGCCTACCGGGGCGAGGCGCCCATGGTGCAGGACCTGCTGGGCGGGCAAATCCAGATCGCGTTTGCCAGCGCACTGCAAGCCAAGCCCCACATCGAGTCGGGCAAGCTCAAGGCCATTGGCGTGAGCGGCCAGCGCCGCATGGGCACCCTGCCCAACGTGCCCAGCCTGACCGAACAGGGCCTGAACGACGAGGCCTATCGCGTAGCCGGCTGGCTGGCGTTTGGCGCACCCGCTGGCACGCCGCCCGCCATCCTGGAGCGCATTGCACAAGAAGTGCGCAAGGCCACGCAGCTGCCCGACGTGGCCCAGCGCATTGCGGCCATGGGCTTTGATGTGCAGAACAGCTCGCCCGCGCTGTTCTCCGCCGCGATTGCCAAAGAGCGGCCGGTGTGGGAGCGCTTGATCAAGGCGTCGGGGGCGAAGCTGGATTGACGGATTGACGGATTGAGGGGCGGGGCAGCTTTCTACCGCCCCCACCGGTCATGGCGCCCCTGAACACTCCCTCTCCCCTCGCGGGAGAGGGCCGGGGAGAGGGGGTGGTGCGGCACTGCCCCTTGGCACAGGCCCCCTCTCCCCCACCCTCTCCCACGGGGGGAGAGGGAGTCACACCGCGGCGCCGCTGGTGCTCAGATGTTTTTGGCCTGTACCAACAGTGTGGTGATGCAAAAATTCAAGCAAAAATGGTCGCTACCACGCTCCCAGCATACGCGAATAGCTATGGATTTTGTAGCTTTCCAGCCCGCTCCGCAGCAAACGCCACATACCAGTCCAGGCACCCCGGATTCGCCATCGCGTCCTTGTTCACCACCTTTTCGATCGGCTGGCCCAGCAGCAGCTTCTTGATGGGCAGCTCCTGCTTCTTGCCGCTCAGCGTGCGCGGCACCTCGGCCACGGCAAAGATGTCGTCGGGCACAAAACGCGGGCTTAAAGCGATGCGCACCGCGCCGTTGATGCGGGCGCGCAGGGCATCATCGAGCACGCTGCCGGGGCGCAGCACCACAAACAGCGGCATGTAGCTCTCGCGGCCCAGGTACTCCAGGTCCACCACGAGGCTGTCGAGCACTTCGGGCAGCGCTTCCACCGCGCTGTAGATCTCGCTCGTGCCCATGCGCAGGCCGTGGCGGTTGATGGTGGCATCAGAGCGGCCGTAGATGACGCAGCCGCCATTGGCGCCGATCTTGAGCCAGTCGCCATGGCGCCAGACCGCGCCCATGCTGGCGGGGCCGTCGCCACCGCCGGGCTGGCGGCCGTGGCCTGCGGGGTACATGTCGAAATAGCTCGACAGGTAGCGGCTGCCATCCTTGTCGCCCCACAGAAACAAAGGCATCGACGGAATCGGCTGCGCGCAGACCAGCTCGCCCACCGCGTCCTGCACGGGTCGGCCCTCGGCGTCCCAAGACTCCACGGCAGCGCCCAGCATGCGGCACTGCATCTCGCCAGCGACTTGTGGCATCTCGCGGTTGCCGCCGATGAAGGCGCCGCAAAAATCCGTACCGCCCGAGATGTTGTTCCACCAGATATCGTGCGTACCAATGGCCTCGAACTGCGCCGTGCCCCACTCCTGCACCTCGGGCGACAGCGGCGAGCCGGTGGTGCCCAAAGCGCGGATGCGCGTGAGGTCGCCGTAGTCGGTGAGCGTAATGCCCGCCTTCATGCAGTTGGCAAAAAACGCCGCGCCCGCGCCGAAGAAGGTCACCCCCGTCTGGGCCGCAAAGCGCCACAGCACGCCCCAGTCCGGGTGCTCCTTGCTCCCGCCGGGGTTGCCGTCGTAGATCACGCAGGTGGTGCCCGAGAGCAGGCCGCTGAGCTGCGCGTTCCACATCACCCAGCCGGTGGAGCTGTACCAGTGGTAGCGCTCGCCAAAGCTGTTGGTCTCGTAGCTGCAGCCGATGTCGTTGTGCAGCACCTTGAGCTGCAGCGCCACCAGCACCGTGCCGCCATGGCCATGCACGATAGGTTTGGGCAGGCCTGTGGTGCCGCTGGAGTAGACGATCCACAGCGGGTGGTCAAACGGCAGCCACATCGGCTCGAAGGCCTCAGTTTCAGCATCATCTTGGGCTGTTGCGCGCGTCCAGCTTGCCCAACCAGCTATCGAAACAGAAGCATCGAGGTTGCCCAGCAGTACGGTGTGCCGCAGGCTGGGCAATGCCGCGCGCAACTCGGCCAGCACGCCGGTGCGGTCGTGGTCGCGGCCACCGTAGCTCACGCCATCCACGCCGATCAGCACCTTGGGCTCGATCTGGCGGAAGCGGTCGAGCACGGCGTGCGTGCCCATGTCGGGCGCGCAGATGCTCCACACGCCGCCAATGCTCACCGTGGCCAGGAAGGCGACCATCGCTTCGGGCACGTTGGGCAGGTAGGCGGCCACGCGGTCACCGGGCTCAACCCCCTGCGCCTTGAGGTGCAGCGCCAGGGACGCGACCTGGCGGCGCAGCGCGGGCCAGCTCAGCTCGCGGTGGTTGCCTTTTTCATTGCGGCTGATGATGGCGGGCAGGCCTGCGGCGTGGGCGGCATCCACATGCCGCAGCGCCTGGCGCGCGTAGTTGACCTGAGCGCCAGGAAACCACAACGCACCGGGCATGGTGTTCTTGCCCAGCACGGCGGTGTGGGGCGTGGGCGATTCGATCCGGAAATAGTCCCACACGCTTTGCCAGAATGCATCCAGCTCGGTGGTGGACCAGCGCCACAGCGCGTCGTAGCTGTCGAACTGAAGCCCGCGCTGGTCGCGCAGCCAGTTCTGGTACAGGCGGATCTGGGGGATGTAGGGGGGGGTTTGGTGTGTTGTCTCCATGGCGACGCAGCGTACCAGTGGCACGGGGTGCAGGCCAGCCAACCCCGTCACCCGGTTGACAGCAGGGTGAAATGCATATTTCGCACATTCGTGCTAAATTCCACCCCATGGATGCCAAGACCCAGAAAGCAGAACTCACCCGCGCCGCCATCGTCGGCGCGGCGCTGGACCTGGCTGCGGCCGAGGGGCTGGAGTCGATCACGCTGCAGGCCGTGGCCGACCGCGTGGGCCTGTCCAAGAGCGGCGTGTTCTCGCGTGCCGGCTCGCGCGAGGCGCTGCAAAAGGCGGTGATCGAGGAGTTTGGCCGCCGCTTTCTGGCCGATGTGTTTGTGCCCGCCATGCAGCACCCCAAGGGCCTACCGCGCCTGCAGGAGATCATGCGCCGCTGGATTGCCCGCACGCGCGATGTGGAGGCCTTCACCGGCTGCATCTACACCGCAGGCGCCTTCGAGCTGGACGACCGCGAGGGCGAGCTGCGCGACCTGCTGCATTCCGA
This sequence comes from Acidovorax sp. Q11, assembly GCF_054950075.1. Lineage (NCBI taxonomy): Bacteria > Pseudomonadati > Pseudomonadota > Betaproteobacteria > Burkholderiales > Comamonadaceae > Acidovorax > Acidovorax sp. Q11. Next base: position 5,211 of record NZ_JBUDZG010000032.1, on the reverse strand, counting down.
AATCACCCGCTGGCGCGCCGCTTTGCGCCGTACGGTGCTGCAGGCCATCGAGGCCGGGCACCTGCCCCCCGACACGCCGCCCGACCAACTGGTGGCCGAGATGTATTCCCTGATCATGGGCCTGTTGCACGACGTTCGCTTCCTGCGCGATCCGCAGGCGGCGCAGCGCACCGAGGCGTCCTGGGCGCGCCTCGTCAAGAGTTACCTCCCCTCCCCCGCCTGATGCGCGGTGGTGTGCTATGGAGACCTCTTGTTTTTTTATGCCCCAATTTCGCACAACCGTGCGAAGAAAGGAAACACCATGTTGATCATCCTGGGCATTGCCGCCATTGCGGCCGCAGCGGGCGCCATCCGGGCGCTGCGCAGCACCCTCACCAGCCTCCCGCGCAGCAACCGGGACTGGGTTTTTTACTGAGCCACCCACCGCGCCCGCCCCATTCCATTTCTTCAGGAGCCCCACCATGAACGCCTCCTCCCCCTCCGCGCTGCAGGCCACCGCTGGCTACTACGGCGAACACCCCGGCATGCGCCTGCTGCGCCTGGCGCTGGGCACCACCGAGCGCCTGTGGCCCGCACTGGCTGTGCGCGTGGCCTCGCGCCTGTTTGGCACGCCCCTGCCCCTGCGCAAACCCGGCCGCCATGCCGTGCCACCTGGCCCATGGCGCACCGAGCGCTGGGCGTTTGAAGACGCCGAGATCACGCTCTACCTGCCCCAGGCGCAGCCGCACGGCCCCACGGTGCTGCTGCTGCACGGCTGGGGCGGCCATGCGCGCCAGATGCTGCCGCTGGCCGATGCCCTGACCGCGCGCGGCCTGCGCCCGGTGCTGGTGGATATGCCCGCCCACGGCGGCAGCCGAGGCCGCGTGAGCAACCTGCCGCAGTTCGCCCGCGCCATCGAATACACCACCGCCCGCCTGCACGCGCAGGACGCGGCACCCCACGCCGTGGTGGCCCATTCGCTAGCGGCCAACGCTGCGGCCCATGCGGCCAGCCGGGGCCTGGCCACCGGGCGGCTGGTGCTGCTGGCGCCGCCCGCTTCGCCGCACGAGTACACGCGCCTGTTCGCGCAGGTGTTTGGGCTGGCCGAACGCACGCGCGCCGCCATGCAGCGGCGCATCGAGGCGCGCGAGGGCATCCTGATGCGCCAGTTCGAGCCCCCGGCCGTGGGCCCGCGCATCACCTTGCCCACGCTGGTGGTGCACGATCGGGGCGACCGCATCAACCGCTTTGTCGACGGCGAGGCCTACCGCGACCACATCCCCGGCGCCACGCTTCTGGCCACCGAGGGACTGGGCCACCGCAAGATCCTGCAGCAGGCCGAGGTGCTGCAGGCGGTGGCCGACTTTGTGGCTGCCTAGCCCACCGCCCCCTCCATCGCATCGCCGCCCATCCGGTCCCGGCGGGCCATGGCACGCGGCCTGCAGCGGGCCGCAGGGGAGGTGGCACGCGCAGCCTCTATCATCGGCACCCACACCGGCAAGGGTGGTGTGCGCCAAGGCCTCCCGTCTTGGCGCGGCGTCCTGCTGGTGCCCCTGCTTGCTGCCACCTGGTGCCCTCTCCGATGCCCCTGCTCCTGTCCGCCTGGCCCGCCGTGGTCCTCCTGCTGCCCGCCCTGGTGCTGGTGTCAGCCATCGTTTTTCTGGCCAAGGGCAACCGCCGGGCGTTTGCGCAGCTGCTAGCCCTGGCCGCGTGTTTTCTGATTGGTGCGCTGCTTATGGAGTTTTTCACCTTCATGGGCGCACTCATGGCGCGCTCGGGCAGCCAGCACACCACGCCCGAGGTGGGCACGGGCACACGCCAGCTGCTGGCGACCATCGCCAACCCCCGCTCCATCACCGCACCGCCGCTGTCGCTGGCCGCCTTTGCCGCGTACAGCATCCCCGCGTCTTACCTGTGGCTGCTGGTGACCTGGGGGCTGCACCTGCGCGGCAAGAAGGCTGGCACGGCCAAGAAGAAACCGGCCAGGGGCACACGCAAGGCCGCCAAGGACTGAGCGGCTGAGCGGCTGAGCGGCTGAGCGGCTGAGCGATGGTGACGGTGGGAGCCAGCCCACCGCGCGCAGCGCAGGGCCGGGGGCCAGAAATTTGAAGGTTTTTTGGCCGTTACCGCGCGCTGGTATTGCCTTGATAGCTATTATTTGTATAGCAATTACCTGCGCAGCCGCTTGACCCAGGGCAAAACCCGCCGCGCAGGCCGCGCCCACAATGGCAGGCGCTCCAGATGCGATGTCTGGGCAGGCCCGGCACTGTTCGGCCGACTTCGATTTCTCCCTGCCATGACCACCACCCACCACAGCGACGTGCTCATCGTCGGCGCAGGCCCGGCGGGCCTGTCGCTGGCCATCTCCCTGGCCCAGGCCGGTTTCACTGCCACCGTGGTCGAGCAGCAGAGCGACAACGCCCTGGCCCAACCCGCACCCGATGGCCGCGAAATCGCCCTCACCCACCCCAGCCGGGCCACGCTGCAGCGGCTGGGCAGCTGGGCCCACCTGGCCGACCACGAGGTGGGCCAGATCGCCGAGGCCCAGGTGCACGACGGCCCACTGGGCCGCCACAGCGCGCTGCAACTGAACGCGGCCAGCGGCGCACACAGCGGCGATGCGGCGGCTCCCGGCGCCCTGGGCTTTATCGTTCCCAACCACGCGCTGCGCCGCACGGCCCACACCGTGGCAGCTTGCACGCCGGGCGTGCGCCTGCTCACCAGCACCCAGGTCACCCGCGTTGCCACGCTGCCCGGCCATGCCGAACTGGACTGTGTGCCCACCGCCCCCGGCGACCACACCACGCCCCAGCGCCTGACGGCCCCGTTGTTGGTGGCGGCCGACAGCCGCTTCTCGGCCACGCGCCGCCAGCTGGGCCTGGGCGCGCAGATGACCGACTTTGGCCGCACCGTCATCGTCTGCCGCATGCGCCACACCCTGCCCCATGGCGGCGTGGCGCACGAGTGTTTTGGCTACGACCGCACCCTGGCCGTGCTGCCGCTGCCGGACGACCCACACGAAGGGCATGCGCTGTGCTCGGTGGTCGTCACCGCCGGTGCTGCCGACGCCGCCGCGCTGATGGCACAAAGCCCCGAAGCCTTTGCCTCCCAGGTGCAGGCGCAGTTCAGCGACCGGCTGGGCCCCATGGTGCTGGTGGGCGAACGTTATGCCTACCCGCTGGTCGCCGTGTTTGCGCAGCGCTTTGCGGGCCACCGCTGCGCGCTGCTGGGCGACGCCGCCGTAGGCATGCACCCCGTGACGGCCCATGGCTACAACCTGGGTCTGGCCGGGGTGGAGCGGCTCACGGCCGCGCTGGTCAGCGCCCGCCAGCGCGGGCAGGACATTGGCAGCGCCGACGCCCTCGCCCCCTACGCCCAGGGCCACCACCGCCACGCCTGGCCCATCTACCAGGGCACCAACGCCATCGTGCGCCTGTACACCGACGCCCGCCCGGTGCCGCGCCTGCTGCGCCAGCTGGTGCTGCAGGGCGCGCGGCGCCTGCCGCCGCTGCAGGCGGCCATCGTGGGGCAGCTCACGGGCCAGGCCCCCGCGTGGATGCGCATGCTGGCGCCCGGGCAGGCGGCGGGGCTGCGCAACGGCTAGCGGCTAGCGGCCAACGCCAAGCTCTACGGGCTTTCGGATAGTTGTCCCTCAATATTGAAGCGGACAGCTACTTTTCAGCTGCACAACCTCTGCCACTGGCGCGTCCCAGGCCACTGCTACCCGTGGAACTGGCTTTGCCAGGCCACGGGTGGCGCCCCCCTGCAGGGGAAGGCGCCAAAGGCGACTCAGAGGGGCTTCAATCCGTCACCGCCAACGTGGCCACCCCATACACCGGCGCGCCCAGCCAGGGCCGCCACAGCGCATCCAGCGCAATGCCCGCCCAGCCATAGCCCTCGGCCGCGCTCTGCTCACGCAGCAGCCGCAGGCGCGGGTGCACGGCAGCCAGCTCGGCCATGCGGCCCACGCCCCAGCAGAACTCGGCCCCCGTGGGCCCCACGCCGGGGTGCCGGGCGGCCCGGCCCACGGCCTGGCGCGTCAGCACATCCAGCACCATGCGCGAGCCCGGGGGCGCACACTGCGCAAACTCGGCCAGCACCGCCTGCACCTGCGCGGGCTGCAGGTACATCAGCACGCCCTCGCACACCAGCAGCACCGGCTGCGCGCTGCTGCGCGATGGCAGCCCCAGGCGCTGCCACCAGCCAGGCTGGGTCAGGTCCACCTCGGCCTGCTGCATGCGCGGGCCCAACACCAGCAGCAGCTGCTGGCGCAGCGCCATCACCTCGGGCAAGTCGGCATCGAGCCACTGGTTGGCGCCCGCATCCAGCCACTGGAAATGCTGCGTGAGCCCACACCCCAGGTTGGCCCCCAGGCCCTGCGGGTGCGCCGCAAAAAAGGCACGCCCCGCATCCTTGACGGCCCCGGTGCGCCACAGCACCTGGAACACCGTGGGCAGGTCGTCCAGCAGCGCATCCACATCGGCACCCAGGCGCTGCAACAACTCACTCGCCACGGCGTCGCGGCAGTCCAGCCACGGAAAGTAGCGCGCCCCCCGCGCCCGCGCCGCCAGCGGGATCAGCAGGGTGCTGGGCACGGGGGGCAGGTGGGCGCGCTGCAGCAGGCTGCTGGGGCGGCTGGCCGGGGCCACACGCGGCACAGGGCTGCGCAGCGGTCGAACACGGCGTCGGGCGGGGGTCTGCGGCACGGGCGCTCCTCCTGTGGCGGCGGGCGCCACGGTGGGGTGGGATGCGGGAGGCCCGGAATCTGGGCCTGCGCCATTGTGAACGGATTGTGGCTGGGTGCGGTGGCCTGCAGCGTTACACGGACTTACAACGCCGCGGCCGGAATCCCTTGCCCCGTGACTGAGTGGTCCCTACAGTCTGGCGCACCAAAGGGAGGAGAGGGAATGCAACGCTTGATTGAGTCGGTGCTTGTCAAACGCGTCAATGTTTCGCCACGTTCTGTGGGGCAAACCCATTGGCAGAGCTTGTTTCAAGTACTGGTGTTGATCGTGCATTGCGAGCCTGTCAGAAATTTTGTGTGTGATGCATAGCATGTCAACAAGGAGCATGAATGCCACGCAAGACGAAGACAACCGCAGCGACGGACAAGGCGGCGCAGCCGCAATTCTCAGCCGCAGCGCTTGAGCAACTGATCCCCGGGCCGGTGACGCCAGCCGAGCTTGAGGGCATCTTCCAGCAGTTCAAGAAGGCCGTATTGGAGCGCGCACT
>NZ_JBUDZG010000031.1:0-52808 GCF_054950075.1 Acidovorax sp. Q11 | reverse complement strand
GCCACTTCGACACCGTGTTGCGCGACAGCCCCGTCATGCGCGCTATCTCGCGCTCCGACAGCTTGTCCCTCACGTGCAGCCGTCGGATCCTGCCAATCATGTCCATGGTGATCACTCCTCGAACCCCGCTGCTTAAATAAACAGCAGGGTAGGTTGAACACCTGGCTCATTTTTACTTCGGCCCTACCTACAAAACTGGCTCAGTTTCCGGTCGGCGCCAACACCCATGCACCGCCTCAAGCAGGTGAAGGCGCTGGAGGCTGCGCTGAAAGGCGAGGTGATGATGCACCTGGAGTTCTTGCGCACCAAGGAAGGCGCCTTCAACTGCAGCGGCCTGCAGATCATTCGCTACACCACCGAAGAGCGCCTGAACCAGATCATGCAGATCTACCGCGACCACGGCGTGCAGATCAACAACCCACACGTGTACATCGTGGAAGACGGCAAGCAGAACCAGCTGGACCCTGCCGTGGTGGGCATGAAGCGCCGCTTTGACCCCCAGGGCCTGCTCAACCCGGGCAAGCTGCGCAGCTGGTATGCGGCCATGCCTCAGGCTGCAACCCCCACACCCGCGCTCCAGACCGCCTGAGCCCTTACAGCCACGTCTCAACGCGCCCCGGTATTCCTCCCTCTCCCCTCGCGGGAGAGGGCCGGGGAGAGGGGGCAGCTCCCCAAAGTAGCGCCCCAACCCCCTCTCCCCCCGCCCTCTCCCACAAGAGGCGAGGGTGCTGCAAACCGATCCCGCCCAGCGCGAACATCGGGTCAAAAATGCCCCTTGCGCTTATCCACGGGGCATAATCAGCTACTCATTTAATAGCAAATTACCCGCACCATGCCCTGGCACGCCCGCCTTCAGCTCGACTACACGGCAGAACATAACGCCCGCACGGTAGCCCGCTACGAGCACAACGGCCCGCTGCGCATTCTGCAAAGCCTGTACCCCGAGGGTGACGCCATCTGCCACAACGTGTTGGTGCACCCCCCCGGCGGCCTGGTGGGCGGCGACACGCTGGACATCACCACCACCGTGGGCCCCGGCGCCCACGGCCTGGTCACCACGCCCGGCGCCACGCGCTTCTACCGCTCCACCGGCCCGCTGGCCTTGCAGCGCAGCCACCTCACCCTGGCCGAAGGCGCACGGCTGGAATGGCTGCCGCTCGAAGCCCTGTGCTACAGCGCCTGCCACGCCGAAAACCACCTCACGCTGAACCTCGCCCCTGGCGCCGAATGCATTGCCTGGGACGTGACGGCGCTGGGCCTTCCGCACGCGGGCCAGCCGTTTGAACAAGGCCGCTTCACCCAGCACCTGGAAGTGCCCGGCCTGTGGCTGGAGCGCGGCGTCATCGACGCCGCCGACGACCGGCTGCTGAGCAGTCCCTTGGGTTTGGCAGGCCACCGCTGCATGGCCAGCATGTTTTTTGCCGCAGGCACGCCCCTGGACCGCACCCGCCGCGACGCCGCCTTGGACGCGGCCCGCGCAGTGATGGATCAGCACCCCCAGGTCAAGGCGACCGCAGGCGCCACCAGCCCCAACGACCGCATGGTGGTGGTGCGCGTGCTGGCGCCGCAGGTGGAGCCCGCGATGAAGCTGCTCAAGGCCGTGCGGGTGGCTTGGCGGGAGGTGTTGTGGGGGTTGGAGGGGGAAGCGCCTAGGATTTGGGCGATGTAGGTGAGTGGCCTATCGCCGAGTGCACAGTTTCTCAGCCCCCTGCAAGCGATCTATTCACCAACCTTAGACACAGCCCGTCATGAGCAGAACTTGCGGATCCACGTTACATCGTGCAGCGCTCCTCACTAGCGAGGTTGCTGCGTACTACTACTGTCTGGAGACATATTCCCCCAGCACTATTTCTGAGTGGTGTGATGGCGACAATCAGGATCAAACTGCCATCTGTCCTCGGTGTGGCGTAGATGCCGTAGTTGGTTTCAACGGACCACCCGACCATGCCTGGCTGAAAGCGGCTCGCGCACGCGCCTTTGGTTCAGACTGAGCCTCAGCTTGGAGCTTGAAGGCGCGATACATTTATCTCGAAAGCTGACGGCTCGCTGCCACTTCGCCGGCGTTGGCATCTACTGCCGGAAAGAGCCCTTCGGTCTCACCATCTGTTTGAGATTTTTGAGCTTTCGAGGAGAGCGCTCTGTCCAGATGATTTCTGCCCCATCTCCCAGTTCTTCGTAGATGGGAAGGATATCGGTAATGCCTACCAACTTCCATTGAACAGGTACACCTTCAGGCCCACCCTTGTATGGTTTCGAACTCTCGCGAGCAACCGACATACCCTTTTTATAGGCTTCATCGAGAGTCGATGCGCGTACAAGTATTGTGTTTTCCCAGGACAGGAATCGAGCTTCATCATCGTCTTTCCTGTCGTCATTCAACTCCACGAAGCGCAGCAGGTAGGAAACGACGTACCAGCCCACAGGTGAAATATTCTTGTCGTATTCCATTGAAGAATTCCATGTATGGGGCCGCTGCAGCCTGTCAATTGAAATGCCCTGCAGCGGTTTATTCGGACCCCGAACGGTGGCCTCGTTCAATGCCAACCGCTCGGAGTACGTGTGTCGTGTGATCCTCAACCCGGCAGTTCTAGCTGGCTCACACCGGCGCCACAGTTGGCACCTTCAGTAAGCCATCGGCCTTGAACATCCCCCGAATCCCCCGCACCGCCTGCCGAATCCGCGCCTCGTTCTCAATCAGCGCAAAGCGCACGTACTCGTCCCCCTGGTCGCCAAACCCGATGCCCGGCGACACACACACCTTGGCCTTGTCCAGCAGTTGCCGCGCAAATTCCAGCGAACCCAGCGCGCGGTAGGGCTCGGGGATGCGGGCCCAGATGTACATGCTGGCCTTGGGGCAGTCCACGGCCCAGCCCGCTTCCGTCAGGCCTTTGTAGAGCACGTCGCGGCGGCGCTGGTACTGGGCGGCGATGTCTTTCACGCACTGCTGGTCGCCCTCCAGTGCGGCAATCGCCGCGACCTGCAGCGGCGTGAAGGTGCCGTAGTCGTGGTAGCTCTTGATGCGCGCGAGCGCGGCCACCAGGTCAGGGTTACCGACCATGAAGCCCACGCGCCAGCCCGCCATGTTGTAGCTTTTGCTCAGGGTGAAAAACTCCACCGCCACGTCCTTGGCACCGGGCACTTCCATGATGCTGGGGGCGCGGTAGCCGTCGTACACGATGTCGGCGTAAGCCAGGTCGTGCACCACCAGGATGTCGTGCTTCTTGGCCAGGGCGATCACGCGCTCGAAGAAGCTTAGGTCCACGCACTGCGCCGTGGGGTTGCTCGGGAAGCCAAAGATCATCATCTTGGGCTTGGGGTAGCTGCCGCGGATGGCCTTTTCCAGCTCGGCAAAAAAGTCCACATCGGGCGCCACGGGTACGCTGCGGATGTCGGCACCGGCAATCACCGCACCGTAGATGTGGATGGGATAGCTCGGGTCGGGCACCAGCACGGTGTCGCCCCGGTCCAGCGTGGCCAGCATCAGATGGGCCAGGCCTTCCTTGGAGCCGATGGTGACGATGGCCTCGGTGTCGGGGTTGATGTCCACCGCGTAACGGTCTTTGTACCAGTGGCTGATGGCGCGGCGCAGGCGCGGGATGCCTTTGCTGGCGCTGTAGCCATGGGTGTCGGGCCGCTGGGCCACTTCGGTGAGCTTGGCGACGATGTGCGGTGGCGTGGCCCCGTCGGGGTTGCCCATGCTCATGTCGATGATGTCTTCACCCCGGCGGCGGGCGGCGAGTTTGAGCTCGGCCGTGATGTTGAAGACGTAGGGAGGGAGGCGATCGATGCGCGCAAAACGGCGCTTGCCCTGCGATGCAGACATGCGGTGTGACTTTCACGTAAGCGCCCGGAACCGTCCGAGCGACGTGGCTGGCAGAAAGGCCAGCCCGCAGCCAATGTAACGCACAAGACAGCGCGAGCCCGCCAACCTGCGCGCGGCTGTCGCAAAGCCGCTACAGAGCGGCCGACCCGTGGGGTTGGGCTATGCGGTGGCCGAGGCGCGTGCGGCCGTTGCCTTTTCGGTGCCCATCGACCACGCAAAAATAGCCACACCACCCAGGCCCAGCACCACACCCACCCAGCCGGTAGACGTCCAGCCCATGCCTGCCGAGATCGCCACGCCACCCAGCCAAGCGCCGAGCGCGTTGGCGGCATTGAAGGCCGAGTGGTTGAGTGCAGCGGCCAGGGTCTGCGCGTCGCCCGCCACGTCCATCAGGCGGATCTGCAGCGCGGGGCCGATGGCCACCACGGTGCCCAAAAGGAACGTGGCCAGCGCGGCGCTGGCGGGGTGGTGTGCGGCGGGCACAAACAGCGCCATAACCACGATAGACCACAGCAGCACCTTGCCGATGGCGGGCATGAGCGCCTTGTCGGCCATGCGCGAGCCGACGATGTTGCCCGCCACCATGCCCAGGCCAAACAGCGACAGCACAAAGGGCATGAGTGCGGGTGGCATGCCTGCCACCTCCAGCAAGGTGGGCTTGATGTAGCTGAACACCGCAAACATGCCGCCAAAGCCGATGGCGCCAATGCCCAATGTGAACCACACCTGCTTGCGCGCCAGCGCGCCCAACTCACGCAGCGGGCTGGCGCCGTGCGATGCGGGCATGGCGGGCACCCACAGGCGCACCATGACGACGGCGGCCACGGCAATGAGCCCCACAAACACAAAGGCCGCGCGCCAGCCAAACGCCTCGCCCAGCGCGGCGGCTATGGGCACGCCCACCAGCGTGGCGGTGGTCAGCCCCAGCATGACCCAGCCCACAGCGCGTGCGCGGCGGCCGGGCGGGGCCAGCGCTGCGGCCACCAGTGCGGCCACGCCAAAGTAGGTGCCATGGGGAAGGCCGGTAAACAGCCGCATGGCAGTGAGCGAGCCATAGCCCGGCGCCAGCGCCGATGCGAAATTGCCCAGCGCATACACCACCATCAGCGCCATGAGCAGCGCGCGCCGCCCCCAGTGGGCGCACAGCACGGCCAGCACGGGTGCGCCCACCACCACGCCCAGGGCATAGGCGCTGATGACGTGGCCCGCCTGCGGAATGCTCACGCCAATGTCGCGCGCCACCTCGGGCAGCAGGCCCATGATGACGAACTCACCGGTGCCGATGGAGAAGCCGCCCACCCCCAGGGCCAGCACGGCGCGCACCAGCGTGTGGTCGTCGGTGGGGGTGGAATCGATGGACGTGGAGGGCAGGGGCGCAGTCATGGCAAGGACAACAACACGGCAAGCGGCCCCGGCAGATGACGGCGCAGCGCAAGAAACAAACAGGGTTTGGGGCGGGAACAGGCCCGAAGAAGAAACGCAGTTACGAGGGTAAACCCGAATTTGGTAACCATAACATGCCCTGCGCGGCCTTGCAGGTGCGGGGGCATGCGTCGCCTGGGGGAACCCACCAGCCGCCGGGGCTGCTAGGCTGGCACTCCCACTCGCTCCCTCCCCCTTTTTGCAAGGACGGCCAATGAGCATCAGCCCGAGCACAGCAGACACCATTGCCAGCACCGTCCAGGTGCTGGCCTTTGACATCTTTGGCACCGTGGTGGACTGGCACGGCAGCATCGTGCGCGAGATGCAGGCGCTGTACCCGGCGGTGGATGGCGATGCGTTTGCGCTGGCCTGGCGCGCGGGCTACCAACCCGCCATGGCGCAGGTGATGCGGGGCGAACGGGGCTGGACGCTGGTGGATGACCTGCACCGCAGCATCCTCGACGAGATCCTGCCGCGCTTTGGCCTGGCGCACCTGCCCGAGGCCGAGCGCTGCCACCTCAACCGCGTGTGGCACCGGCTCCATGCCTGGCCCGACAGTGTCGAAGGCCTGACGCGGCTGAAAAAACGCTTCACCATCACCTCGCTGTCGAACGGCAACATCGGCCTGCTGACCAACATGGCCAAGCACGCCGGCCTGCCGTGGGACTGTGTGCTGAGCGCCGAGGTCTTCAAGGCCTACAAGCCCCACCCCGACACCTACCTGGGTGTGGCCCGCGTGTTTGATGTGCCGCCCGAGCAGGTGGCGCTGGTGGCCACCCACCATGACGACCTGGCCGCCGCGCGGGCCTGCGGCCTGCGCACCGCCTACATCGAGCGCCCCCTGGAGCTGGGCGCCGCCCGGCCCAAGGACGGCACGCCACAGCCGGGCAATGATCTGCATGCCAAAGACCTGAACGATCTGGCGCAGATGCTGGGCTGTTGAATGTGCCCCCGGGGGCGCACCCGCGTGGGTCAGTGGGCCACCAGCAGCTGCACGAACATCTGCACCTTGGCATGGCATTCGGCGCTGATGGAGGTGAACTCCAGCCCCGCCACCCACTCGTCGCCCTCCTGCTTGAGGGTGATGACCCGCGCATACACGTCGGCCACGCGGTAGTCCACCAGCGGCAGCTCAAACTCCAGCTTGATCTCGCTGTGCGGCTCCAGCGGCTCGATCAGCTCCACCAGAAGGCCGTGGTAGCCGATGTCGCGGATGGCGCCGTGCACGATGTGGGGCACCACGATCTTGTCCTGCATGCGCTGGCACAGGCAGGGCAGGCGCGCATCCACGCGGTGGCTGCGGCGAAACTCCTGGCGCGGCACCTTGAGCTTTTGCGAGGGGATGGCGATCAGCTCGCGCAGGCTCACGGGCTGCGTGCGGCCCTTGACGTAGACCTGCATGGGCGCCGACGCCGACACCAGGCCCCAGCAGCGCTGGTACGTCGTGTCGCTGATGAGCACCTGGCCACGCAGGCTCAGCGCCTCGATGCGCGAGGCCAGGTTGACGGCCTCGCCGATCACCGTGTACTCGGAATACACGTCCGAGCCAAAACGCCCGGCCATCACCGTGCCCGTGTTCACGCCAATGCCCAGGAAGACCTCGGGCAGCCGCTCGCGCAGGTGCGCGAGGTTCAGCTCGCGCATGGCGATCTGCATCTCCACGGCGCATAGCAGTGCGCGGTCCACATCGTCGTCGCGGGCCACGGGTGCGCCAAACAGCACCATGATCGAATCGCCCATGAACTTGTCGATGCTGCCCTGGTACTTGAACACCACCTCCGACAGCCGCGCCAGGCAGCGGTTGAGCGCCGCAATGACCACGGCTGCGGGCTGAGAGCCCGACAGCGCGGTGAACCCGCGCAGGTCAGCCAGCAGGATGGTGACCTCGCGCGGCACCACGTCCAGGCCCTCGCTGGCCCCGCCATCGGGGCTTTGCATGCCGTGCAGGATGCTGGCCATCTCGGCCTGCGCCGCATCGGAAAGGGTCGTACCGGTTTCGCGCTCGATCAGCGACTGCAGCCGGCGCACGGCGTCGTGGTGGAATTCTTTGTGCATGGCGCGGGGGAGGTGGGGGAGTGTGTTGGTATAGGGGGGCCGTCACCGGCCCCTGCCAGCCAGAATAGGCGCCGCCCACCGGCTGGTCAACCAGTGAAAACACCCCGGGGCCGTGTGGCAGAAGCTGACTTGGCGCCCCATCTCCCCAACCCTCTCCCGCAGGGGGAGAGGGGAAAGACCCAGCACTACGGGCCATGGAAACAGAGGCGGCCAACCCAAGGCCGGATGGGCTGGAGCGAGAAAATTCAAGGTTTTTTGGCCTCTACCGCGCGACCATCATGCCTGAATAGCTATCAAATTTGCAGCGTCTGCAATGTTCACCCGCCCCGGGCCCGCAGCGCCGCCCGGCACCACTACCTGGTCGATCACGCCAAACGGCCCGGGATGGCCCTGCCCGTCCAGCGCCACCATGCGCACCCGCTCGCCAAAGCGCAGAAACGGCGTGTGCGGCGCGCCGTCGGCCAGGGCTTCGGCCATGCGGCGCTCGGCGATGCAGGACGAGCCCACGGCCACATCCGCATTCGACACGGTGCCCGAGCCAATCAGTGTGCCTGCCGACAGCGTGCGCGCTGCATGGGCGATCAACTGGCCGAAGTCAAAGTGCATGGCGCCGCCGTGCGGGTGGCCAAACCATTCGCCGTTGCGCTGCGTCTGCAGCCGCAGGTGCACGCGGCCGCCGTTCCACGCCGCGCCCAGTTCGTCGGGCGTGACGGCGATGGGCGCGAATGCGGTGGACGGCTTGGCCTGCACAAAGCCGAAGCCGCTTTTGGCCTCGCGCGGGCCGAAGGCACGCAGGCTCCAGTCGTTGATGAGCACGATGAGGCGCACATGCTGCAGCGCCTCTTCAGCGGTGACGCCCAGGGGGGTTTCGCTGAGCACCACGCCAAACTCGCCCTCAAAGTCGATCTGGTCGGCCTCGGACGGCAGGGCCACATCGTCGTGCGGGCCCAGAAAGTCGTCGGCCGCGCCCTGGTACATGAGCGGGATGGTCTCGAAGTCGGGCACGGGCGGCACCTTGAAGGCGCGCTCCATGAGGTGGCCGTGGTTCAGAAAGGCCGAGCCGTCCAGCCACTGCCAGGTGCGCGGCAGCGGGGCCAAACACTGGCGCGCATCAAAGGGCATGGCGCCCGGGGCGGCGGGCGCGTTCACGGTGCGGGCCAGGTCTTGCAGCGCAGGCTCCACCACACTCCAGCGCTCCAGGGCATCGAGCAGCGTGGGGGCCACGGGGCTGGCGTCGATGCAGCGGCGCGCATCCGTCGACACCACCACCAGGCGGCCATCGCGCAGGCCGTTACGCAGGGTCGCAAGCTTCATGGCGCCACTCCGGCCGCCGGCTGCAGCGGCAGCACCGGGTCGAAGATGGCGACGGCCCGTGTCCAGCCTGCCGAGGCGCCGCGCACCTTGACCGGAAAGCACGAAATATAGAAGCCGCTGGCGGGCAGCGCCTCCAGGTTGTGCAGTTTTTCGAGGTGGCAGTAGCCAATGTCGCGCCCGGCCTTGTGGCCCTCCCAGATCAGCGATGCGTCGCCGCTTTCGGCATAGCGCTGCGCGGTGTAGGCAAAGGGGGCGTCCCAGCTCCAGGCGTCGGTGCCGGTCAGGCGCACGCCGCGCTCCAGCAGGTACATGGTGGCCTCGTAGCCCATGCCGCAACCCGCGCGGGTGTAGCCCGCCGTGCCGTAGGCGCTGCCAGCGCGGGTGTTGACCACCACGATCTCCAGCGGCTGCAGCGTGTGGACGATGCGGGCGAGTTCGGCCTCCACATCGGCGGCCTGCACCACGTAGCCGTCGGGCAGGTGGCGAAAGTCCAGCTTCACGCCGGGCTGGAAGCACCAGTTCAGGTCCACCTCGTCGATGGACAGCGCGCGCTGCCCGCCGTCCATGGTGGACGCAAAGTGGTAAGGCGCATCCAGGTGCGTGCCGTTGTGGGTGTTGAGCTGCACGTCCTCCACCGCCCAGGATTCGCCGTCGGGCAGGTCTTCCTTCTGGAGGCCTGGAAAGAACTGCGCCAGGTCCGCAAAGCTCATCTGGTGGTCGATGTAGTTGATGCGCGGGCCGAGGCCCGGCGGGTCAGAGACAACATCGTTTTCAAGGTGCATCGAGATATCGACGATGCGGCGCGCAGGTGTGGCGAGCGTGGTGGTCATGGCGGGGTCGGGTGGAAAGGTCGAAACAAGGCGATCAGGATTCGGCCGTGAAGCCGGTCTGCTTGATGAGGCCGCGCCACTGGTCGGCGTCGGCCTTGAGCATCTGCGCCAGCTGCGCGGCGGTAGAGGGCTTGACCTCCAGGCCGTACTGCTTGCCGTACTCCACCACCTCGGGCTGGTTCAACGCAGCCTGCAGGGCATCGGATGCGCGCTTGATGGTCTCGGGCGTGGCCTTGCCGGGCAGAAAGAAGCCGTACCACTCGCTGACCTTGAGGGGGTAGCCCAGCTCCGTCAGCGTGGGCACCTGCGGCAGGAACGGTGAGCGCTTGCTGCCCGCAATGGCCAGCACGCGCAGCTTGCCGCCCTTGCCATGCTGCAGGTAGTCGCCAATCGGCCCCCAGAACGCAGGGATCTGCCCGCCCAGCAGGTCTTGCATGCCGGGCACCGTGCCCCGGTAGGCGATGTGGCGCATGTCGATCTTGCTGAACTGCCCCAGCAGCACGCCCACCATGTGCGGCATGGAGCCTGCGCCGGGGCTGCCGTAGTTGGCGCTGCCGGGGTTGGCGCGCAACCAGTCCAGCAGGTCGGCCAGCGTGCGCACGCTGTCGGGCACACCGGGGCCCAAGGCCAGGCCGTGGTCGAACATGGCGCCCAGTGACACGGGCGCCACATCGTCCAGCGTGTAGCGCAGCTTGGGGTAGGTGTAGGGGTAGATGGACAGCATGGACGACGGCGTGATGAGCAGGCTGGTGCCATCGGCCGGGCTGTCGCGCAGGTTGAGGATGCCGATCTGCCCACCTGCGCCGGGCTTGTTGTCCACCACCAAGGACGCTGCGTAGTGGCCGCGCATGCGGTCGCCCACACGGCGCGCCAGCGCATCGGCCGTGCCCCCGGCCGGAAAGCCCGAGATGATGCGCGCCATGTCGGGCATGGCGTCTTTGCTGGCCTGCGCCCAGGCGGCAGGAGCACCGCCCACGGTGGACAGCAGGGCGGCAGAAAGCTGGGTGAAACGGCGGCGGGTGAACATGGTGTCTGTCTCCTGTTGGAATGGATGGAAGTTGCAGCGACACCCCGCAAGCCAGATCTGACAGGGCCTGCAGCGGGTGGCATGAAAAAATTATACGAACGTACAAATTCAAATCGACTGGGGTTTGTACGAGTGCTCAATAAATTTATACAACCGTATAAACCAACCTATGCCCAAATCCCGATCCACCCCCCAGACTGCGGCCACCCGGCCCGCCGCCCCTGCCGCGAAAGTCCCGGCGCGCAAGCGTGCTGCCGCCCGCAGCGCCACCAGCGAAGAAGCGCTGGCTCCCAATCGCCAGGCCAACATCCTGCAGGCGGCTGAACGGCTGTTTGCCACGCGTGGCTTTCATGGCGTGTCGATCCGCGACATTGCCGACGAAGCCGGTGTGCCGCTGGCGCTGGTGGGCTACTACTACGGGCCCAAGCTCTCGCTGTACCACGCCATCTTTCGCGCGCATGCGGGCTACATCGATGTGCGCCTCAAGTCGCTGGCCGACGCCCAGCAGAAGGCACCGCCCGGCCAGTTGCTGGACGAAATCGTCAAGGCCTTCGTGCTGCCCGTGCTCGAAGTCGCCCGCCAGCCTGCGGGCCACCACTTTCTGCGCCTGCTGTCGCGCGGCATGAACGACCACCTGGAAGAAGACGAGCCCATCATCCGCGAGCTGTTCGACCCCCTGGCCCATGCGTTCATTGATGCGATTGCCGCCGCCCTGCCCCAGGCCACGCGCAGCCAGGCCGCGTGGTGCTACCAGTTTGCACTGGGGGCCCTGCTGCACCATGTGAACGACCAGCGCATCGAGCGCCTGTCGTACGGCCAGAACCAGCCCGGCGACGAAGCCACGGCCGGGCCACTGCTGGTGCGTTTCATCGCGCAAGGCATGCGTGGCGCCTGTGAAGGCGCGGTGCACTGACGCCGAACCGCTGACACGCCCACCCCCACCACCCGCACTGCCGCGCGAGCGCCGCATGCCAGGCTCAGCCACGCCCTTTTTTCTGGTCCCTGCCCACCGCCACCCCAGGTGGCTGGGGCCCTGCGCTGCCGCCCCACCCTGGGCATCGGCACGCCAGACCGGCGCACCCTAGCCGCACCGCTTTCGGCGCACACAACGCGCTGACGCCCTCCCCCGTTGAACTGCGTTTTCGGAACAGCCCTGGCTGCGCCGTGGACCGGTTCGCCCTCCGCTTGCCCCTCACCCATCGAAAGACACCATGAAACCTCGCACCTCTCCCGCACCCCAACCCTTCCACCCTCGGGCCAGCCTGCATTGGGCACGCGCCCTAGGCACCGCTGCAGCCCTGTCTGCCACCACACTCGCCGCACAAGCCCAACCCGCCGCAGGCCCCGGCCTGCAGCTGTATGGCCTGGTCGATGCCGCCGTAGGCCGCTTTGCGGGCCCCGCCGCCGGCATCAACGCGCAAGACCGCGCCATGACCAAGCTGGACGGTGGCGGCATGTCCACCAGCCACTGGGGCGTGCGCGGCACCGAAGACCTGGGCGGCGGGCTGTCGGCACAGTTTGAGCTGTCGTCCTTTGTGCGCAACGACTCCGGCGCCACCGGCCGCAGCGATGCGCTGCCCGCACCCGTGAACGTGGCGGCCGACCCCGTGTTCTCGCGCGCGGCCTGGGTGGGCGTGTCGCACCGCGACTGGGGCCGCGTGCGGCTGGGCAATGTCACATCGCTGCTGTTCCTGAACTCCATTACCTCCAACGCGTTTGGCGACTCCACCGTGCTGGGGCCGCTGAACCTGGTCACCTTCATCGGCAGCCCGCTCACGGGTGGCACAGCATGGGCCAACTCGGTGGTGTATGACAGCCCCAGCATTGCGGGCTTCAATGGCTCGGTGGCACACGCCATCTCTGAAGGCCAGGGCGGCGGCAACAGCGCGGCACGGCTGGCCTATGCCCAAGGCCCGTGGGCCGCATCGCTGGCGTGGCAGAGCGTGAAGAAGAACCCCGGTACCTTTGCCGACGGCACCTCGCCCAACGACACACGCGCCTGGCAGCTGGCGGCGTCGTACGACTTCGAGGTGGTCAAGCTGTTTGCCCACCTGGGCCGCATCAACAACCGGGGCACGGCCGCTGCGCCGCTCAACCTGTCGTATCGGGTGTGGGATGTGAGCGCCGCTGTGCCCGTGGGTGCAGGCCGTGTGCTGGCGGGCTACGCGGTGCGCCGCACCAGCGACACCGTGGGCCCCGTGCCCGCCACGGTGGCAGGCGGCAATGTGGAACGCAAGGTGTTCACCATGGGGTATGACTATTTCCTGTCCAAGCGCACCGACCTCTATGCCATGGTGATGCGCGACAGCACCCAGACCCGCACGCTGCCTGCGCCGCCATCGGTGGTCAGCGCTCAAGGAACCAGCTTTGCCGTGGGGTTGCGACACCGGTTCTAAGCCACATCACAACGGTTGTCTCCAAGTTTCAGGGCACCTTCGGTGCCCTTTTTTTTGGGGTGGCAGCACTGAAGACCGCTTCAACCGGGCATCACAGGCTGGCGCAGCACACAGGCGAACTCTCCGATGGTGCTGTCGTAGTCCCAGCGCTCGGCCACCCGCCGGCGCTGGCTGGGTGCCTCGCCCGACACTTCTTCGCGCAGCACCACCAGGCTGTTGGGACAACCGTGCCGCAGGCGGCGCGACACCGCCGTGCCCGCACGGCTGGCCCACAGGCCTGGCAAGGGCTGCAGCAAACCGGGGTCGTGCACATGGCCCGACAGCAGCATCTGCGCACCGGCTGCGCGCCAGCGCTGCAGGGCCTCGTCGGCACGGTGCGGGCGGTGGGCACGGTCATTGGCATCGCGCGCCACCAGGGGGTGGTGGCTGGCCACGATGCACCATGCGTCGGGCGGGGCACGCGCCAGCAGGGCCGCGACATGATCGATCTGCGCAGACGACAGGCTGCCGCGCTCGTGCCGCCAGGCGCGCGTGGTGTTCACGCCCACCACATAAAAGGGGCCCATCTGCCGCACGGGCTCCTGGTCCACGCCAAACTGCTCGGCAAACCGCTCGTAGGCCCGACCCCAGCGCAGCCACCAGGCAAACAGCGGCAGGTCGTGGTTGCCCGCCAGCACCAGGGTGCTGCGCGCATGCAGGCCCTGCACAAACCGCGCGGCCTGCGCAAACTGGCTGGCGGTGGCGCGCTGGGTGAGGTCGCCCGACACCACGGCCAGGGCCACGCCCAGCCGCTGTGCCAGGCGCTGCGCGGCCGCACACACCCCGGGGTCGTGCGCCCCGAAGTGCAGGTCGGACAGGTGCATCAAGGCGTGCATGGCGGTGGGTGGTCAGGCAGGTATCAGCCCGGGGGCAGGCGGTGCGCCGGTCTCGGCCACTGCTGCTGCCAGTGCAGGCTGCGCCGCATCATCGCGCACCAGCGGCGACGGCGCCACCAGCCAAAGCGGCCTGGTGCCGACGCGAAAGTGCAGCGGCGGCGCCATCCATTCGCGCTCGCCATCAAACGCCACCTTGACCTGCGGCGGCCGCCAGCTGGCCGGGGCCACCGTCAGCTCGGTGCAGGCAATGCTGGTCACGGCGTTGTCTTTGTCCAGCTGGCCGGTGGCGGCGTTCCACACCGTGCGGGCCGTGGCCCAGCGGCCCTGGGGCTTGAGCATCACCACCGCCAGATGCCCACCGTCGGCCACCTGCTGCGCCTGTGGCAGGCCCATGCGGTCGAGCTGCAGCGGGTTGTTGCCCACAAACAGGGTGGTGACCAAATGCTCCTCATGCCGCACCTCCGCGCCATGGTGGGTGCTCATCACCACCCTCCAGCGCCGGCCTGCTGCGGGCCGGAACAGGCTCCACACCGCCGAGGCCACCGCCACCCAGCGTGAGCGGCCAAACCGCTGGGAGGCCCGCTCGCGCTCGGCCAGCAGCTTGGGGTACAGGCCCACGCTGGCGTTGACGATGAACATGCGGCGGTTGACATGGCCCACCTGCACGGGGCGCATGTCCCCGGAGTGCAGCGCCTGCAGCAGGTCTTGCACCGCCTGCTCCGGGTCCAGCGCCAGACCGTGCTCGCGGCTGAAGTAGTTGAAGGTGCCCATGGGCACCACCCCCATGGGCACGCCCGCGTGCAGCGCGGCCGCCGCCACGGCGTTGATGGTGCCGTCGCCACCGGCGGCCACCACCAGGCCACCATCGGTGCGCGCGGCTTCAGCGGCGTCGCGGGCCAGTTGCACGATGTCGCCGCGCTGGTGGGGCACATGCCACACCACGTCGTGCGCCTGCAGCGCCGCCACGCCTTCGAGCTTGGCCCGCAGCAGGTCCAGGTCGGCCCCCGGCCGCTTGGGCACCACCAGGTGGATGGGGCCACGGGGTTTTGGAGGATGGGGGTGGTCGGAAGGAGTCATGCGAAAACTCTGCAACAAACAAGAACAGCCCCACACCACAAAGGGGCAGGAGCCGCAGGGTCGCCCATGGTCGCAGCCAGGCGCGGTGCCCGCAGCCGGTCGCAGCGCCATCGCCGTGTCAGCCTGCGCCGACACATGCCTGCACCGTGCGCGCAATACACCCACCACAGCGCGGGATGCTGGGAACTTCGGTACAACCTGCGGCTTCTTTCCATGGGTGGTGCAGGCAACTGCATCTGAAAAAAATTGGAAACCGAAAGAGAAAGGACCACTCCGCACCATGACGATGATCGTCCCTGCCGCCCCATCCACTGCATCCACCGCATCCGAGCTGGGCACCCTGCTGGCGCAGCACCCCGTGGGCTGGTGGCTGGCGGGCATGCTGGCCCTGTCGCTGCTGGGCGCCGCCGCGCTGGCGGGCCTGCGCGCACTGCGCCACCACGCAGGCCCGCCGCTGAACCGCTTCTTTCCTGCACAGGCCCCCACCCTCATGCTGGTGGCCATGGCCGCATCGGCCTGCGTGCTGGTGCTGGCGGGCGCCACGATGGCCGAACTGGCCGAGAGCGGACGCACCCAGGGCCCCTGGGGAGTGCTGGATGACACCATCGCTGCGGGCTTGCGGGCCCAGGCCGACACCGCCGTGCTGCAGGTGTTTGCCGCCCTCACCCACCTGGGCGACACCTGGGTGCTGACGGCCCTGGCGCTTGCCGTGGCTGCCGCCCTGTGGTGGCAACAGCACCGCCTGCTGGCCATGGGCTGGCTGGTGGCCATGGCGGGCAATGGCGCGCTGACCAAGGTGCTGAAAAACCTCTTCGAGCGCGTGCGGCCCGAGCACACGCATGGCCTTGCCGAGGCCAGCGGCTACAGCTTTCCCAGCGGGCACAGCAGCGCGTCGATGGTGGCGTATGCCATGCTGGCCTACCTGGCCACGCGGCTGCTGCCGCGTGGGTGGCACCTGCCCGCCGCGATGGTGGCCGGTGCGCTGGTCTTCACCACCGGCTGGAGCCGCGTGGTGCTGCAGGTGCACTACGCCAGCGACGTGCTGGCCGGGTGGCTGCTGGGTGGCACCTGGATGGTGTGCACGGTGCTGATCATGGAGAGCGTGTCGCGCTGGCGCAGTCCATCCCTCGCCACGGCGGTCCGGTAACCGCCATCGGCATTCAGATCGCCACGAGGTTGCGAATGCCCTTGGCTTCCATCTCGCTGCCCGGGCCGCGCGCGATGACTTCGCCGCGCTCCATCACCAGGTACTCATCAGCCAGCTCCTGCGCGAAGTCGTAGTACTGCTCGCACAGCAGGATGGCCATCTCGCCCTTGTCAGCCAGCATGCGGATCACGCGGCCGATGTCTTTGATGATGCTGGGCTGGATGCCTTCGGTGGGCTCGTCGAGGATGAGCAAACGTGGGCCGGGGGCCAGGGCGCGGGCGATGGCCAGTTGCTGCTGTTGCCCGCCCGACAGGTCGCCGCCCCGGCGCTTGAGCATCTGCTTGAGCACGGGAAAGAGTTCGTACAGGTGCGGCGGCACGGGCGTGGAGCCACTCTTGTAGGCCAGGCCCATGCGCAGGTTTTCTTCCACCGTCAAACGCCCGAAGATTTCGCGGCCTTGGGGGACGAAGCCGATGCCTGCGCGGGCGCGGTCGTAGGGGGTGGCCTTGTCGATGGCTTTGCCGTCGAACTGGATGCTGCCGCTTTTGATGGGCACGAGGCCCATGAGGCTTTTGAGCAAGGTCGTTTTGCCCACGCCGTTACGGCCGAGCAGGACGGTGACTTTGCCGGGGGTGGCGGTAAGGCTCACGTCGCGCAGGATGTGGGAGCCGCCGTAGTACTGGTTGATGTTTTGGACGGTGAGCATGGTGGTTTTTTGAGTTTTTTGGCCGTTTGCGCCTGTCTAGCAAGCGCTTTTAGCTATTGATTTGAGAGCATCTCTTGCCATCGCAGGAAGGGGCGTTGCGATGCTGTGGCGCGACGTGTAGCTGCTCGGGCTGAGCTTGTCGAAGCCTTGGCGTGCTGGTTTGGGAGGCGTGTTTGAGTTAGGGGCGGGAGCCGGGGTGTGCGCCCGGCGGCGCAGTAACTTTCTTTCGTCTCGCCGAAAGAAAGTCACCAAAGAAAGGGCGACCCTACGCGCTGCGTCCCTTCGCTTCGCTGCGGGCAACCTGCGGTGCTCGTGCGTGGGGCGCGCTGCGGAACTCGCTACGCGCTGCGCGCTTCGCTCGGACAACCGCAGCGAGTCAGAGCACGAAGCACGGGCGCTAAGGCGCCCGTGCCGCCCCACGCCCTGCGCTCCTCGGCACATCGTGAAGGGGACCCGCGAATCGGACATCCACACGGGCCATTGCTTCGCTCGGCCCCATCTCACGGGCGCAAGCGCCACGCGCTGCGCAGGCGGTGCCGAGCGAAGCAAAGGCCCGTGGGGTTGTTCGGCTGTTTGGGTGTTTAGGTGTTCGGCTGCCCACCCCCTGCTGGCTGCGCCTGCGGCGGGGCGGTTGTGGGGTGGCATGGGCGTCGAAGCGCCCATGCTTCGTGAACTGACTCGCCGCAGTTGTCCGAACGGAGCTGCGAAGCAGCGCAGTGAGTTCTGCGGCGCACCCCGCAACCGCCCCGCCACAGGTCTGCCCCGTAGCGCAGCGAAGGGGTCGCAGACTGGGGGTCGCCTTTTCTTTGGTGACTTTCTTTTGGCGAAGCAAAAGAAAGTTACTCGCACGCCGGGCGACTCCCGGCTCCCGCCCTGAACCCCAGCACGCCCTCCAAACCAGCACCCCCCAGCTCCGACAGGCTCAGTCCGAACGGCTCCGAGGCAGCGCCCAGCCTTCGACAAGCTCAGCCCGAACGGATAGCGGACGCTCACGAGTTCCAAACAGCTAGGGCGAAAAGACACCATCACCGCCCCAAATAAACCTCAATCACCCGCTCATCCGCCTGCACCTGATCCAGCGTGCCCTCGGCCAACACCGAGCCATCACACAACACCGTCACCTTCTCGGAAATGGTGCGGATGAACCCCATGTCATGCTCCACCACCATGAGCGAATGCTTGCCCTTCAAGGTCAGGAACAGCTCCGCCGTCCGCGCAGTCTCGTCATCCGTCATCCCCGCGACCGGCTCGTCCAACAGCAACAGCTTCGGGTCCTGCATCAGCAGCATGCCAATCTCCAGCCACTGCTTCTGCCCATGGCTCAGATTGCCCGCCTGCCGCGTCACCCCATCGGCCAGATGAATCGTGTGCAGCACCTCCGCCAGGCGGTCTGACTGCGCGGAATCAAGGCGGAAGAACATGCTCGACTTCACGCCCTTGTGCGTCTTCAACGCCAGCTCCAGGTTTTCAAACACCGTGAGCTGCTCGAACACCGTGGGCTTCTGGAACTTGCGGCCAATGCCCAAGCTGGCAATCTCGGGCTCGTTGTGGCGCAGAAGGTCAATCGTCGAGCCGAAGAACACCGTGCCTTTGTCGGGCCGCGTCTTGCCCGTGATGATGTCCATCATCGTCGTCTTGCCCGCACCGTTGGGGCCGATGATGCAGCGCAGCTCGCCGGGCGCAATGTCCAGGCTCAGGCCATTGATGGCCTTGAAGCCATCAAAACTCACATGCACGTCTTCCAGGTACAGGATGCGGCCATGGGTCACATCCACTTCGCCCGGTGTGGCAATGCGCGAAAAACCTGCAGCGCGGCCGCCGGATTCAGTTTGGCCCAGAGCAGCAGGCGCCAGCGTCTTCTGCAAACGCCGCGCGCCTTCTTCCATCAGGTCGGGCGTCATTGCGCAGCTCCCTTTTTGTTGTTGTCTTTCAACTTCTTGACCAGGCACACCACGCCGTTGGGCAGGAACAGCGTGACCGCAATGAACAGCGCACCCAGAAAGTACAGCCAGAACTCGGGCGCCGTCACCGTGAGCCAGCTCTTGGCGCCGTTGACGATGAACGCCCCGGCGATGGGCCCGATCAGCGTGGCACGCCCGCCTACGGCTGCCCACACTGCGATCTCGATGGAGTTGGCGGCGCTCATCTCGCCGGGGTTGATGATGCCGACCTGGGGCACATACAGGGCGCCCGCCACGCCGCACATCATGGCGCTGATGGTCCAGATGGTGAGCTTGTAGGGCAGCGGCGAATAGCCCGAGAACATGACACGGCTCTCGGCATCGCGCACGGCCTGCAGCACGCGGCCGAACTTGCTGCGCACCAGCCAGCGCGCCAGCAAAAAGAAGCCCAGCAGCGACAACCCCGTCAGCACAAACAGCGTCATGCGCATGTTCTGCGTGGCAATGGGCGTGCCCAGGATGCGCTTGAAGTCGGTAAAGCCGTTGTTGCCGCCAAAGCCGGTTTCGTTGCGGAAGAACAGCAGCATGGCCGCATAGGTCATGGCCTGGGTGATGATGGAGAAGTACACACCCTTGATGCGCGAGCGGAAGGCGAAGTAGCCGAACACAAACGCGATCACGCCCGGCACGGCCACGATGAGGATCAGCGTGGCGATGAAGCTGTCGGACAGCGCCCAGTGCCAGGGCAGCTCCTTCCAGTCGAGGAACACCATGAAGTCCGGCAGGTCGCTCTTGTAGTTGCCGTCGCGGCCGATCTGGCGCATGAGGTACATGCCCATCACGTAGCCGCCCAGCGCAAAGAACAGGCCGTGGCCCAGGCTCAGGATGCCGGTGTAGCCCCAGATCAGGTCCATGGCCAGCGCACAGATGGCGTAGCACATGATCTTGCCAAGCAGCGCCACGGCGTAGTCCGACAGGTGGAACATGCTGCCTGCGGGCACCCACAGGTTGAGCACGGGGGCCACGGCGCACACCACGATGAGCGCCACGATGAAGGCCGACCAGCCGCCGCGCGTGAGCAGCGGCGCGGGTGCGGGCAGTTGGAGTGAGTTTGGATTCGTCATGTTTTCTCTGCTTTACGCATGGCCAGCTTCCGTAGCAACCGTCATGGCGCGGGCCAGCGGACGCCGCGCAAGGGCCGCCCCGCCGCGCTGGCGGCGTCCCCCCTCCCGCAGGAGAGGGGGGAAGGAGCGGAGCGACACAGGGGGGTGTTCCATATCAATCGGCCGTACGCCCTTTGACCGCGAAGATGCCCTGGGGCCGCTTCTGGATGAAGATGATGATGAACACCAGCACCGCAATCTTGGCCAGCACCGCGCCCGCCCAGCCTTCGAGGAACTTGTTCAGGATGCCCAGGCCCAGCGCGGCATACACCGTGCCTGCCAGCTGACCCACGCCACCCAGCACCACGACCATGAAGGCATCGACGATGTAGCTCTGGCCCAGATCCGGCCCCACGTTGCCCACCTGGCTCAGCGCGCAGCCCGCCAGGCCCGCAATGCCCGAGCCCAGTGCAAAGGCCATGGTGTCGATGCGCGCGGTGTTCACGCCCATGCACGAGGCAATGGGGCGGTTTTGCGTCACGCCACGCACGAACAGGCCCAGGCGCGTGCGGGCAATCAGGTAGCCCATGCCCAGCAGCACGGCGATGGCAAAACCGATGATGACCAGGCGGTTGTAGGGCAGCGTGAGGTTGGAGAGCACCTGCACGCCGCCGCTCATCCACGCGGGGTTTTCCACGCCCACGTTCTGCGCGCCGAAGATGGTGCGCACCAGTTGCATCAGCACCAGGCTGATGCCCCAGGTGGCGAGCAGTGTCTCCAGCGGGCGGCCGTACAGAAAGCGCAGCACGCCGCGCTCCAGCACCGCGCCCACGGCGGCGGATGCGCCAAACGCCAGTGGCAGCGCGGCCACCAGGTACCAGTCGAACGCACCCGGAAAATACTTCTGGAAGATGCCTTGCACCACATAAGTGGCATAGGCGCCGATCATCATCAGCTCGCCATGGGCCATGTTGATCACGCCCATGAGGCCGTAGGTGATGGCCAGCCCCAGTGCGACGAGCAGCAGGATGGAGCCCAGGCTGATGCCCGAGAACGCAGCGCCCAGGCGCTCGCCCCAGGCGAGCTGGCCGTCAATGGCTTTGAGCGCGGCTTGCAGTGCGGCCTTGACCTTGGCATCTTCTTCGACGGTAACGCGTTCGTTGAGCAGCAACCGTGTGTCGGGTGTCGCGCTGAGCGACAGCGCCTGCGCGGCAGCGATGCGCTGTGCGGCATCGTCGCTGCCCAGCAGCGTGGCGGCGCGGGCCAGCTCCAGCTGGGTCTTGATCTTTTCGTTGGTCTCCTGCGCCAGCGCCTTGTCGAGCAGGGGCAGACGGCCTGCATCAGGCTCTTTGGTCAGGGCCTTGGCGGCGGCCATGCGCAGCGCTTCATCCTTGCCAAACAGCGCCAAGCTCGCCAGGGCCGTGTCGATCTCGCCGCGCATGCGGTTGTTGTTGATGATGTCTTCGGCATCGGCGGGCACGGGCACCTCGGTACCCGTCACGGGGTCGATGCCCTTGTCGCCCTTCACGATCAGCGCCTTGCCGCCCGCCACACGCACTGCGTCGTCGGCCAGGGCCTGCAAAAAGGCGGCGACCCGATCACTGGGCTCGACCACTGCCTGCTGCACGGCCGCCACACGGTCGTCGGTCTCACCCGCCGCCATGGCCAGGGCCTGCTCGGCGGTGAGGGCGTGGGCGCTGCCCGCCAGACACAGCAGGCTGACCAGGCACCAGCGCATGGCCAGAAAACATCGCAACATAAGAAGAATTCCGTTCGGCCTGCTCTCGGTGGCAGGCGGGTGTCAAAGAAAAAGGGAGGGCGCACACAGGCGCCCTCCCCTCTTGGGCACACTGCAGGTGCTTACTTCTTTTCGGGCTCGTCCTTCTTCTTGTCGTTGCCTTCGATGTAAGGGCTCCATGGCTTGGCCTTCACAGGGCCAGGCGTCTTCCACACCACGTTGAACTGGCCGTCGGCCTTGATCTCGCCGATGAACACGCTCTTGTGCAGGTGATGGTTCTTTTCGTCCATCTTGCTCACGATGCCCGAGGGTGCCTTGAAGGTCTGGCCGGCCATGGCGGCGATCACCTTGTCCACGTCGGTGCTCTTGGCTTTTTCCACGGCCTGCTTCCACATGTTGATGCCGATGTAGGTGGCTTCCATCGGGTCGTTGGTGAGTGGCTTGTCCTTGTGGCCGGCGATGTTCTTGGCCTTGGCGTAGTCCGCCCACTTCTTCATGAAGGCCGTGTTTTCGGGGCTCTTGATGGACTGGAAATAGTTCCAGGCGGCCAGGTGGCCCACCAGCGGCTTGGTGTCCACGCCGCGCAGTTCTTCTTCACCCACGGAGAACGCGACGACCGGCACGTCCTTGGCCTTCAGGCCCGCGTTGCCCAGTTCCTTGTAGAAGGGCACGTTGGAGTCGCCGTTGATGGTGGAGACCACGGCCGTCTTGCCGCCCTGGCTGAACTTCTTGATGTCGGCCACGATGGTCTGGTAGTCCGAGTGGCCGAAGGGGGTGTACTTCTCGTCGATGTCCGAATCCTTCACGCCCTTGCTCTTGAGGTAGGCGCGCAGGATCTTGTTGGTGGTGCGGGGGTACACGTAGTCGGTGCCCAGCAGCACCCAGCGCTTGGCGCTGCCGCCGTCCTTGCTCATCAGGTAGTCGACCGCGGGGATGGCCTGCTGGTTGGGCGCCGCGCCGGTGTAGAACACGTTCTTGGAGAGTTCCTCGCCCTCGTACTGCACGGGGTAGAACAGCAGGCCGTTCATTTCTTCAACCACGGGCAGCACCGACTTGCGGCTCACGCTGGTCCAGCAGCCGAAGATGACCGAGACCTTGTCCTGGCCCAGCAGCTGCTTGGTTTTTTCGGCGAACAGGGGCCAGTTGGAGGCCGGGTCCACCACCACGGGTTCGAGCTTCTTGCCCAGCACGCCGCCCTTGGCATTGATTTCGTCGATGGCCATGAGCACGGTGTCTTTCAGCACGGTCTCGGAGATGGCCATGGTGCCCGACAGGCTGTGCAGGATGCCGACCTTGATGGTCTCCTGCGCATGGGCTGGCAGTGCAGACAGGCCAGCGAGCGTAGCGACAGCCGCGAGGGCCTTGAGGGAATAACGACGTTGCATGTGTGCTTCTCCGGTAGGTAAGGGTTCAAACCGCTTCGCCCTGGCCCCGGTGAACTCCCGAGGGCTGTGTGGTGCGATGGAATGGATTCTGGAGAGCAGGGCCTGCTTGGGAAATACGCCGGGTGGCGTACGCGCTGGCGTCGCCGCTGAAGGCGCGGCCGGCAAGCAACGCCTGTGTCGGGTAGGCGAAACGCTATGCATTTAATAGCTATTAGGGCATACCCAATGCGCGGTAACGGCCAAAAATAGTCAAAATCTTCGGCAATTACAGCGCAGTGGGGGAAATGCCTGCCCCGTCTACGATGGCGGCCACAGCCCCACGCTCAGCCACAAAGGACCCGACCCATGGTGAAACGACGCACAGTGCTTCTCGGCGGTGCCGCAACAGCGGGCGCGCTGGTCATCGGCTGGGGCGTGATGCCCCCGCGCCAGCGCCTGCACCCCGCAGACCCGTTGCCCGCCACACCGGGACAGGCCGCGCTCAACGGCTGGCTCAAGGTGGGCACCGACAACACCGTGACGGTGATGATGGCCAAGTCCGAAATGGGCCAGGGCACCCACACCGGCCTGGCCGCCATCCTGGCCGAGGAGCTGGACGCCGACTGGGCCCAGGTGCGGCTTGCTATGGCGTCCATCGACGACATCTACAACAACCTGGCCACCGTGGTGGACGGCCTGCCCTTCCACCCCGACAACGACGGATCAATGAAGGCCGTTGCGGGCTGGCTCACGGCCAAGACCATGCGCGAGGTGGGCGTGATGATGACGGGCGGCTCCAGCAGCATCAAAGACCTGTGGCTGCCCATGCGCGAGGCCGGAGCCCATGCACGTGCCATGCTGGTCCGCGCCGCCGCCGCGCAGTGGAAGGTGCAGGCCGCCGAGTGCACAGCCAACGCGGGCTGGGTGGAGCATGCCGCAGGCCAGCGCGCCACGTTTGGCGAACTCGCTGCGCTGGCCGCGCAGCAGCCCATGCCAGGCAAGGTGGCACTGAAGGAGCCCGCGCAGTTCAAGCTGATCGGCAAACCCCTCACGCGCATCGAGGCGCCCAGCAAACTCGACGGTAGCGCCGTGTTCGGCATCGACGCGAACCCGCCCGGCCTGCTGCACGCCAGTGTGGTGATGTGCCCCACGCGCGGCGGCAAGGTGGCGCGCTTTGATGCAGCCGCCGCCCAGAAGCTGCCGGGCGTCAAGCAGGTGCTGGCTGTGGCGCCCTACCACGGCGGCACGGGTGGCGTGGCCGTGATTGCCGACACGCCCTGGCATGCAAAGAAGGCAGCGGCCGCCGTCACCGTGGAATGGGACCACGGCCCCGCCGCCACGCTGTCGAGCGACACCGTGATGGCACGCCTGGCGCAGGCGCTGGACGAAACCAAGGGCTTTGGCTACCACAGCGCCGGCGATGTGGACCAGGCCATGCAGGGCGCGGCCACCACCATCACCGCCGACTACCGCGCGCCCTACCTGGCCCACGCGGCGCTGGAACCCATCAACTGCACCGTGCAGGTCAAGGACGGTGCCGCCCAGGTGTGGACATCCACCCAGGTACCGGGCCTGGCGCGCATGGCAGCGGCCAAGGCGCTGGGCATTGACGAGGAGAAAGTGACCGTGCACCAGCTGCTGCTGGGCGGCGGTTTTGGGCGGCGGCTGGAGGTGGACTATGTGGCCCAGGCCGCCGCCATTGCCCAGGCCGCAGGCGGCGCGCCCGTGCAGACGCTGTGGAGCCGCGAGCAGGACACGCAGCACGACTTCTACCGCCCCGCGTGCATGGCGCGATTCAAGACGGGCTTTGATGCGCAGGGGCAACTGGTGGCATGGCACAACCTGTCGGTAGGCCAGGCCATCGTGCCGCAGGTGCTGGCGCGCACCTTCGGGCTGCCCGGCGCGGGGCCCGACAAGACGGCGTCCGAAGGCGCGTTTGACCAGCCCTACGAATGGCCCCACGCGCGCATTGCGCACGAGATCATCGACCTGCCGCTGCCCGTGGGCTTCTGGCGCTCGGTGGGGCATTCACACCAGGCGTTCTTCAAGGAAAGTTTTGTGGACGAGGCGGCCCACGCGGCCAAGAAAGACCCGGTGGCCTTCCGCGCCGCGCTGCTGCAAAAGCACCCGCGCCACCTCAAAGTGCTGCAAAAGGCCGCCGAGCTGGCGGGCTGGGGGCAGCCCCTGGCTGCCCATGCCAGTGGTGCACAACGCGCGCGCGGCGTGGCGCTGCACCAGTCGTTCGGCTCCATCGTGGCGCAGGTGGCCGAGGTATCGGTGGGTGCTGACAAGGCCATCCGTGTACACCGCGTGGTCTGTGTGATTGATTGCGGCGCGGCCATCAACCCGAACCTGATCGCGCAGCAAATGGAAAGCGCCGTGGTGTTTGGCCTGACGGCGGCGCTGCATGGCGAGGTCACGCTGAAAGATGGGCAGGTGCAGCAGAGCAATTTTCACGACCTGCCGCTGCTGCGCATGGCCGACTGCCCGCGCGTGGAGACCCACATCATCGCCAGCGCCGAGCCCCCTGAAGGCGTGGGCGAGCCCGGCGTGCCACCGATTGCACCGGCGGTGGCGAATGCCCTCTTCACGCTCACCGGCCAGCGCCTGCGCGCCCTGCCGCTGAAGCTGGCCTGAATCGATTCAAGGAACCACCATGTCCACCACCCTGCGCATCAACGGCAAAGCCGTCTCCGTCGCCGCCGAACCCGACACCCCGCTGCTGTGGGTGCTGCGCGGCGAGCTGCACATGAACGGCACCAAGTTTGGCTGCGGCATGGCGCTGTGCGGCGCCTGCACCGTGCACCTGAACGGCGAGCCCGTGCGCGCCTGCATCACGCCGCTGTCGGCCGTGGGTGGCGCCGACGTGACCACCATCGAGGGCCTGCAGGGCCCCGAAGCCACCGCCCTGCGCGCGGCGTGGACGGCGGTGGACGTGGCGCAATGTGGCTACTGCCAGAGCGGGCAGCTCATGTCGGCCTGCGCACTGCTCAAGAAGACCGCCAAACCCAGCGATGCAGACATCGATGCCGCAATGTCGGGCAATGCTTGCCGCTGCGGTACGTATCCGCGCATCCGGGCGGCCATCCACCAGGCGGCCCAGGCACCGCGCCAAGGCTAGAGATCCTCTCTAGATCCCGCCGCCCAGGTCCAGCTGCGTCGGTGCAGCCATGCTTCCGTCATCGGTCTGCGCATCCGCGACATACACGGCGTTGCGCCCTGTGCCCTTGGCCTGGTAGAGGGCCTTGTCGGCGCGGTTCACGAGTTCTTCAAAGTCGAGTCCCGAGCCTTTGTACAGGGTGGCCACCCCGATGCTGACGGTGACCGCCACATCCTGCCCCGCGTCGCCCACGGCCACCCGCAGGGCCTCAACGTCCTGGCGCAGCGTTTCGGCCACGCGCAGTGCGCTCGGGCCATCGGTCTCCGGCAGCACAATGACAAACTCCTCGCCACCAAACCGCGCCACGATGTCTACGCCGTTGCGCTTGCGCACGGCACAGGCCTGGGCCACGGCGCAGATCACGCGGTCGCCCGCGAGGTGGCCATAGGCGTCGTTGACCGCCTTGAACAGGTCGATGTCCACCACCAGCAGCGACAGCGGGTGGCCAAAACGCTCGGTGCGCTTGTACTCCTTGGCGCCCAGCTCCATCAGCGTGCGGCGGTTGGACAGGCCGGTGAGCGAGTCGTTGGCGGCCAGCCGCTCCAGCGCGGTGTTGAGCTGCTGCAGCAGGCGGTTCTGCTCGGTAAGCTGCTGGTTGATCTGGGCGATCTCGGTCTCGCGGCACTTGCGGTCGTGGATGTTGAACGTGACCCCAATCAGGCGCTTGCCCGGCGTGGCGCTGTGGCCGTCCATGATGCGGCCGTAGTTCGCAAACCAGACCCATTCACCGCTTTTGGAGCGCAGCCGAAATTCGCAGCGGTACTGCGGCGTGACGCCCGTCAAATGGTCGGCCACCGCCTGGCGCACGGCGTCGATGTCGTCGGGGTGGAACAGGCCGTAGATGTCCTGCACGCCCGAGACGATTTCCTCTTCGGTAAACCCCAGCTCCTCGAAAGTCTTGGTGGCCTTGCGCGTGACGTTGCCCGTGATGAGATCGTTCTCCCACAGGTCCAGCCCGGCAGCCTCCAGGGCCAGTTCCAGCCGCTCCTTGTTCAGGTCTACTTCACCCATACCCGTGGCCATTTTTCACAGCGTTCCGTTTCGTTCAGATATCTTGCGCCAGGCGCCAGGCTTCGGGTTTTTGTCTTGCACCCAGGTTCAGGCCGGGGGCATGCCACCTGCGTAGCCAATGTTGCGCAGCAGCGCCGCAAACGACGCCACCACGCCGGGGGTGTTGTAGAGCTGGGGAGCCGTCTGCACCGCGATCACGCTCACCATATTGCCGGTGCTGCGGCCCGAGGCGGCATCGAAATACTGGGCCAGGTCGTCGCTGGCGTTCGAGAACCCGCGCCCCGTGCTCTCGGAGTAGTAGCAGATCGAGTCGGGCGCAATGATGTCGGGGGTGGTGCTGGCCGCCGAATACATGATCAGGTTCTCGTTGAGGTTGTAGAGGTAATGCGTTTCGGTGCTCTGGGCCGGGTCCGGTGCATTGTCCAGCCGGATGATGCCCGAGTCCAGTGACGCACTGGAGGTGGACTGCGTGACCGAGGTGATGTAGAAGTTGCTGACCACGGCACGCGCGGCGCGGCCGGTGATCTCCTCTATGCCCGCCGCCACCGCCTGGGTGCTCAACGGCGTGACGGCCTGCAAGAGCTGCAGGCCCAGCTGGCGCGCCTGCTCCAGCGTGCCCGGGATGTAGCTGCCCGACAACGCAAACTGGTTGCCAGCGTTCGAAGGCCACATGGCAATGCCCGAATACCCGCCAAAACCGCCCACCACCCCACCCGCCAGTGACTCGATGCCCGACGCCGTGGCGGAGCCCAGCACCGCATATTCCGCCGCCACGAGCGTGGACGCATCGCTGGCCAGCACGGCGGGGCTGGGCGCTGGCCCGGTGGGGGCAGTGAAAGTGGTCTGGGGTAGTTCGGGCACGGCACGGCCCGCCCCGTCGCCATTGACCACCCAGATGCTGCCGCCCGACATGGCCGCACCGATCAGCGGCACCAGCGAATTGATGGGCCCGATCTCCACCGGAATGAAGGCGCCCGGCTGCATGCCGGTGTACGCCTGCATCACGGCCACGGTGTTGCTGATGGAGTTCTGCACCGCCGTGAGGGTGAGGTTGTCGGCCGCGTCGGGCGAGCCCATGATGGCCAGCACACAGGCGTTGGTGGCGCCGTCGTAGTCCTGCACCTGCACCGTGCCGGTGTAGCCCTGGTCTGCCAGCTGCTGCACGATGGCGCAGGCGTCGTGGTAGCTGCCGCCACCACCGCTGGCCAGCACGGCCGCCCCGGTGGCAATCGCCTGGAAATCGGTCAGACCATAGGAATAGACATTGCCCATCAGGCGCCCCTCTCTGTTGTTGGATGGAAAGCACGATACCCAAGCCGGGTCGAAAGTCAATTGGCGTTGTGCTACCCCCGAACCAGTTGGCGGCGCGCGCCACGGCAGGGCCAACACTCTGGTTTCCGGGGGCGTCATCGCCTATGCTGTGCAACAAGTCGTTTTCTGGCCGACCGCCACACCCCATCATGAGCACCCCCGAAAAACCCTCCGTCTACAGCACCGAAGACCTCTTGATCAGCCTGTGCAACTCCGTCACGCGCGTGCTGGGCGTGGCCACCCACAGCCAGATCCACTACTCCGGCATGGTGCAGCGCATCAGCAAGACCTGCCTGCGGCCCGAAATCGGCTGTTTTGTGCTGTTCGACGGTGGCTTCTCGGGCCTGGTGATCATCAACTTCTCGGGCCAGGCGGCCATGGAGCTGTATGCCAACTACCTGCTGAACATGGGCATGTCCAAGGACGACCTGGTCAGCTCCTATACCTCGGACGAAGTGAGCAACGTGATGGGCGAGTTGATGAACCAGGTGGTGGGCGACTTCACCGGCAAGGTGCGGCGCGAGCTGCAGACCCACATCACCCAGAACCAGCCCAAGATGCTGGTGCTGAACAAGCAGGTGCAGCTCAGCGTGGACGCCAACCTGGACAAGCCCGAAGCCCGGCGCGTGACCTTCTACACCGCCAACAACAACATCTTCTACCTCGAACTGGCGATTGACCGCACCGAGTTCATCAAGCTCTACGACTTCGAGGCCCAGGAAGCCCCGGACCCGGACGCCCTGATGGCCCAGTCGCAGGAAGGCCCCCCGGTGCCCGCGCCACCGCCCGCCGGGCAGGACGACACCGACGCGCTGCTCAAGTCGCTGGGGATGTAAAAAGCAGGAAGCACCAGCGCCAAGGTGCCGTCTATTCAAAATAGATAGCTAAAAACCTTTTACCAGCGCGCGCAGAAGGCCAAAAAAGCTTCAAAAACTCAGAAGATGCGAATGAATCCGGCGTGCCCGAGCAGGCAGCCAAAACGCGCCC
The DNA here is from genome assembly GCF_054950075.1 of Acidovorax sp. Q11. Taxonomy (NCBI): domain Bacteria; kingdom Pseudomonadati; phylum Pseudomonadota; class Betaproteobacteria; order Burkholderiales; family Comamonadaceae; genus Acidovorax; species Acidovorax sp. Q11. The sequence continues at coordinate 23,561 of NZ_JBUDZG010000031.1, read as the reverse complement.
GATCCAGGCGCAAAGCGCAGCCATAACTCGGGCTGTGGCGAGCATTGGCTTGCGGCGTGCGGGTGTGTTTTGGCGGGATGAGCGGGCATGGCGGGTTCGTTCACACCTTCTCAGCCCTCGAACTGCGGGTGCAGCTGGCGGATGCGGTTCATCGCCATCCCCGCTGCCGCCGTGCGCGTCTCCACCCCCAGCTTGGCAAACACGCGCTCCAGGTGTTTCTTCACCGTGGCGGGGCTGGCCCCCAAAATGTCGCCGATGTCGCGGTTGATCTTGCCCTTGACGACCCAGTACAGCACCTCGGCCTCGCGCGCGGTGAGCTTGAAGGACAGGCTCATGGATTCGATGATCTTCGCGTCGGACACCTCGCGCATCACGATCAGCCAGTCGCCACCGCCCGCGCTGTCGCCCGCCTGCTGGTGCAGGCGGAAGGTGAGCCTGCGGGCGCCCTGCTCAACCGCCAGGCGCGGGGGCTCGGCCAGCGATGCGGCCAGCAGCTCGGCGGCGTTGTCGGCCAGCACATGGCGGCGCAGCCAGGCCTGCACCGGTTCGGGCGCCCACTGGCCAAAGGCGGTGGGTGTGCCATCTGCGTCCACCTCGCCGAAGTAGCTTTGCAGCAGCTCGCGCGCCAGCGGGGTCTGCCACACGATGCGGCCGTCCACCGCGCGCACGGTGATGCTGGCGTAGCCGAAGGCATCGAGCGCGTTGCGCGCCTCACGCGCCTGGCGCGCATCCTGCCGGGCCTTGCGCGCTGCGCCCAGGTGCACCCCCATGCGCGCCATCACCTCACGCGGCTTGATGGGCTTGGTGACGTAGTCCACGCCACCCGCCTCCAGCGCAGCCACCAGATGTTCGGTTTCGGTGAGGCCGGTCATGAAGATGATGGGGATGTGCGCCGTGGCGGGCGATGCCTTCAGGCGCCGGGCGACTTCAAAGCCGTCCATGCCGGGCATCATGGCATCGAGCAAAACAATGTCGGGCAGCGCCTGCGCGGCGCGCTGCAATGCGGCCTCGCCATGCATGGCCACCAGCACGGTGTAGCCCGACTCATCGAGCGCGTCGTGCAGCACGGCCAGGTTGTCGGGCACGTCGTCCACGATCAGCACCACGTCGCTGTCGCTGCGGTCCAGTGCGGCCAGCGCGGGGGTCGCCGGGGTGGAAGGTGACAAGGTCGCGGTCATGGGGGTGGGGATGGTCGTCACGAGGGGGCCTGCTCCAGGATCTGGCCCATGGCGTCGAACTGGAACTCGCGCGCCATCTGCCGCATGGTGTGGACAAACGCCTGGTGTGCGAGCTGGCTGCGCTCGATCTCGTCCAGGGTGTTGAGGATGCCCCGGTAGTAACCCAGCGCCACGGCCTGGGCCAGCGCGGCCAGGGCCGCAGCGCTGGGGTAGCTCAACGGCTCGGCCGTGGGGAATGCCTGGTGCGGGGACTGCGGTGCTGTGGGCAGCGCCAGCGCATCCCCCTCGTACCACCACTGCAACCCAATGCGGCGCTCCAGCCAGTCCAGCAGCTCGGTGTGGCGCACAGGCTTGACGATGAAGTCCTCGGGGCGGATGTCCACGTCGTTGTCCAGCGCCTTGTCGAAGGCATTGGCGGAGACGATGGCGCACTGGACATTCGGCAGTTGCATCTGCCGCACCCGCCGCAGCGTCTCCCACCCGTCGATGCCGGGCATGGCCAGGTCCATGAAGATGGCATGCGGCCGGTAGCCGGCGGCCAGCAGGTCCAGCGCGTCGTGGCCGCTGGCGGCCTGGCGCAACTCGAAGCCCAGGGGTTCGAGCAGCTGCACCAGCAGCTCGCGGTCGGGTTCTTCGTTGTCCACCACCAGGATGCGGCGGCGCTCGCCCGCGTAGCCCTTGCGCGCCCGCCGGGCCTGCACGGCCACGGGCGCTGCGGCCTTGCCCAGGGCCTCGGCATGCACCTCGGGCAAAAACAGCTTGACCTGGAACACCGAGCCTACGCCGGGTGTGCTGCTCACCGTCAGTTCGCCGCCCATGAGCGCGGTGAGCATCTTGGCGATGGTGAGCCCCAAACCCGCACCGGGAGCCGACGGCGCACCGGCCGAGCCGCCGCGAGCAAACGGCTCGAAGATGTGTTCGATCTCGCCGGGCGTGAGGCCCGGCCCCGTGTCCTGCACCTCGATGCGCGCCATCTCGCGCGCATAGCGCACCCGCAGCGTGACGGTGCCCTGCACGGTGAACTTGACGGCATTGCCCAGCAGGTTGATGAGGATCTGGCGCAGGCGCTTGTCGTCGGCGCGCACGACTTCAGGAATCACCCCCTGCACATCGAACGTGAACGCCAGGCCCTTGGCGGCGGCCTGCAGCTCAAACAAAGCGGCCATCTCATGCAGCCCGTCGGCAAAGCGCATGGGTGCCACATCCAGCGTGAGCTTGCCCGATTCGATGCGTGCGATGTCCAGCGTGCCTTCGATGAGCGAGAGCAAATGCTCGCCACCGCGTCGTATCACATGCACCGCCTGCTTGCGGTGCGGCGGCACGCCCGCGTCCTCGCCCATGAGCTGCGCGTAGCCCAGGATGGAGTTGAGCGGCGTGCGGATCTCGTGACTGATGGCGCTGATGTAGCGGCTCTTGGCCTGGTTAGCATGGTCGGCCAGCGCACGCGCAGCCTCGGCCTGAAGGCGCGCCTGCTCGGCCACACTGCGCGCGGTTTGCAAGGCCTCGTCGGTCTGGCGGTGCAGCTCGATCTCGCGCACCAGGAGGCCCGTCTGGCGGTTGGACTCTTCCTGCGCCACCTGGCGGCTTTTGTGCGCCAGCACCAGCCACCAGGCCACGATGCCGGAGATGACGAGCAGCGCGAGATACGCCTTGAGCAGGCCCGAGCGCAACGCCACCTCCGGGGCAGCTGCCACTTCGGTGTCCGTCATGGCCTGGGCGATGGTGTTCAGCTCCTGGTGGTAGAGCAGCCCCATCACGGCTGCGAGCAGCGGCGCAATCACCAGCATCAGCAACAGAAAGTGGCCCAGGCCTGTGTCCAGGTAGCGCCAGATGGCGCGCGGCAGCACCCAGCGCAGCGCTGCAGACCATTGCACGGCCATGCTCGCATGGGGCTTGCACAGGTCGCCGCAGCGCGCGTCCAGCGTGCAGCACAGCGAGCAGATGGCGCCCCGGTAAGCCGGGCATTGGGCCATGTCGGGCGCCTCGTACTCGCGCTCGCAGATCACGCAGCGCTGCACCGTGAGGCGCTGGTAGCTGCTCAGGTCGGCCGCCCGGGCGCCGGGCACAGGGCCTTGCATGGGCACGGCCACGGGCTCGGGCACTGGATGGCTTTGGCGTGCGATGTAGTACTTGCCCCGCGTGGCCCAGGCGATCAGCGGCGCAGTCACAAAGGCCACGGCCATCGCGATCACGGCCGAGAACGCCTGCGGCAGCGGGCCGAACAGCCCCAGGTGCGCGCTGATGGACAGCACAGACGCCAGCGCCATCGCCCCCACGCCCACCGGGTTGATGTCGTACAGGTGCGCGCGCTTGAACTCGATGCCCTTGGGCGACAGGCCCAGCGGCTTGTTGATGACCAGGTCGGCCACCACCGACATGATCCAGGCGATGGCGATGTTGGAGTACAGCCCCAGCACCTCGCCCATGGCGCGAAACACGTTCATCTCCATCAGCATGAAGGCGATGAGCGTGTTGAACACCACCCACACCACGCGCCCCGGGTGGCTGTGCGTGAGGCGCGAGAAGAAGTTGGACCAGGCCAGCGAGCCTGCGTAAGCGTTGGTCACGTTGATCTTCATCTGCGACACCACCACAAACAGCGCCGTTGCCGCCACCGCCCAGCCGTAGTGCGGGAACACATATTCGTAGGCCACCAGGTACATCTGGTTCGGGTCCACCGCGCGGTCCACCGGCACCATGTGCTTGAGGGCCAGCCAGGCCAGCAGCGCACCGCCCAGCATCTTGAGCACGCCCAGCACCACCCAGCCCGGACCGCCCACCAGCACACCCAGCCACCAGCGCCCGCGCGTGGCAGGCGTGCGGGCGGGCATGAAGCGCAGGTAGTCGGCCTGCTCCCCCATCTGGGTAATGAGCGCAATGCCCACGGTGAGTGCCGCACCAAACAAGGGCAGTTGAAACGTGGCGCCGCGCATCGATTCACCACCATAGTGCACAACCCCATAAAACGCACCAGGATCGCGCATCAGCACGTACACAAACGGCACCACCAGCATCACCAGCCACAGCGGCTGCGTCCACACCTGCAGGCGGCTGATGGCCGACACGCCATGGGTGACCAGCGGAATCACCACAATGGCGCAGATGAGGTAGCCCCAGGTGAGCGGGATGTCGAGCGCCAGCTCCAGCGCGTAGGCCATCACCGCAGCCTCCAGCGCGAAGAAGATGAAGGTGAAGCTCGCGTAGATCAGCGAGGTGAGCGTGGAGCCGATGTAGCCAAAGCCCGCGCCGCGCGTGAGCAGGTCCATGTCCACCCCGTAGCGCGCGGCATACACGCTGATGGGCAGCCCTGCCAGAAAGATGATGAGCCCCGTGGCCACGATGGCCCAGAAGGCGTTGATGAAACCGTACTGCACCAGCAGCGTGGCGCCCACGGCTTCGAGGATCAGGAACGAGGCCGCACCAAACGCGGTGTTCGCCACCCGCCACTCGGACCATTTGCGAAAGCGCTGGGGCGTGTAGCGCAGCGCGTAGTCCTCCATGGTCTCGGTGGCCACCCAGCTGTTGTAGTCGCGCCGGACCTTCACCACCTGCTGCGGTGCCTGGGCGCCGGCATCCGGCCCCAACGCGGGCGCCGATGCCACATCGGGCGGGGCAAGGGAGGCGTTGGAGGGTGGCATGGGCAAAGGGGATGGAAGCCCTTGCAAGTGCAGTTTCCATGCCACCGGCGCCTTCCGCGCCCCGCCAGTGTTCGCCCTCTGGCGTATGGCGGGCACGGGGCTTGCTGCCTATGATGAATCCGTTGCCCTCAGGACCGCCCGGTCAGGACAACCTGCCACACGAGCCCATCCAGCCTTGAATTGAGTAGAACGACATGGAACTGACCCCTCGCGTTCGACCGCCTCGGCGGTCGCGCGAGCTATTGACCCCAGCTTTGAGTGAAACGAAATGGAATTAACTCCTCGCGTTCGACCGCACTGCGGTCGCGCGAGCCATTTACCCCAGCATTGAGTGCAACGATATGGAACTGACCCCTCGCGTTCGGCCGCATCGCGGTCGCGCGAGCCAATGACCCCAGCATTGAGTGAAACGAAATGGAACTGACTCCTCGCGAAAAAGACAAGCTGCTGATCTTCACCGCCGCCCTGCTGGCCGAGCGCCGCAAGGCCCGGGGGCTGAAGCTCAACTACCCCGAGGCCGTGGCCCTGATCAGCGCCGCCGTGATGGAAGGCGCCCGCGACGGCAAGACCGTGGCGCAGCTCATGAGCGAGGGCCGCACCGTGCTGACCCGCGCCGATGTGATGGAGGGCATCGCCGAGATGATCCCGGACATCCAGGTGGAGGCCACCTTCCCCGACGGCACCAAGCTGGTCACCGTGCACCAGCCGATCGTCTGACCCCTTTTCTCCCCCTCTTCTCTCCGTGGAGCCCCCATGCGCATCGCCCTCTCACACCGCCACACAGCCGCTCTTCTTTTCATAGCTGCCAGCGCAATCAGCACAGGCGCCAGCGCCCATACAGGCGCTGAATCCCATATCCACAACAGTTTACTGAGCGGCTTGGCCCACCCGTTGTTCGGCCTGGACCACCTGGCCGCCATGGTGGCCGTGGGGCTGTGGAGCGCCCTGGCCGCGCGCAACGCCGGGCGCGACCTGCTGTGGGGCCCCGTGGGCTTTGCGGCCATGCTGCTGGTGGGCGCCGTGCTGGGCCTGCAAGGTGTGGCGCTGCCTGCGGTGGAGCCGATGATTGCCGCGTCGCTGCTGGTCACGGGCCTGCTGGTCGTGTCGCGCCTGCGTGTGCCCGGCCTGGTGGCGGCGCTGGGTGTAGGCGTGTTCGCCGTGTTCCATGGCGTGGCCCACGGCCATGAGCTGGCGGGCAGCGACAGTGCCTGGCAGACCCTGGCAGGCATGCTGACCGCCACCGTGCTGCTTCACAGCGCGGGCCTCGCGGCAGGCTGGGCACTGCGCCACCGCCATGTGTGGCTGGCCCGCGCTGCAGGTGCAGGTGTTGCGGCGTTTGGTGGCGTGCTGCTGGCGCAAATGGCCTGAGCCTTCCCTCCAAGGAGCCTTCATGATCCCCGGCGAACTCATCACCGAACCCGGCGAGCACGCGCTCAACACCGGCCGCCGCACGCTCACCCTCGTCATGCGCAACACGGGCGACCGCCCCATCCAGGTCGGCTCGCACTACCACTTTGCCGAGACCAACAACGCGCTGGGCTTTGACCGCGCGGCCGCGCGCGGCATGCGGCTGAACATCGCGTCGGGCACGGCGGTGCGCTTCGAGCCCGGCCAGGAGCGCACCGTGGAGCTGGTGGACTATGCGGGCGACCGCCAGGTGTTCGGGTTCCAGGGCCTGACGCAGGGCGCGCTGTAAAAAATCAAGCAAAAACAGCCTCTTGCGCGCGTCCCATAAGCGCCAGAAGCTATCAAAAACAGAGTAACCAGTTCTCGCGGAGCACCCCTCACATGGCAACCATTGGACGACGCGCCTACGCCGAAATGTTCGGCCCCACGGTGGGTGACCGCCTACGCCTGGCCGACACCGACCTCATCCTGGAGGTAGAGGCTGACTACACCCTGCGCGCGGGCAGCTACGGCGAAGAGGTGAAGTTTGGCGGCGGCAAGACCATCCGCGACGGCATGGCGCAAAGCCAGCGCACCAATACGCAGGGCGCAGTGGACACCGTGCTCACCAACGCCCTCATCATCGACCACACCGGCATCGTCAAGGCCGACATTGGCCTGCGCGCGGGCCGCATCGCGGCCATCGGCAAAGCGGGCAACCCCGACGTGCAGCCCGGCGTGGACATCGTCATCGGCCCCGGCACCGAGGTCATCAGCTGCGAAGGCAACATCGTCACCGCCGGCGGCATCGACAGCCACATCCACTTCATCTGCCCGCAGCAGATCGAAGAGGCCCTGGCGAGCGGCGTGACCACCATGCTGGGCGGCGGCACCGGCCCCGCCACGGGCACGCTGGCCACCACCTGCACCTCGGGCCCCTTCAATATGGAGCGCATGCTGCAGGCGGCCGACGCCTTCCCCATGAACCTGGGTTTTCTCGGCAAGGGCAATGCCAGCCTGCCGGACGCGCTGCACGAACAGATCAACGCGGGCGCGATTGGCCTCAAGCTGCACGAAGACTGGGGCACCACGCCGGCAGCCATCAGCAACTGCCTGGACGTGGCCGAGGCCACCGACACACAGGTCGCCATCCACTCCGACACGCTCAACGAATCGGGCTTTGTGGAGAACACCATCGCCGCCGTGGGCGGGCGCGGCATCTGCGCCTTCCACACCGAAGGCGCGGGCGGCGGCCATGCCCCCGACATCCTGCGCGTGGTGGGCGAAGACAACTTCTTGCCATCGTCCACCAACCCCACCATGCCCTACACGCACAACACGCTGGACGAGCATGTGGACATGCTGATGGTGTGCCACCACCTGGACGCGAGCATCGCCGAAGACCTGGCCTTCGCCGAAAGCCGCATCCGCAAGGAGACCATCGCCGCCGAAGACATCCTGCACGACCTGGGCGCCATCAGCATGATGTCCAGCGACAGCCAGGCCATGGGCCGCGTGGGCGAAGTCATCCTGCGCACCTGGCAGACCGCGCACAAGATGAAGGTGCAGCGCGGCAGCCTGCAGGGCGACACGGCCCGCAATGACAACACGCGCATCAAACGATACGTGGCCAAATACACCATCAACCCCGCCATTGCGCACGGCATCGCTCACGAGGTGGGCTCGCTCGAAGTCGGCAAATGGGCCGATATCGTGATCTGGAAGCCCGCGTTCTTCGGCGTGAAGCCCGCGCTCATCCTCAAGGGCGGCCTGATCGCCATGGCGGCGATGGGCGACCCGAACGCCTCCATCCCCACGCCGCAGCCTGTGCACTACCGCCCCATGTTCGGCGCGTTTGGCGGAGCCATTGCCAAGACCTCGCTCACCTTTGTGTCGCAGGCCGGGCTGAACGCAGGCGTTGGCGAACGTTTTGGCCTGCACAAGCAGCTCAGTGCGGTGCGCAACATCCGTGGCGTGCGCAAGCAGCACATGGTGCACAACAGCTACACGCCCAGGATGGAGGTGGACGCACAAACCTACACCGTGCGCGCCGACGGCCAGCTGCTCACCTGCGAGCCCGCCACCGTGCTGCCCATGGCGCAGCGCTACTTCCTGTTCTGAGCAACGCATGGCCGCTATTCCAACCACGCTGCAGATCCGCCTAGACGACCTGAGCGACCCGCGCATCGAAGCCTTCATGCAGGAGCACCTGCAGGACATGTATGCGGTGTCGCCGCCCGAAAGCGTGCACGCGCTGGACATGGACCAGCTGCGCCAGCCCGACATCGCCTTCTGGTCCGCCTGGCTGCCGGGGGCGGATGGCGACATGCTGGTGGGCACAGGCGCGCTCAAGCGGCTGGATGCAGGCCATGCCGAACTCAAGTCTATGCGCACCAGCGCCCGCCACCGGGGGCAAGGCATCGCACGCCAGGTGCTGGACCACCTGCTGCAGGAAGCCCGCGCACGCGGCTTCACCCGCGTGAGCCTGGAGACGGGCCCCCAACCTTTCTTTGAACCCGCGCGCCAGCTGTACTTTCAGCATGACTTTGTCGAATGCGGGCCCTTTGCGGACTACGGCCCGGACCCTTACAGCTTCTTCATGACCCGCCCCGTGTGAGCAGCCCCGTGTGAGCAGCCCCTTGTGAGTAACCCCGCGCTGCCCCACCCGGGCCACAATGCGCGTTTTGCTGACCGAACAGACCTCCATGCTCCAAGCCTCCAAACTCCTCCCCCAGGGCCAAGGCCTGGCCCCCGTGCTGCTCAAGCGCGCCACCACGGTTGAACTGGACTGGGACGTGCGCCAGAAAAGCCGCTTTGCCGCCACCGACTCCGCTGGCCGCGAACTGGGCATCTTCCTGCCGCGCGGCACGCTGGTGCGCGGCGGCGATGTGCTGGTGGCCGAAGACGGCTCCATGGTCCGCGTGATTGCGGCGCCGCAGCCGGTGCTGGTCATCACGCACTGCCAAAGCCACGGCACACCGTTCGACCTGACGCGCGCCGCCTACCACCTGGGCAACCGCCATGTGCCCATCGAGCTGCAGCCCGACCACTTGAAGATCGAGCCCGACCACGTGCTGGCCGACATGCTGCGCGCCATGCACCTGATCGTGACCGAGCAGAACTTGCCCTTTGAGCCCGAAGGTGGGGCCTATGCGGCGGGACACGGCGGGGGGCACCACCACCATGGTGGGCATGACCACGGACATGACCATGGGCACGATCACAGCCACGAGCACAGCCATTCGCACGCACAAACTCCAGCGGTTGCTGCGGCTTCAGCACCCGCCCGGGGCCGCACCGTGTCCATCCCCGTAGTGGCCCAGGGGCATGTGCACGGCCCCCACTGCAACCACGACCACTGAGCCCCGCTCCATGCGCCTGGACCGCCCCGCGCCCCTGCCCGCCGCCAGCTTCCTGCAGCTGATGTGGCTGGCCTCCCCCGCGCTACCCGTGGGCGGTTTTTCATACTCCGAAGGGCTCGAAAGCGCCATTGAAAACGCGGGCCTGGCCAGCGAAACCGCCGTGGGCGACTGGCTGCTGGACCAGCTCCACATCACCCAGGCGCGCGGTGACATGGCCCTGATCGCCAAAGCCGTTGGCGCCTGGCGTCGCGCCGACTGGGCGCATGTGCGCGAACTCAACGACTGGGTGCAACACACCCGCGAGACCAGCGAGCTGCGCCTTCAGACCGAACAGATGGGCCGATCGATGGCCGACTGGCTGCGCAATCAGCACCAGGGCGACGAAACCCTGATGCCCGCCGTGCGCCACCTGGCCGCCCTGCCCCCCACCTACCCCGTGGCCTTTGCGCTGGCTGCCTCCACCACCCAGGCCCCCGTGCGCGACGTGCTGCTGGCCTACGCCTTTGGCTGGGCCGAAAACATGGTGCAGGCCGCGCTCAAATCCATGCAGCTGGGCCAAAGCGCTGGCCAGCGCATCCTGGCGCGCCTGGCCGACGCTATTCCCCCTGCTGCAGACCATGCCATCAGCCTCATGGACAGCGAGCGCCAGGCCTTTTCGCCCATGCTCGCCATCCTGTCAGCCCAGCACGAAACCCAATACTCCCGCCTCTTCCGATCATGACCACCAGCACCCTGCACCACATCCCGAACCGCACCAAACCACTGCCCCCTCTGCGCGTCGGCATCGGCGGCCCCGTGGGCTCCGGCAAGACCACCTTGCTCGAAATGCTGTGCAAGGCCATGCGGGATGACTACGACCTGGTGGCCATCACCAACGACATCTACACCAAGGAAGACCAGCGCCTGCTCACCGTGAGCGGCGCGCTGCCCGCCGAGCGCATCCTGGGCGTGGAAACCGGCGGCTGCCCCCACACCGCCATCCGCGAGGACTGCTCCATCAACCTCGAAGCCATCGACCGCATGCTGGGCGAGTTCCCCAACGCCGACATCGTTTTTGTGGAAAGCGGCGGCGACAACCTGGCCGCCACCTTCAGCCCCGAGCTGAGCGACCTCACCATCTACGTGATCGACGTGGCCGCCGGTGAAAAAATCCCGCGCAAGGGCGGCCCCGGCATCACCAAAAGCGACCTGTTCGTCATCAACAAGACCGACCTGGCCCCCCACGTAGGCGCCAACCTGGATGTGATGCACGCCGACACCACCCGCATGCGCACCAATGCCCAGGGCTTGCTCAAGCCGTTTGTGATGACCAATCTGAAGAGCCTGAGCGGGCTGAGCGAGGTGATCCAGTTCATCGAGACGCGGGGCATGCTGAAAAAATCAGCGCCTGCAGTCGGCTAGAATCCGCGCTTCCGTGCCCGGAGACGTGGGTGAGCGGTTTAAACCAGCAGTCTTGAAAACTGCCGACGGGCAACCGTCCGTGAGTTCGAATCTCACCGTCTCCGCCACCACACCAAATTGAAACGGGCCCGCGCGGCCCGTTTTTTCTTTCCCCCCTCCAGCCGCCCTCCCGGTGGAAGCCGCCCCGCACAGCAGCAGGCACCGGGGCACACGCCATCAAGTGCGGCCCGCGCTCTCCGCCAGGTCCGAGCCCTGCGGCGCAATCGGCGTCAGGTCCTCAGGGCGGCACACATCCTCGCTGTGTGCCAGGCGGATCCACAGGCCGGTGCGGCGGATGATGATGTAGTCCACGGTGACCCGTCGGCCTTTGTAGATGAATGGGGTGCCGGGTTTGTACAGGATCATTCTTGTTTTGTAGCGAGCGGCCGTTGCCTCGCCGTGACACCCAGGCTGGCAACCGATGATGGACCGATGGTGCCGCCACTTCATGTGGCGTGCATGGAGCAGGGTCAAAAGGCCCAGAGATAGGCCGACTTTTTTCAGGCAAGCATGCGATGTGCCAGGCAAAAAAAAGCCCGCAAGGTGCGGGCTGAACACTTGCTTGGAGCAAGCGGGAGGGATGTCGAAGGGGTATCGACGGCGTGATCGTAAAACGCACCAGCGCGCGCGTGTGTAGGACAGCGCCGATTGTGCGGCGCCCACCCCGCCCTCACATGCCGTAGATGCGCGCGCAGCCACGGCCGGAGGCCTTGGCCAGGTACATGGCAGAGTCGGCCTTGCGCAGGAGTTCTTCGGCGTCGGCCGCGTCCGCAGAGGCTATGACGATGCCCACCGAGGCGCCGATCTGGATGAAGTGGGATTCGATTTCGGTGGGCTGGCCGATGGCCTGCACCAGCCGCTCGGCCAGACGGTAGGCGCTGTCGGGGTCCGAGACGCCGCGCTGCAGCAGGGCGAATTCATCGCCGCCCAGGCGGGCCACCACGTCGTCGCCACGCGCGGCCTGCGTAAGCTGCTGGGCCACCCAGATGAGCAACTGGTCGCCCACCGCGTGGCCATAGCGGTCGTTCACGGGCTTGAAGCCGTCCAGGTCCACATACAGCACGGCAAAACCCCGGCCCGGGCGCCGCGCATCGGCCACGGCGGCCTGCAGGCTGTGCAGAAAGGCCGTGCGGTTGAGCAGCCCGGTGAGCCCGTCGTGCTCGGCCACATGGCGGATGCGCAACTCGGCCTCCTTGCGCTGGGTCACGTCGGTGAAGGTGCGCAGCGCGCCGCCGCCTTTGATGGGCACGGTCTGCACCTCCAGAATGCGCCCGTCGGGCCGGGGGCGGTCGTACACCTGCTGCTGATCCACGCCGCCATCGCTGTGCAACAGCAGTTCCTGCACTGCTTGCGGGGCGCCGTCGAGTTCGCCGCGCGCACGCAGGTAGGCGAGCACATTCACGAGGGATGGCTTGGCGGCCATCAGCTCGGCGGGCAGTTCCAGCAGCTCCAGCGCGCGGCGGTTGCACAGCTCCACGATGCCGGTGGCGCTGATCTTGGCCACGCCCTGGTCCATGTGCTCCAGCGTGGCCTCCAGCAGGATGGATTTCTCGCGCAGCTGGGCCTCGCTGTCCCGGGCGCTGCGTTCGGCCTGGGCCAGCAGGTGCTGCTGGCGCTTGAACTCGGTGATGTCCACATGCGCGTAGAACACGGTCCCGTCCGCCCCCTGCTTCGCGATCACACGGCTCCAGCGGTTGTGGGGCAAGGGCACTTCGAACGGCACACCGGCAAAACGCATGCCATCCTGCAGGATCGAAAGGCCGTCAAAAAACGGCGCCATGCCACCCGGGCCGTCGGCTGCCCAGGCGTGGCGGTAGGCCTCGTCAAACGTGAGGCCGGTGGCGGCCGCCCGGTCGGTGAGGCTGTACATCTGCATGAAGGGCTCATTGACCCACTGGATGCGCTGGTCCTCGCCGCAGATCATCAGGCCGTCGGGGATGCGGTCAAACAGCTCGGTGCTTTCGATCAGGGGGCTGCGCAGGTAACCGGGCTCGTGGATGTCGGGAGCGTCTGCCGCACCGGGCGCGTTGTGCAGGGCCTGGGCACGCCACACACGTACCCGGCCCACGCCCGCAACGGGCAGCGACGCGACCTGCACGCGCAGGCCCCTGTGCTCGAAGCTGTAGGGGCGCGTCTGCGCGCGGTGGCGGTCTACACCTGCGGCGATGTAGCGCTCGATGTTGGGCAGCTCCTGCGCATCCAGCCGCCCGGTGTAGAACCGCCGCAGGTTGGCGTGGTACGGCTCGCCCACATACACGTGGCCCTCGTGTTCGGGGAAGAATTTGAAGAAAGTGCGGTTCCAGGCGATGGTGGAGTCGCCCTCGTCAAAGGCGCACAAGGCCACATCCAGGCCATCCAGGGTGTCGCCCAAGGAGTGGATGAGGCGAAGAACGGGGTCGTCGGACATGGAGAACAGGGCTGCGGAAAAAACACGGAAGCCAGAGGCCCACGCGGCGCGCTGATCTTGGCGCCTTCGATTTTGCAGGGCAGGCCTCACATCAACCCATCCCCCCGCCAGCACAGGCACCGGACTGCGTGATTGCGTTGCGGTCAGCCCACAGTGTCTTGACCGACATCAAGCCCCGGCCACGCCCGGCGGTCTGCGCACGGTACCGGCGGTTACGCAGCGACACCCCTTAGGCGCGCACCTTCCGGTATGGTCTGGCCCTGTTTTTGATGGAGATGGTTTCATGACAAACACCGCTTTGGCCGCTGCGGCTGCCAGCCTGGGTATGGCCGCACTAGTGGCGGGTTGTGCCAGCCACGGGCCCACCCCGGCGCCAGCCCCCACCCAGTCACAGGCGCAAGCACCCGCCCCGGAAGCACTGTGCAACGCGCAACCGGCCCAGGCGGCAGTGGGGCAGAACAGCACGGCGTCGGTGGTCGAATCGGCGCGGGCCCGGTCGGGCGCGCGGATGGTGCGCATCCTGCGGCCGGGCCAGATGGTCACCAAGGAGTTCGACACCCAACGGCTGAACCTGGAGGTGGATGCCAACGGGCGCATTCTGACGGTGCGCTGCGGCTGATCGGCGCACAGGCCCGACACCCGATACGGCGGCCATCAATAGCTATCATTTTTATAGCTACAAACATTTATCCATCGCGCGCAGACGGCCTTTTTTCTTTGAATCTACGCACCCCATCCGACTCAATCGACTCAATCGACTCAATCGACTCAATCGACCAGGAACATCTCCTGCAGGTCACTGAGGAAGTCAAAGCCCCGCTCGGTCGGACGCACATGGGCCAGGTCGCGCTCGATCAGGCCCTTGCTCTCGGCCTCCTTCAGCCCCTTGGCAATGGCGGTGAGGGGCAGGCCCGTGCGGGCCATGAAGTCCTGCAGCGCAAAGCCGTCACGCAGGCGCAGGGCGTTGAGCATGTATTCAAACGGCAGGTCGGCCCGGCGCACCTCGTCGTCCTGCGCCACGGCGCGGCCCGCCAGGGCGTTGTCCATGTAGCGCGCCGGGTCGCGAAAGCGCACCTGCCGCACCACGCGGTGGGCAAAGCTGAGCTTGCTGTGCGCGCCCGCGCCAATGCCCAGGTAGTCGCCAAACTGCCAGTAGTTGGTGTTGTGAAAACACTGGTGCCCCGGCTGCGCGTAGGCCGATATTTCGTAGCGCGCCATGCCCGCCTGGCCCGTCAGCTCGGTGATGCGGTCGAGCATGGCGTAGGCCTGGTCGTCCTCGGGGATGGCCGGGGGGAACTTGGCGAAGTAGGTGTTGGGCTCGATGGTGAGGTGGTAGATGGAGATATGCGGCGGCTTGAAGGCCAGCGCCGTGCGCAGATCCTGCTCCAGCTCCTGCAGCGTCTGGCCCGGCAGCGCATACATGATGTCGAGGTTGAAGGTGTCGAACGACGCGGCGGCCTCCTCCACCGCCGCCATCGCCTGGGCGCGGTCATGCACACGGCCCAGGGCCTTGAGGTGCTGGTCGTTGAAGCTCTGCACCCCCACCGACAGGCGCGTGACGCCCGCTGCGCGGAAAGCGCGGAAGCGGTCTTTCTCGAAGGTACCGGGGTTGGCCTCCAGCGTGATCTCGCAGTCCGGCTCCAGCCGCAGGCGGGCACGGATGTCGCCAATCAGCCGGTCGATGGCCGCTGCCGAAAACAGGCTGGGCGTGCCACCGCCGATGAAGATGCTGTGCACGGTGCGGCCCCAGATGAGCGGTAGCGCAGCCTCCAGGTCGGCCATCAGGGCGTCGATGTAGCGCTGCTCGGGCACCCCGTTGTCACCCGCCCCATCGCCACGGGCCTCGTGCGAGTTGAAGTCGCAGTACGGGCATTTCTTGAGGCACCAGGGCAGGTGCACATACAGCGACAGCGGCGGCAGGCTGGGCAGCTGCAGCAGGCCCGGGCGCATGTAGTGCTGGATGTCGCGCACCACGGCGGGCGCATCGTCAGCAGCAGGGATGATAGGAATAGCCATTGCAAGCATCAAAGGTTCATAGCGCTCGCGCCGCAGTAGCCGCTTGCAGCGGGAGCTGTCGCGCGCACGACCGCCGCGCAAGGGCCGCCCCGCCGCGCTGGCGGTGTCCCCCCTTGGGGGGAAGGCGCGAAGCGACTCAGGGGGGATTTCATGCCAACCAGCGTTCGCGAATCAGCGCCAGCATCTGCGCGGCAGAGCGGCCCCGGTGGCTGTGGGCGTTTTTGACCTCCACGGGCAGCTCAGCGAAGGTCTGGCCGAATTCGGGGATGAACATCACGGGGTCGAAACCAAAACCGTTGGCGCCCCGGGGTTCGGTGGTGATCTCGCCCACGACCCGGCCCACGGCAATCAGCGGCTCGGGGTCTTGCGGGCTGCGCACGGCGACCAGGGTGCTGACCATGGCGGCGCGGCGGTTGGCCACGCCCTGCAGTTGCTCCAGCAGGGCGCGCACGTTGTTGTCGTCGCTTTTCTCGTAGCCGAACTGGGTGCAGTAATACGCCGTGTCCACGCCCGGCAGGCCGCCAAAGGCATCGACGCACATGCCGGCATCGTCGGCCAGCGCGGGCAGGCCGGTGTGGGCGGACGCAAACCGCGCCTTGGCCAGGGCGTTTTCGACAAAGGTGCGGAAGGGCTCCTCGGCCTCGCCCACGCCCAGGTCGGCCTGGCGCACCAGCTCCACGCCCAGCGGGGCGAACATGGCCTGCAGCTCGGCCAGCTTGCCACGGTTGTTGGATGCAAGAACAATTTTCATAGTCAAAATGGCCTCTACCGCGCGACCAGTAAGCCCGAGCAGCTATTAATTAGTGAGTATCCTGAAGGGCTTGCTGCTGCAGCAGTACCAGTTGGGCGATGCCTTTTTCGGCCAGACCCAGCAGCTGGTCCATCTCGGCGCGGGTAAAGGCCACGCCCTCGGCCGTGCCCTGCACCTCCACATAGTGGCCCGCGCCGGTCATCACCACGTTCATGTCGGTGTCGCAATCCACGTCTTCCACATATTCCAGGTCCAGCAGCGGCGTGCCCTGCACGATGCCCACCGAGATCGCGGCCACGGGCTGCAGCAGGGGCGACTGGGTGATCTTGCCGCTGGCCAGCAGCTGGTTGACCGCATCCTGCGCAGCCACCCAGGCACCGGTGATGGCGGCGGTGCGAGTGCCGCCGTCGGCCTGGATCACATCGCAGTCGAGCTGAATGGTGCGCTCACCCAGCAGCTTGAGGTCAAACACAGCGCGCAGGCTGCGGCCGATGAGGCGCTGGATCTCTTGCGTGCGGCCGGTTTGTTTGCCCCGCGCGGCCTCGCGGTCGCTGCGGCTGTGGGTGGCGCGCGGCAGCATGCCGTATTCGGCCGTCACCCAGCCTTCGCCGCTGCCGCGCTTGTGGGGAGGCACGCGTTCTTCCACCGAGGCGGTGCAGAGCACCTTGGTGTTGCCGAATTCGATCAGCACCGAGCCCTCGGCATGCATGGTGTAGTGGCGGGTGATGCGCACGGGGCGCAGCTGGTCGGCGGCGCGGTCGCCGGTGCGAAGGAATGTGGTCATGGTTCTTGGGTGTCCAGAAAATGCCTTCCATGCGCCGCCCAAGGCGCACGCCAGAAAACGATACGGGTCAGATCGCAGGCCTGCGCCCGCTGCACGAGGCCGCGCAGCCGAGGCAGGTCAGTCAGTCAGGCTTTTCGAGCAGCGGAGCGGCGAATCGCCTCGTTGATTTCGGCAATCGAGCGCTCGATGGCCGCGTCGTCCAGGTCGTCCACCAGCCCATCGAGCGGGCCCGCCTGGATGGTGGATGCAAACACGTCTTCGCTGATGCTGTCGGTGGACACGCCCTGGGTGGACTCGAACGCATCGGGCGTCTCCCACTCCAGCGCCACCACGGTCACGTTGTCGCTGCTGTCGCCCGCTTTGCGCAGGGCGTCTTCGACCAGGTCGGGGACGGCGTGCGACACCGTGTTGCGCGAGAGCTGCTTGGCGATCTCATCGTCGCTGAGCGTGCCCCACAGGCCGTCGGAGCACAGCAGGATGCGGTCGCCCTGCTCCAGGTACACGGGGCCGGTGATGTCGTAGATGGGCTTGGTGGGCGAGCCCAGGCAGGTGAACAGCACGTTGCGGTTGATGCGCTCCAGGCCCGGCGGCGGGTTGTTGCGCAGCTCCATGTACGAGTGGTCGCGCGTGCGGGTCAGCAGGTCGCCGTCACGCACCATGTACAGGCGCGAGTCGCCGCAGTGGATCCAGGTGGCGGTGCCCGCCTGCAGCACGGCCGCCACCAGTGTGGTGCGCGGCGTGTCGAGCATGCCCTTGTCGGTGGCGTAGCGCAGGATCTGGTGGTGCGCCGCCAGCAGCGCGCCCGACAGGAACTCCTGCACATCCTTGAGCTGGGGCTTGGCCTCGCGCTGAAACAGTGCCGAGACGGTCTGCAACGCAATCTGCGCCGCGACCTCGCCCTCGGGGTGTCCCCCCATGCCATCGGCCAGCACAAACAGGCCCGATTCGCGCGTGTAGCAATAGCCCATGCGGTCTTCGTTCTTCTCGCGGCCACCGCGGCGGCTGATCTGGAATACGGAGAACTTCATAGTGATCCACGCAAACAAGGATGCACCAATGCATCGTTACTGAAACTGCGCCCTGCCCGAACCCGCTTTGCGTGGGTCGTTTTCATTTGGGCTTGGCTCCGATGCCGGTGGCTTCACCCACCTTTTGCACATTTTTCTTGGTGTCGGACACCAGGGTATCGAGTTGCAGCCGCATCTTCTCGGCCACCGACAGCTTGGTGTAGCGGCGCTCGCCTTCGCGGCTCAACTCCTTTTGCAGCGCAAACACCGACTGCGGGCGCGACAGCGGGTCGAGCGCCATGCACCATTCCACCACCTCGATCAGGTTGTCGGAGTACACGCCACGCAGCTTGGTCAGCGCCAGCGAGAGGCGGTCTTTGTCGATGCGCTGGGGCGCCTCGTTGGGTGGAAAGCCCTGCATGCAGGCGTAGATGCAGGCGCCGATGGCGTAGATGTCGGTCCACGGGCCCATGGACGAATCGCGCCGGTACATCTCGGGCGCGGCAAAACCGGGGGTGTACATGGGGCGGATGAAGTTGCCCTCTTTGGACAGCACCTCGCGCGCGGCGCCAAAGTCAATCATCACGGCCTTGTTGTCGTCGGTGATGAAGATGTTGGCGGGCTTGATGTCCAGGTGCAGCATCTTGTGCTGGTGCACGATGCGCAGCCCGCGCAGCACCTCGTCGAACAGCGAGCGGATGGTGGATTCGCGGAAGACCTTCTGCGTTTTCAGGTCGCGCGCGGTGATGATGAAATCCTGCAGGGTTGCACCCTCCAGGTAATTCATCACCATGTAGACGGTTTCGTTCTCGCGGAAGAAGTTGAGCACGCTCACCACCGAGGCGTGCGAGATCTGCGCGAGTGCGCGGCCTTCTTCAAAAAAGCTCTTGAGGCCCAGGCGGTAGAGCGAGAGCTTTTCGGACGGAACCTTGGGCAGCAGCTCGCCGGGCGCGCGGGTGGCCAGCGACGAGGGCAGGTATTCCTTGATGGCGACTTGCTGGCCTTCGGCATCCAGGGCCAGATAGACCACACCAAAACCGCCGGAAGACAACCGGCGCACCACGCGGTAACCGCCAATTGCGGTATCGGGCGGCAAGGGTGCCGGCTTGATTTTTGACATATTTTGCGAAGATGATTCGGGGGCAAGGCGGAACCCGGATAATCGCCGGATCGCAAGCAACCATCAAAAAGTCCAATGCCAGTTTACAGCATGACCGGATACGCCAGCGCACAGCATGGCGCATCTGCCGCCGGCGCTGAAACCGACGCCCGCGCACCCCAATCGCGCCGGCTGGGACTGGAAATCCGCTCGGTCAACAGCCGCTTTCTGGACCTCTCGTTCCGCTTGCCCGACGAACTGCGCGCCCTGGAGCCCACGCTGCGCAGCCTGCTCACGGCACGTCTCAAACGCGGCAAGGTCGAGGTGCGCGCCGCCCTGGACACCGACGACAGCAACACCCTGCAGGACCCGCCCGCGCGGCTGCTGCAGCGACTCAACTCCCTGCAAGATTCCGTGCGCGCCTGGCTGCCCAGCGCGGCCCCGCTCACGGTGGCCGACGCCCTGCGCCTGTGCGCCAACGCCCATTCCGGTACGGAAGACTGGAGCGAAGCCGTCCCCGTGCTGGCCGAAGAGGCGCTCACCGCCCTGCTGGCCGCCCGGGAGCGCGAAGGCAAACGCCTGGCGACCATGCTGCTGGACCGGGTCAAGCAGCTGCGCACCCTGGCCCAGCAGGCGGTGCCCATGGTGCCCTTGCTCGTTGAACAGCAGCGCCAGCGCTTCATGGAGCGCTGGAAGGAAGCCATGGCCCTGACTGACGGCGCCACCCTGCCCGAGGCCGCCCGTGACCGCGCCCTGACCGAAGCCACCGCCTTCGCCATCCGCATCGACGTGGCCGAGGAAATCACCCGGCTCGACTCCCACCTGGACGAGATCGAACGCCTGCTCAAAAAAGGCGGCGAAGTGGGCAAGCGCCTGGATTTCCTCATCCAGGAGCTGCACCGCGAAGCCAACACGCTGGGCTCCAAATCGGCGGCTCTCGATCTGACGCGCATCAGCGTGGACATGAAGGTGCTGATCGAGCAGATGCGCGAGCAAGTGCAAAATATCGAATAACACTCATTTTTTGATAGCGCATAGCGCACATCAACTATGGACTATCCCGGAAATCTCATCGTAGTGGCGGCGCCCAGCGGCGCAGGCAAATCCAGTCTGGTCAAGGCGCTGCTGGAGCTGGACTCGCACGTTCACCTCTCGGTATCCCACACCACCCGCGCCCCGCGCGGCCAGGAGAAACACGGCCGCGACTACTACTTCGCGTCGCAATCCGAGTTTGACGCGATGGTGCAGAGCAATGCCTTTGTGGAATGGGCACATGTGCATGGCAACCGCTACGGCACCTCCAAGAAGGCGATCGAGGAGCGCATCACACAGGGGTCGGACGTGATCCTGGAAATCGACTTTCAGGGCGCCCTGCAGATCAAGGAGGCCTTCGCCAACGCCGTGCTGGTCTTCATCCTGCCCCCCAGCTGGGAAGAACTGCGCTCACGCCTGGAGCGGCGCGGGGAAGACACGCCAGAGGTGATCGCAGTCCGCCTCAAGAATGCGGCCGAAGAGATGGCGCAGGTCAGCAAATTCGACTTCGTTATAATTAACGAATTGTTTGAGCGCGCGCTTTTCGATCTGAAGGCCGTTGTTCACGCCCAGCGACTCAAGTACGTCGCCCAGCGCCGCGCACGCGCTGACACCTTCCAGTCGCTCAATATCACCTGAATCCCGGAGTAAAACGATGGCACGCATCACTGTAGAAGACTGTCTGGAAAAGATCCCCAACCGCTTCCAGCTTGTGTTGGCCGCCACGTACCGTGCCCGCATGCTGAGCCAGGGCCATGCCCCCCGCATCGAAAGCCGCAACAAGCCTGCCGTGACCGCCCTGCGCGAAATCGCCGAAGGCAAGGTTGGCCTGGAAATGCTCAAGAAGGTTCCTGGTTGAACCGTTTTCTGGGCAACGCCCCCCGAAAGAGCACCGCGACAGCGGTGCTTTTTTTTTCCCGGAATTCGTCTGATGCGCTCCCGCGCTACATTTAAGGCATGAACGCGGTGCTCAACTCACCTTCTGCAACGCAGCCCCGGCTTGGCGATCTGCCGACAGCAGGCAACCTCTCGGCTGCAGCAGCCGCCGCCAACGCAGCGGCGGCCAGCTTTGCCGCGCTGACGGACAGTCTCGACTATCTGGATGCTTCCAGCATTGAGCAAGTACGCCAGGCGTACCGCTTTGCCGACGAAGCGCACTTGGGCCAGCTGCGCAACAGCGGCGAGCCCTACATCACGCACCCGATTGCCGTGGCGGCCCAATGCGCTACCTGGAAGCTCGACGCCCAGGCCCTGATGGCCGCCCTGCTGCACGACGCCATGGAAGACTGCGGCGTCACCAAGGCCGACCTGATTGACCGCTTTGGCGCGCCCGTGGCAGAACTGGTGGACGGCCTGACGAAGCTGGACAAGCTGCAGTTCAACACCCGCGAGGAAAACCAGGCCGAGTCCTTCCGCAAGATGCTGCTGGCCATGGCGCGCGACGTGCGCGTCATCCTCATCAAGCTGGCTGACCGCACGCACAACATGCGCACGCTGTCGGACATGCCGCGCAGCAAATGGGGCCGCATCTCGTCGGAAACACTGGAGATCTACGCCCCCATCGCCCACCGCCTGGGGCTGAACCAGACCTACCGCGAACTGCAGGACCTGGCGTTCAGGCACCTGCACCCCTGGCGCTATGCCACGCTGTCGAAGGCCGTCAACAAGTCGCGCAACCGCCGCCGCGATCTGGTGCAGAAGGTGCAGACCGAAGTGGATGCGGCCTTCTCCAAGATCGGCATGAAGGTACGCCTGGCAGGCCGTGAAAAAACCCTGTACGCCATCTACCAGAAGATGGACCTCAAGCACCTGAGCTTTGCGCAGGTCACAGATATCTATGGCTTTCGGGTGATCGTCCCCACCGTGACGGATTGCTATACGGCACTCGGGGTTCTGCACCAGATGTACAAGCCGGTGCCCGGCAAGTTCAAGGACCATATCGCCATTGCCAAGCTCAATGGCTATCAGTCGCTGCACACCACGCTGGTCGGCCCCTCGGGCGTGAACATCGAGTTCCAGATGCGCACCGATGAAATGCACGTCATTGCCGAGGCTGGCGTGGCCGCGCACTGGCTGTACAAGGCGCAGGACGGTGACGGGACTTCGGCCGAACGCCTGGGCACCAAGTGGCTGCAGTCGCTGCTGGACATCCAGAACGAAACGCGCGACGCCGCCGAGTTCTGGGACCACGTGAAGGTGGACCTGTTCCCTGATGCGGTCTATGTGTTTACCCCCAAGAGCCAGATCATGGCCCTGCCCCGGGGCGCGACCGTGGTGGACTTTGCCTACGCCATCCACAGCAATGTGGGCGACCGCACCACGGCGGCCAAGATCAACAACGAGCAGGTGCCGCTGCGCACCGAACTCAAGAACGGCGACGTGGTCGAGATCATCACGGCGCCTGTCTCTACCCCCAATCCAGCGTGGCTGGGGTTCGTACGCACCGGGCGCGCCCGCTCGAAGATTCGCCACTACCTCAAGACCCTGGCGCAGACGGAGTCAGAGGGCCTGGGCGAAAAACTGCTGACGCAAGCCATTCGCGCCGAAGGTCTGGAACAACTCCCACCTCTGAACGCGGAAACCCAGCCCCTGTGGGACAAGCTGCTCCGCTTTACGGGCAACCGCAGCCGCAGCGAACTCATGACCGATCTGGGCCTGGGCAAGCGCATCGCCAGCATCGTGGCCAAGCGGCTGATGGTATTGATGTCTGAGCACGGCCATCGCCCCGATGCCCTGCTCATGACCCGCGAGCGCTATACCTCGCACGAAACCCTGTCGCAAGGTGCCGTCACGCTCGACGGCAGCGAGAACGCCTCGGTGCAGTACGCGTCCTGCTGCCGTCCAGTCCCCGGCGACAGCATCGTGGGCTACCTGGGCCGAGGTGAAGGCCTGGTTGTGCACAACGTACATTGCAGCGTAGCCAAGCGCTTGCAGCACAAGGACAGCGAGCGCTTCATTGCGGTGGACTGGTCGGACGAGCCCACACGCATGTTTGAAACTGGCGTGGTGGTCACCGTCACCAACGGCAAGGGCGTGCTGGCGCGCGTGGCCGCAGAACTGGCGAATTCCGAAGCAGACATCACCCATGTCGATATGGACGACGAAGCAGCGCTGGACACCACCGACCTGCGCTTCATCGTCGCAGTGCGCGACCAGGCACATCTGGAGTCAGCGCTGCGCAACCTGCGCCGCACCCAGGCAGTCATTCGCGCGGCCCGCATAACACCCCAGGCCTGAGAGTCGAGCGCAAAGCGCTCGGCACAGGGAAAGGCCGTGGCAACGGCCACCTTCTGTGCCCAACGGCTATGCCGAAAGGCGTGGCGGTGGGTAGCGGGGGCCTGTCCGAGTTTCCGTGTGTGAGGCTCATTGAACCTTCACCGATTTCGTGAAGCTGATTGAGGATCTTACGTGCTCGATTTGGTGAACCGGTCTTCGTAGAGGATCGCGAATTGGTTCATTGC
>NZ_JBUDZG010000030.1:0-53370 GCF_054950075.1 Acidovorax sp. Q11 | reverse complement strand
CGCGCTGGCGCTTCGCTTGCGGACCAATGCCTCCAATTGGTCACGCTCGTCTGTCGTTAAGTTCATCCTGTGCATACCTTCGAATATGGAGTGCATGCAGCCAATTTCAATGATTCAGTGGACTAGGCCGTCCCAGGCCAAGCGCAGGCCGGGCCTGAGCGGGGTTGAAAAACCCGTGCGGATGTTGTTCTCGCGGTTGGCCGAGATGGGAATGTCCACCGTGACCACCAGCGTGCGAAAACCTGCACGCTCCACACGGTGGATGAGCGCATCAATGCGCGCCTGGTCGCCGGGCAGGTAGGCCTGGAACCAGGTACCCGGGCTCTCGCGCGCCACCTCTTCCATCGGGATCAGCGAGGTGCCACTCATGACCGACACGATGCCCGCACGCTGCGCCGCACGCGCCAGCACCAGATCACCCCGGTAGGTGGACAACGCATTGATGCCCATGGGTGCAATGCCGAAGGGGCTGCTGTAGCGCTCGCCAAACAGCTCCACGGACTGGGAGCGCTGCGAGACGTCGCGCAGCACACGCGTGGCGAAGGCGTATTCGCCAAACACCTCGCGGTTGTCGCGCAGCGAGGCATTGTCTTCGGCCGCGCCCGCGATGTAGCCAAAAATGGGCCGGGGCAGACGCCGACGCGCGGCGTCCTCAAAGTCGTGCAGCGACAACATTCGGCGCAGCACGGCCGGGGGGCGCGGCAGTGGCGTTGCAGCAGGAGACAAGGGATCAGTGGCGGTGGTCATGGTGTGGACATCGGTACAAGCGTTCAGAACGCGTTCATGCGAGTCCCCACTCTAGGCAGCATTCGATGCGCATAAAAGCGAAATATCTAGAATGAAATCGTTCGCTTTTTCGACCAAAGACCATGCCAAGCCCTTCCATCAAGCAGCTCGAAGCCTTCTGGTGGGCCGCCACCTGCGCCAACTTCACCACTGCTGCAGACCGCGTGCATGTGTCGGTGTCGTCGCTGTCCAAGCGCATCGCCGAGCTGGAGTCGGTGCTGGGCCAGCCACTGTTTGACCGCAGCGGCCATCGTGCCGTGCTCACCGAAGCGGGCGAGCGCCTGCTGCCTGCAGCGCTTGATGTGCTCCAGGCCATGACGGCGCTGGGCCAGGCGGTGGATGCGCGCCCGGCAATCACTGGCCGGTGCCGCTTTGGTGTGGGCGATCTCTCGGCGCTCACCTGGCTGCCCGCCTTTGTGGCTGCCGCCCGGCAGGCCCACCCTCGCCTCGCGCTGGAGCCTGTGGTGAATGTGGGCAGCGTGCTGGAGCGCCGCCTGGACGATGGCGAGCTGGACTTTGCCGTGATCGCCGGGCGCTCCTCCCGCAGCAGCCTGCTGTCGCAACCGGTAGGGGCTGCGCACTTCACCTGGGCGGCCGCACCGGGCCTGCCCGGTGCGGGCAGGATGGGCGCCGGGGCCTTGCTGCAGCGCCATGCCCTGGTCACCCTGCCACCCGGTGCGGGAACCACGCGGCTGCTGGACGACTGGCTGTTGGCGCACCGCGTCACAGTGCCTGAGCGCATCCTGTGCAACAGCTGGGGGGCTGTGGCGGGAATGCTGCGCGCTGGCGTGGGCGTGGGCTTTCTGCCAGCGGGCTGGGTCCGCACACTCGGCCTGCGCGCGGTGGGCGGACGCACGCCGCTGGCGCCCCTGCACTACGCATACCAATGGCGACGGGGCGATACGCGGGCGCTGGTGGCTGCGATGTTGCGCCTGGCCCAGGCGCAGGTGGATTTTTCAGCCCCGCCTGCCCTGGCGGCCTGAGCGTCGGTCCCAAGCCTCCCGTAAAAGCACCATCACGCGCCCTGAATGCGTAGGCTGGAAGGAAAAAAACGGGCCACAAGGGCCCGTTACAGGAATGGAGGGGTGGCGCAGCGGCCCGCAGGCGCAAACGCCCCCAGGGTCATCGGCCCATCGGCCGCACCGTGCGTGCCCAGAAGGACCGAAGGAATCCGGCTTGTCCGAACGATCGAACATGCCGGGTTCCTTCACCCGGCCTCAGGCCTGCAATACCGCCAGACCACCCAGGTAAGGGCGCAGAGCCTCAGGCACCACCACACTGCCGCCGGCCTGCTGGTAGTTGTAGTTCCGGCACGCTTCGCTTCACTTTCGCGCTGCGAAAGTGAGCCTACACAGAAACTATCCGCTCAGGTCGGAGCAAGCTCCGACACTCCGCCCATGTATGGGCGGAGAACGGACGGAACCTCGACGGTTCCGTCCGCACGCTGATAGTTTTCCAGCACCGCCACCAGCGTGCGGCCCACGGCCAGGCCAGAGCCGTTCAGGGTGTGCAGCAACTCGTTCTTGCCTTGTGCGTTCTTGAAGCGGGCCTGCAGGCGACGTGCCTGGAAGGCTTCGCAGTTGCTCACCGAGCTGATCTCGCGGTAGGTGTTCTGCGCGGGCAGCCACACTTCCAGGTCGTAGGTCTTGGCGGCACCAAAACCCATGTCGCCGGTGCACAGGCTCATCACGCGGTAGGGCAGGCCCAGCTTCTGCAGCACGGCCTCGGCGTGGCGCGTCATTTCTTCCAGCGCTTCGTAGCTCTTGTCGGGGTGCACGATCTGCACCATTTCCACCTTGTCGAACTGGTGCTGGCGGATCAAGCCCCGAATGTCGCGCCCGCCGCTCCCGGCTTCCGAGCGGAAGCATGGTGTGTGGGCCGTGAGCTTGATGGGCAGGTCGGCCTCTGGCGTGACCACATCGCGCACAAAATTGGTCAGGGGCACTTCGCTGGTGGGGATGAGGTACAGCGCGGTGTTGTCCGGCACGGGCTCACCGTCCTGGCCGCCCTTCTTGGCGGCAAACAGGTCGCCTTCAAACTTGGGCAACTGGCCGGTGCCCTTGAGCGAGTCAGCATTCACGGCATAAGGCACATAGCACTCGGTGTAGCCATGCTCCTGGGTCTGCACGTCCAGCATGAACTGGGCGAGTGCGCGGTGCAGGCGGGCGATCGGGCCCTTCATCACCGTGAAGCGCGAGCCCGAGAGCTTGGCGCCCATGTCGAAATCCAGGCCCAGAGGCGTCCCCAGATCCACATGGTCCTTCACCTCGAACGCGAAACTGGGGGGCGCGCCCCAGCGGCGCACTTCCACATTGCCGGTTTCGTCGCTGCCTACGGGCACAGACTCGTGCGGCAGGTTGGGCACGGCGACCAGCATGGCCAGCAGCTCGGACTGGATCTGCTCCAGACGGGCAGCGGATTGTTCCAGCTCCGCCTTGCCTTCAGCCACCTGGGCCTTGACGGCTTCGGCGCCGTCCTTGTCACCCCGGCTCATCAGCATGCCGACCTGCTTGGACAGCTGGTTGCGCTGGGCCTGCAGCTCTTCGGTGCGGGTCTGCAGCGTCTTGCGCTCGGACTCCAGGGCCTGGAAAGCGGAGACATCCAGGAAGGCCTGGGGCTTTTTGCGGGTTTCCAGCCGCGCGATGGCGGTGTCGAGGTCTTTGCGGAGGAGAAAAATGTCAAGCATGGAGGGATTTTAGACGGCTAGAGGAGCCAGAAGGGCAGCGGCGATCAAAGGACAACACATACAAAAGGTGCAGCGCCAAAAGCACCTGGCACTGATGCAGGAAAGGCCAAATCTCCGCATCTAAGCAACGCTCATTTCAGTTGACGTTGAATGTATCCACCTTGCTTACCTCCATCACCGTTGTAGAGCGCTCGCCGGTCGGCCGAGACACACTGGACTCACTCTTTAATACCAAACCTCGATAAATCCCACCAGCCACAACCCAAAGAGTCTTTTCTTCATCCGTAGAAGACTGCGCATCATCAGAAACAATCAATTTCTCATTGATTTTAAACCGACAAACTTCAAATGCACCAAGAGGAGTTTCAACCACCTCTCGCCCGACATAAGTTCTAGATTCTGCGCCATCCGCAACCGAAGAAAGTGCCCCAGAGGGACTAGCCCGATATGAATTCACCAAATAACGCTGCCAAACCGTCTGACCGATCTCCATTCTTACCGGAAACGCTTTAGGCGGAACCATCTCATCAACAGATAAAAACATCTTTGCAGACGCCCTCTTATGCTCCTTCAAAACTCCATTTTCCAATGAAAAGTATGTATTTACATAATCAGGCCCACTAACCGTCGCTTCAAGTACACCGTTTGCCGAGGCGGACTGGCTTACAGTATAGTATTCCTGCTTCTGATATGACACTCCAGTGCTAGCACGAAAATCTTTTTGCACAGAAATTCTCATACCTGCCCGCAAAAAACCCTCATTAAAACAATCCTCGGATGTTTTAACCACCTGGCCATCACCACCTCCACCGCAAGAAATTAGCAGCGTACTAACAATAGAGATAGGGATAAATCTTTTCATCATACAATATCTAAAAATATATTACAAAAAAATCTCAAAGCGACAAAAATTCAAAAACAATCATTTTCAATTACTAAAAATATCGATTGCGCAAATAGGCGCCCAGGACAGCACCACTCGGCATGCAAAAATAACAATGTAAGCATATCCACACATCTAAGCAGCGCTTGATCAACCCAAACTGATCAGATCGAAGTTCGCACCGCACAAAATAAGACCGACCGTCTCCTGCGGCTGGGGCCGGTAGGCGCCGGTCTGCAGCGCGGCCAGGCCCAGCGCGGCAGCGGGCTCCACGGCCAGTTTCAGCTCCTTCCACAGCCAAAGCTGGGCGGCACGGATGGCGTCGTCGGGCAGCAGCAGCGCATCGTGCACGTGGCGCTGGCTCACCTCCCAGCCAATGGCCCCGATGCGGCGGGCGCCGAGGGAATCGGCGGCCACGCCACCCACGTCCACATCCACCGGCTGGCCCGCAGCGCGGGCCGCGTGCAAGGTGGGGGCGCGCTCGGGCTCCAGCGCGACCACATGGGCGCGGCTTTCTACCCACGCGGCCACGCCGCCAATCAGACCGCCGCCACCCACACTGACCAGCACCGTGTCGGGCAGGCGGCCGGCCTGCTCTTCCATCTCCAGCGCCAGGGTGCCTGCGCCCGCCACCACCTCGGGCTGGTCGTAGGCATGGGCCTGCAGTGCGCCGGTGGTCTTCTGGCGGGCCACGCAGGCTTCAAAGGCTTCGGAATAAGCGGCGCCAGTGACGACGACTTCAGCCCCCAGCGCGCGCAGGCGGGCTCGTTTGGCCTCGGGCGAGACCTCGGGCACAAACACCTCGCAGCGCACGCCCAGGGCCTGGGCAGCCGCCGCCACGGCAATGCCAGCGTTGCCGCCCGAGGCAATGATCACGCCGCTCTCGGGCACGGGGTTGGCCAGCAGACGGTAGAGCATGCCGCGCGCCTTGAAGCTGCCGCCCACCTGCAGGTGCTCCAGCTTGAGCCAGACCTCGGCGCAGTCCACCCCCAGGGATCGGCCGGACACGCGCATCAGCGGCGTGGTGCGCAGAAAGTCGGGCTGGGTGGCCAGTTGGCGGCGGGCAGCGGCAATGGCGGCGCGGTCGATCATGCAGGGGCTCCGGATGGCAGGTGGTGTCAAAAGAAGGGGCAGTGTAGGGGCTGCCCGCAACATGCAGACACAAGGCTGACTGCACGCGCGCCGCGCAACTGCCGATAACATGGACAGAGCAGCCCCCAACCAACGTCCGTTGCGGGCTTGCCTGCAGGAGGAAAGACATGTTCTTTGTGTTCGGCCCGTCGGGCCAGATGTACCGGGGCGGCCCGGAGAACCTGGCCCAGATCTCGTCGGTGCGGCGCGTGCAGCGGCCCCAGGCACTGCGCACCCGGGCGCTGGACCTGCCGGGGGAACCCGCGCCCGTCTTCCCTGCCCCGCCCCACGCGGCCACGGCAGAAGCCGCCCCCCCTGTGGTCAACCTGCGCCTGCAGGACGCCGTGAGCGCCTACTCACAAGCCGAACAGGGCCCCCAGCATGCCCGCCAGCCGCTGACCCGGGTCAGTGATGTCATGACCCGCGGCGCACTCAGCGTGCAGCCGGATGCGCGCGTGAACGACGCCTGGCAGACCCTGGCCGAGCACAAGGTGGCCCAGGCACCGGTGGTGGATGTGCTGGGCCGGGTGATTGGCCTGCTGTTACGGGCCGACATGGCGCCGCTGGACCTGCTGCCCGAGCCCGGCGCCGTGAAGCAGGCGATCGACCTGGCCCGCCGCCCGGTGGCGGAGGTGATGGTGAGCCCCGTGCCCACGGTGTCCCCCGACACCGAACTGCGCCGCGTGGCCGCCGTGCTGCTGGACACGGGCCTGCCAGGCCTGCCAGTGACGGACGAAGCGGGCGTGCTCTCGGGCTTTATCTCGCGCACCGACATCCTGCGCGCCGTGGCGGCCGATCCACCACTGGACCTGTGGAGCGGGCCTGCTGTGCCGTTGTGACGGAAAATTTGAATAAAAATGGCTGCTACCGCGCAATGGTCAAGCGTTAGTAGCTATCAATTGATGAGCAAAAAAAGAAAAGGGCGCCTGTGAGCGCCCTTTGTCTCTATTGAACCGCCCCACCGTCAGTGTGCAGACGGCCCCGTCTCGGGCGTGCGCTCGCGAATCTCCAGCCCCGTGGCCGCATCGATCTTGAGCCCCTTGGGCAGCGGGAACTTGATGGTCTCCTCGATGCCCGCCATGCTGCGCACCGACACCGCGCCCAGCGCCTTGATGCGGTCGATGACCTGCTGCACCAGGATTTCAGGCGCCGATGCGCCCGCCGTGAGCCCCACGCGCGCAAGGCCGTCAAACCACTCGCCTTTGAGCTCTTCGGCACTGTCCACCATGTAGGCGGTGGTGCCCAGCTTGGCCGCCAGCTCGCGCAGGCGGTTGCTGTTGGAGCTGGTGGGGCTGCCCACCACGATCACCACGTCCACCTGCGGGCTCAGCACCTTCACGGCGTCCTGCCGGTTCTGGGTGGCGTAGCAGATGTCCTGCTGCTTGGGCTCACGCACGCTGGGGAAACGCGCACGCACGGCGGCCGAGATTTCGGCGGCATCGTCCACCGAGAGCGTGGTCTGCGTGACCACGGCCAGCTTCTCGGTCTGCGCGGGCTGCACGCGCGCCACGTCTTCCACGTCTTCCACCAGGTGGATGCCCTGGTCGAGCTGGCCCATGGTGCCTTCGACCTCGGGGTGGCCCTTGTGGCCGATCATGATGAATTCGTAGCCCTCCTTGGCGAGCTTGGCGACCTCGACATGCACCTTGGTCACCAGCGGGCAGGTGGCGTCAAAAATGCTGAAGCCACGCGCCGCCGCCTCTTGCTGCACGGCCTTGCTCACGCCGTGGGCACTGAAGACCAGCGTGGCGCCCGGGGGCACGTCCGACAGCTCTTCAATGAAGATCGCGCCCTTGGCCTTGAGATCGTTCACCACGTAGGTGTTGTGCACGATCTCGTGGCGCACGTAGATGGGGGCGCCAAATTTCTGGATGGCGCGCTCCACGATCTCGATGGCGCGGTCCACCCCTGCGCAAAACCCGCGCGGCTCGGCCAGCAGGATTTCTTGCGGTGCCTGCATCACAGGATCCCGATCAGTTGCACTTCAAAGGTCACGGGCTGGCCCGCCAGCGGGTGATTGAAGTCAAACAGCACCGCGCCATCTTCACGCACTTGCTGCACGGCGCCTGCGTAACTGCCCTGGCCATCGGGCGTGGGGAACTGCACCACATCGCCCACGTTGTATTTCTCGTCGGGGTCGCCCAGCTCGTTCATCAGCTTGCGGGCCACCCACTGCTGCATGTCGGGGTTGCGCTCACCAAAGGCCTCGCCCGCAGCCAGCTCAAAGGTGGTGCGCGTGCCTTCGGCCAGGCCCAGCAGGCGCTGCTCCATGGCGGGCGACAACTCGCCCGTGCCCAGCGACAGGGTGGCGGGTTTGTCGGCAAAGGTGTTGATCACATCGCCTGCAGGGCCCGCCAGACGGTAGTGCAAGGTGAGGAAAGAGCCCGGCTGGACGGTGGGCAAAGCAGCAGCGGTAGAGGTCATGACAGTCTCGATAAACTCCTGCGATTGTAGAAAACCGGGCAAAGCCCTACCGCCACCACCGCCGCTGGCGCGTCCCACCTCCTCGTTCCATGGCCCTCAAAGACCTGCCCGCCGACGCCCAGCCCCGCGAAAAACTGCTGGCGCGCGGCCCCGCCGCCCTGGCCGATGCCGAGCTGCTGGCCATCCTGCTGCGCACCGGCATCGTGGGCAAGGGCGTGCTGCAGATGGCGCAGGAGCTGCTGGACCCGCCCGGCATCGACCCGGACACCGGCGCCATCAACGGCGGCTTCGGGGGCATTGCCGGGCTGTTGCACACCAACGCGGCCGACCTGGAGCGCATCAAGGGCCTGGGCCCCGCCAAACGCGCCGAACTGGTGGCCGTGCTGGAGCTGGCGCGCCGCGCCCTGGCCCAGCAGCTGCGCGAGCGCGAGGTGTTCGACTCGCCCGACACCGTCAAGCACTACCTGCAGCTGCACCTGGCCGCCAAGGGGCACGAGGTGTTTGCCGTGCTGTTCCTCGATGCGCAAAACCGCCTGCTGGCGCTGGAGGAGCTGTTTCGCGGCACGCTCACCCAGACCAGCGTGTACCCGCGCGAAGTGGTGCTGCGCGCCCTGCACCACCAGGCGGCCGCCGTGGTGCTGGCCCACAACCACCCGAGCGGCAGCGTACAACCCAGCCGCGCCGACGAGGCGCTGACACAGACCCTGAAAACCACGCTGGCGCTGGTGGATGTGCGCGTGCTCGACCATGTGATCGTGGCGCCGGGCCAGGCGTTGTCGATGGCGGAAAAGGGCCTGGTGTGACCGCCCCTGCGCCCGCACCGACCCCCCCGCCCACGGCGCTGCAAGCCGCGTTGGCACGCGCTGCGCGCACGGCGGCGGGCGGCCATGCCGCAGCCGCAGAGCCAGCCCCCGCGCCAGCCCCGCCGCCCTCCACGATCCACCGGTCCGCCCGGCGCGCGGGCCTGGCCGACAAAAAAGCGGCAGCCAAGGCCGCCATGCGCCCGCTGCGCCACGCCCCCGCCACACCCGCAGCCGCAGACAACCCCGCACCACCCCGCCGCCGCGCCCCCCCGGCCCCGCGCCGGGCAGGCGAGCGCATCACCCAGCTGCAGGACCTGGCCACCGTGGCCCGCCGCCTGCGCGAAGACCAAGAGCGCCGCGAGGCCGAAGACAAGGCCCGGCGCGAAGCAGCAGCACGGGCCGAGGCCGAGCGCCACCTCTTCAGCCGCAGCGTGGGCCCCGTCACCCCGCTGCGCAACCCCAACCTGGCGCGCGTGCGCCGCCACCAGCCGCCGCCGCTGCCGGTGCAGCACTGGCTGGACGAAGAACGGGTGCTGATGGAGTCGATCAGTGACGATTTCGACGTGAGCACCCTGCTCGACACCGATGACCAGCTCAGCTTTCGCCGGCCCGGCATTGGCGTGGAGATCACCCGCCGCCTGCGATCGGGCCACTGGAGCATCCAGCGCCAGCTCGACCTGCACGGCCTGCGCGTGGACGAGGCGCGCGAGGCGCTGGGCGACTTCATCCGCCACGCCCACAAGACGGGGCTGCGCTGTGTGCGCGTGGTGCACGGCAAGGGCCTGGGCTCGCCCGGCAAGAGCCCCGTGCTCAAGGGCCGCGTGCAGCGCTGGCTGGTGCAAAAAAGCGAGGTGCTGGCCTTTGTGCAGGCCCGGCCCATGGATGGGGGCGCTGGCGCGCTGGTGGTGTTGCTGCAGCCGGTGCTTCACAGAAATGCAAAAACAGGCTCTCTTCCGCATTCTGGATAAACCTTTTCAGCTACTATTTTTATAGCATTTTGATTTCTGCTTAGCGTTCGGGTTGAGTGGGTCAAAACCAGTTCAACATCTTCCATCCGTTCTGGCTGAACGTCTATCGAAGCCTGGGACAACCCCGGAGCCGTTATGGCTGAGCTTGTCAAAGCATTGACATGCTGGTTCGAAAAGCATGCTGGTGCGGAGGGCGGGAGCCGGGTTATCGCTCCTGCTTCGACAAGCGCAGCCCGAACGGTTGGGGTGTATACCAAGGCTTCGGCAGGCTCAGCCCGAACGGTTTGCGAGCCACATGAACTTAGGCAGTCCCAACCTTCACGGCCAGGAAACATTCACTACAAAAACAATAGCTTCCAAGGCATAACCATCAGGCGCCAGCAGCCAAAAAAGCCTCAAACCGGCCCCAACGCCATCCGCCCCGACGCCGACACCGTCGCCTGGCTCGCATGCCGCGTCTCCACCCGGTTGCGCCCCGCCCGCTTGGCGTCATAGCAAGCCATGTCCGCCGCGTACAACACCGACGGCACATCCTGCAAACTCGCATCCAGCACCACCAGCCCGATGCTCACCCCCAGCGTGAAACTGCGCCCCTGGTACGACGGCTCCCAGGCATGCACCGCCACACGCAGCTGCTCGGCCACCGCCTGGCCGCGTGCCAGGGCGCAGCCGGGCAACACCACGGCAAACTCGTCGCCTCCCAGGCGCGCCGCCCAGCCGATCTGGCGCACCTGCGATGCGAGCAGGCGGGCCACATGGCGCAGCACATCGTCACCCGCGTCGTGGCCGGCAATGTCGTTGACCACAGTGAAATGGTCCAGATCGAGGAACAGCACCACCCCGTCGCCCTGCGGCTCGTTACCATCCTCATCCTCTGCGGAACTGCGCTGGCGCGTGGAGCGCTCGGCCATCAGCAAGCCCAGGCGCTCGTCAAAAGCGGCGCGGTTGTAGAGCTGGGTGAGCGCATCGTGCGAGCGCTCCCAGGCGTGCTGCACCTGGGCTTCGCGGGCGGCGGTGATGTCTTCCAGGATCCACACGGTGCCGCCATGCATCTCGTCGGGCCGCACGCTGCGCCCCTGCACACGGGCCCACACGGGCGTGCCGTCCTTGCGCATGAAGCAGATGTCGCCGTCGAACGCACCGTGTGCCGCCATCTCGGAGCGCACGCGCTCGCCCACCTGGGCATAGTCGGCGTCGCTGGCGTACACGGTGCGTGCAGGGCGGCCCTGCAGCTCCTGCGCGGTGTAGCCCAGCATCACGCAGGCCTGGCGGCCCACCACGTCGAGCATGCCGTGGCGCGAGATGATGATGCCCACCGAGGCGCTGTCCAGCACGGCCTGGAACTGGCCGTCCAGCGTGTCCTTGCGCTGCTGTTGCTGCTGGCCCTGCTGCACCAGGCCCTGGAACACGCGCACCAGCTCGCCGACCTCGCCGCCCGCACGGGGCCAGTCCTGGTCGGCCGGGGGCTGCTGGTGCCGGGTGCTGGTCTTGAGCAACTGGCGCGCCTTGTGGGTGAGCTGCGCCAGGGGCTGGGCCATCCAGCCCATCAGGGCCACGGCCAGCAGCATGCACAACAGCATGCTGGCCACGGCCAGCCACCAGGCCTCGCGCTGGGCACCGCGCAGGGGCGCCAGCAATGCCTGCGAGGTACTGACCCGCGCCACGATCCACTGCGGCAGGGGCATGCCCGCCATGCTCACAATGTGGTCGGGCTGCACATGGCTCATGCCCCGGCCCACCACGGGCTGGGCCTGGGTCAGCCAGCGGGTGTACACCGGCGCCAGCCCGGCTTCGTCGCGCACCTGGCCCAGGATGCGGGACGAGTCGGAGTGCGACAGGATGGTGCCGTCGCGTGTGAAGACGATGAGCTGCGAGTCCTCGCGCGCAGGCAGCGTCATGGACGGGGGCAGCAGGCTTTGCGACTGCAGGCGCAAGGCTCCGGCCACCACGCCCAGCACGGTGCCGTCTTCGCGGTGCAAAGGCATGGTGAACATCACACGCGGCTCGCCGCCGCGCCCCGCGATCAGCTCGGACACCAGGGGCTTGCCATCCACCAGGGTGCGGCGCAGGGCGTCGCGCTCGGCCGGGTCCAGGTCGGCGGCCTTTTGCTGCTGCCCGGCACGCAGGTTCAAGCGCAGCTCGCCGTTGTCGCGGGCCACCTGCATGGTGTCGAAGAACTGCACGGCGGGCAGGCCCTGCTGCAGCAGCCATTCGAGCGACGATGGGGATTCGAGCATGCCGGGCGTGATGCCTGCGGCCACGGTGCGCAGCACCTTCTGGCTTTGTTCGATCTTGCTGGCCAGCAGGCGGGCCACCACCTCGACCTCATCGGTCTGCTGGTTGACCACCCTGCGCACGGCCTCTTGCCCCGACGCGCGCGTGACCAGCCAGGCCGCCAGAGCCCCCGACAAGGCCACGGCCAACGCTGCCACCAGCATGAGCCACAGCACCAGCGCACCCGGCACCAGCCAGCCGGGTGCGTCGTCGGGCGCAGCCGAAGGTGCGGGGGCTGTCATGGACACCCCGGCACAGGAGCGTCGCAGGCACACGGTAAGTTAGGCATGGGGACGGGTCACAGCAGACATGTCCCAACAAATATACGCAGCCCCCGGGGCCGGGGGCTTGGGTGGAACCCTTGGAAAAACGCAAGGAAAAACCCTGAGTGCGGCGCCGCCCCGCTGCGCGGGGACGGCGGGCCCTCAGCACCCCGCCATGGACTGCAACGCCCGGGGTTGGGGCAGGTTCAGCACGTTGCCGGTGCCATGGATGAGGCCCAGCTCCCGCAAATGGCGCAGCACGCGCGAGAAGGTTTCGGGGGCAATGCCCAGTTGCGCGGCAATCAGGCGCTTGCGCTGGTGCAGCGTGACCTGCATGGCGCCCGTCGGGTCCGATTCGGCGTGCTTGAGCAGCCACTGCGCGCAGCGCGACTCCGCATCTTGCGCGAGGCGGCTTACCGCCAGTTCGGATTGCTGCCGGTAGCCCTGGGCCATGTCCAGCAGCAGGCCGCGCGCGCCTGCTGGCATGGCTGCCAGGCTGCGCCGGAATTCCTCAATCGGCAGGCGCCGCACCTGCAGGCGCGTGTCGGCCACCATGTCCACCGGGAAGGGCAGGCCCATCAGGGCCGACGCGGCATCCAGCCAGAACGGCCCCTCCACCGCGCCCAGCTGGTGGCGCAGAAAGCCGTCATCCAGCACGCCGCGCAGCACGCGGCCGCTTTCCAGGTGCAGCACGGAGGTGAGGACCTCGTTGCGCCTGCGCAGCACTTCGCCGGGGGCGATCACCTCGGTGTCAGCGGGCAGGGAGAAAAGGGTAGAGGGCAGCATGGAAGCCACTTTGCCGTGTCGCTGCGCCGGGGGCATTGAGCAAGATCAAAGCCAAACCACGTCGCAAGCCGCGCCCTGCAAGGGTTTTGCGCAAAAACACAAGAAAGCTGCGTGCGGACCTGCTACCGCCCACCTGCCTGCACCCGGCCCTGCTTGCACTGCGATGGGATGTGCAGCTGTAAGAACCTGTGTCAGCAGAGGCACGGAAATTGCGGATTCCTGCGTGCGGGCCCGCCGCTGCACCACGGTGCACACCGGGCCGCAATCCCCCCTTTCCCAACGCCGGGCATCCGGCATTTCACCTCCAGGAAAATCCATGAAAAAAAACCTGTCCACACTGTCTCTGTCCCTCTCGCTGGGCGGCGCACTGCTGCTGTGCACCGCCGGGGCCCAGGCCCAAAGCTCGGTCCAGCTGATGGGGCTGACCGATGTGTACGTTGGCTCCATGAAAAATGCCGGTGACGCGGGCCGCAGCGCGGTGGTGGGCAGTGGTGGCATGACCACGTCGTGGTTCGGCGTCAAGGGCACCGAGGACCTGGGCGGCGGGCTCAAGGCCAACTTTGCGCTCACCTCGTTCATCAAGGTGGACAGTGGCGTGCAGGGCCGCTTCGCCAACGACACCTTCTTCTCGCGCGATGCCAACGTGGGCCTGTCGGGCGGCTTCGGCACCGTCACCGTGGGCCGGGGCATGGCGCCCAACTTCCTGCCCTCCATCGTGTCGAACCCGCTGGGGGATTCGTTCACCTTCGCGCCTGTGATCCTGCACATGAACGTGCCGCTGTTCAACGGCACCGGCTGGGGGTCCACCACACCGTCGGACACGGGCTGGGCCAACGAGATCATCTACAGCACGCCCAACTTTGGCGGGCTCTCGGCCAACCTGCACTACCAGTTTGGCGAGATTGCGGGCGACAGCGGCAAGAAGAACGTGGGCATCAACGCGCTGTACTTCAACGGCCCCATCACCCTCACCGGCTTTTACGAGCGCGACCAGATGAGCAACCCCGCCGTGCCCAGCACCTACCTGGGCACCACCAAGACCGACTGGATGCTGAGCGGCGCCTACGACTTCACAGTGGTGAAGGCCTTTGCCAGCTACGGCCAGGCCAAGGCCGACAACACCACCAACAAGGCCAAAACCACGCAGCTGGGCGTGTCGGTGCCCGTAGGCGCCACTGGCAAGGTGCTGGCATCGTGGGCTCAGACCACGCTGAGCGCCACCGACATCTCGCGCAAGACCTTCACCGTGGGCTACGACCATTTCCTGTCCAAGCGCACCGACCTGTACGTGATGGCCATGGCCGACCGCATTACCAACCAAGCCAAAGGCAGCAGCGTGGGCGTGGGCGTCCGCCACCGTTTCTGAGGCTTTTCTAGCAGGGCCTTTTTGAAGAAAAAAGGCCTCTTCCGCGCTACAGAGAATCTACACAAGCTATCAAAACAGTAGCATTCATGGATCTG
This sequence comes from Acidovorax sp. Q11, assembly GCF_054950075.1. NCBI lineage: Bacteria > Pseudomonadati > Pseudomonadota > Betaproteobacteria > Burkholderiales > Comamonadaceae > Acidovorax > Acidovorax sp. Q11. The sequence continues at coordinate 38,905 of NZ_JBUDZG010000030.1, read as the reverse complement.
TAACCAAACTGTCACGGCGGCTGGGTATCTTTGCGTCCTTGCTCAGAGACCCACAACGCGATGCAGAACACCCAATGGAGCCGGCTGGAGGCGATGATGGCGCTGCTGTCGCCCGCTGCACGCCATGGCACCGGCCCGCTGGCCCGGCTGATGCAGGCGGGTGGGCTGCATTGCGTCTTCCAGCCCCTGGCTGATCTGCGCGAGGGCAACATCCATGCCCACGAAGCCCTGATCCGGGGCCCCCAGGACTCCCCCCTCCACACCCCCGACGTGCTGCTGAGCCTGGCGCGGCAGGAGGGCATCCTGCAAGACTTCGAGCTGCTGTGCGTATTCACCGCCCTCGCCCAATGGGGCCAGCACGAGGCGCCGGGCCGCCTGTTCGTCAACATCAGCGCCGACGCGCTGGTGCACGGCGTGGCGCTGGTGGGCGCCGAGATGCTGGGCGAGACCGTGCGCAGCTTTGGCCTGAGCGCCCGCATGCTGGTGCTGGAGATCACCGAACACGAGCGCGTGAGCGACATGCCCGTGCTGCGCCAGGCCATCAAGGCCGTGCACGCCTGCGGTGCGCGCGTGGCGCTGGACGATTTTGGCGACGGCCGCTCCAGCCTGCGGCTGTGGTCCGAGGTCAAACCCGACTTCGTGAAGATCGACAAATACTTCATCCACGACATCAGCGACCACCCTGAGAACCTGCAGATGCTGCAAGCCATCAAGGGCATTGCCGATGTGTTTGGCACCAAGCTGATTGCCGAAGGCATCGAAACCCGCGACGACCTGCGCGCGCTGCGCGACCTGGACATCCCCTACGGCCAGGGATGGCTGCTGGGCCGCCCGGCGCGCGAGCCACGCAACACGGTGGAGGGCCCGGCGCTGGAAGTGATGCAGGACCGCCGCGTGGCCGTGCTGCCGCACCTGGGCCAGACCGCGCGCCCGGGCATTTTGCGCAGCCTGCTGGTGGTGCAGGCCCCCACCGCATCGCCCGCCACCAGCAACGATGCGGTGGCCGCGATCTTCCACCAGCACACCGACCTGCATGCACTGGCCGTGGTGGACGGCACCCGCCCCGTGGCGCTCATCAACCGCCAGCAGTTCATGAACCACTACGCCACGCTGTACTTCCGCGAAGTGCACGGCCGCAAATCGTGCCTGGCATTTGCCAACCATGCACCGCGCGTGGTGGAGCTGGACTGCGATGTGGACCAGCTCGTGGGCATCCTCACCTCGCAGGACCAGCGCTACCTGAACGACGGCTACATCGTCACCGACAACGGCCGCTACCTGGGCCTGGGCACGGGCGACCAGCTGGTGCGCGCCGTGACCGAAACCCGCATCGAAGCCGCGCGGCACGCCAACCCGCTCACCTTTCTGCCCGGCAACATTCCCATCAGCCTGCACATGCAGCGCCTGCTGGAGAGCGGCACCGAGTTTGTGGCCTGCTACGCCGACCTGAACAACTTCAAGCCCTTCAACGACCACTACGGCTACTGGCGCGGCGACCAGATGATCCGCCTGGTGGCGCGCCTGGCCACGGCCCACTGCGACGCGCGCCGCGACTTCGTGGGCCATGTGGGCGGGGACGATTTCATGCTGATCTTCCAGAGCAGCAACTGGCTGCAGCGCTGCAAGAACATCGTGGACGAGTTCGCCCGCGAGGCCGTCACGCTGTTTGACGACGGCGCCCGGCTGGCGGGCGGCATCCATGCAGAAGACCGGCATGGCGTGCGGCGGTTCTTTCCGTGCACCACGCTCGCCATCGGTGCGGTGCGCATCACGCCCGGGCGCTTCCGGCACGCCGAAGAAGTGGCCAACCTGGCCGCCGTGGCCAAACACGAGGCCAAGCTGGCCGCCACCGGTGTGGTGCTGCACGGCGGCTTCACCGAATCCAGCCTGGGCGCGCTGGCCGCCACGCGGGCGCTGCAGGATGTGCTGGCGGCGTAGTTTCCGTCGGGTGTATGGATGGGGCGATTCACGCTGCCAGCCAGTTCGCCTCTACCTCTCGCGCGCCTCTGAACGAAGTCCATGCGCTCATGGATTCTGTGCGCGCCCGGATTGAGTTCCCAGGCACACAGCCTTTCAACTGTGCAGGCTATAGTTTGATGGGCTGAGGTATGCCGGGTTTCTCGGAATTTTTATAGCTGTGCTTTTGTGCAGCACATGGACCGCCATCCCAAGCTGCAAGCCACTTTCAGGAGAAATCAGTGTCCAGAATATCCCGCAAGTCCCAGTTCATCCCGCAGGTTTTGCGGTCTTAGTTGCGTTGGGCCGCCCCCAATGCTCACTTCCTTCCGCCTAACACTGATTCAAGAGCCCGACGGCACGGGGGAACTATCCGCTGAGGTCAACGCAAATGGCTTCGCCGGAAAAGGATCTGCTTGGTTCAACATTGCCGAGATCACTGCCTTTGCACAAGCGCTTGCGAGCACCTATCCGCTGCAGCCAGATAAAGCCCTTGAGCTAAAAGGTGGCCGGTGGAACTCAGTAGTACACGGGCAACTGGAGCATGTTCACCTCGGCATGCGCTTTTATCCAATAGGTAACCTCGGAACGATCGGCTGCCGTGTTCACCTGGCGCACCAAAACGAAAGTGCGAGCCTTGTACCGGAGTACGCTGTCACCGTCGAGCTACGCACAGACTATGAGGCGCTGCGAGAGTTCGGCGCATCTCTGCTCTCAGTCGCGAAGGGAGAGAGCGATGAAGCCATCTTGCCGTGCAGTGCGGCTTAGCCCTTCTATCGAGAGGACGCTTACCGGCCTTCGTACTACCAGCGCCTCTCATATCAAGCGTTAACCGTCACCAAGCAAACCAGTCCTCCATCGCGCTACGCGCCACCCATAAACATGAACGAAGCCGAAATCGCCTCAGGCCTGCCAAGCACACCGCACTATCAGTACGCGCAGCGCGTGGGGGGCCAGCTCTTCCTTGCGGGCCAAGTGCCGCAAGCCTCCGATGGCTCGATCGTGGCGCCCGAGGAACCGCGCGCCCAGGCATCGCAGTGCTTGGCGAATCTGAGCAAGGTTCTGGCCGTTCACGGATTTGCCGCGCCCGACATTCGCCGCCTTGTTGTCTACGTCGTCGGCGAACAGGCCGACCTTTCAGCCGCCTGGGGTGCCGTGACCGAGTACTTTGGCGGGCAAGTGCCTCCGGCAACGCTGTTGGGTGTCGCCCGCCTGGGATACCCGGGGCAGGTGGTGGAGATCGACGCCACCGTCGTCAAGGGCTAGGAGTCTGCACGGCTTCGCTTGAGCGCAGAGTGACGCCGCACTCAGCACTCCACACTGCGCAGCCTCAAGGCCCCGTAGGCGCCCCTGCCTCGAACCAGCGCTTGACCAGCGCACGCTCGGCATCCGTCATGCCAGTGGCGTTGTTCATGGGCATGAGCTTTTGCACCACCACCTGCTGGTAGACGGCCTGGGCATGCTGCTGGGCCAGCGCGGGCGAATCGAGCCGCAGGTTCTTCATCTGCACCTGCTCGCCGTGGCACATGTAGCAGCGCTGCTCCAGCACAGCCTGCACCGATTTGGAGTCAATTTGGCCGCCTGCGCCCGCTGTGCCTGCCCCGGTAGCTCCTGAAACAGGAGCAACACCGGTAGCTGGCGCGGGGGCGGCCACGGCTGCAACAGCGGCGACGGGTGCCGGGCGCATCCAGGCGATGGCGCCCACAATCACCACCACGCCCACCAGCGCATAGGGCAGCGGGTTGCCGTTGCGGCCCAGCTTGTAGCCGTGGCGCATGACGAAGAACTGGCGAATGGCCGCGCCCGCAAACATCATCAGGATCAGCACCAGCCAGTTCTGCGGGTGGCTCCAGGTAAAGCTGTAGTGGTTGCTGAGCATCGCAAACAGCACGGGCAGCGTGAAGTAGGTGTTGTGCACGCTGCGCTGCTTGCCACGTTTGCCGTGGATCGGGTCCACGGGCTCGCCCGCCTTGATCTGCGCAATGACGGTGCGCTGGCCGGGGATGATCCAGAAGAACACGTTGGCGCTCATGGCCGTGGCGATCATCGCGCCCACCAGCAAGAAGGCCGCGCGGCCCGCAAACCAGTGGCAGGCCAGCCACGAGGCAATGCACACCAGCACCAGCACCAGCGCGCCCACGATGGCGTCGCCGTTCTTCCTCTGGCCAAAGATGCGGCAGATGGCGTCGTACAGCACCCAGAACACCACAAAGAACGCCAGCGCCACGACGATGGCCGTGGCGGGCGCCCAGTCCATGCGCGACTTGTCGATGAGGTAGGTGCTGGCGCTGTAGAGGTAGGACACCGTGAACAGCGCAAACCCGCTGATCCAGGTGCTGTAGCTTTCCCAGAAGAACCAGTGCAGGTGCCCCGGCAGCTTGGGTGGCGACACGGCGAACTTGACGGGGTGGTAGAAACCGCCGCCGTGCACGGCCCAGAGTTCGCCGCTCACGCCCTGTTTCTTGAGATCGTCGTCCTCAGGCGGCGTGAGGCTGCTGTCGAGAAAGACGAAGTAGAACGACGAACCAATCCAGGCGATGGCGGTGATGACGTGGACCCAGCGCAAGAGCAGGTTGGCCCAGTCGAGAAGGTAGCTTTCCATAGTTCTCAACCTTGGCGGCGTGCGGGCGAATGTGCCGCGCATGCCGCTTGTACAACCTGCTCACCACTGCGGGCGCTCTGAGCAGAAGAAGGGGGTCGCGCACCTGGGCAGAGAGAATCTGCTGGGCACCGCTGCGACCAGTGAATCAAAGTGTATGCAGAAATTGTTCCCGCTTCCAGCCCCAGTCTGGTGCCTGCGGGGCGGGAATTACCCGCATTCAAGCTGTTGTGACGGCAGGTGCATGAATCGTTCCAGCCACAGGTTCTCAGGCCGCCTTCAGACTGAGCAGCAGCTGCGCCGCCACGGCCACGGCGATCACCTCGGGCTCCTTGCCATCGATGCCGGGGATGCCGATGGGACAAGTCACCTGGGCCAGCTCGTCCTGGCTGAAGCCCCGGCTGCGCAGGCGGCTGCCAAAGGTGGCCCATTTGGTCTGGCTGCCAATCAGGCCGATGAAGGGCAGGTCCCGCTGCTGCCGCTGGCGGTGCAGGCAGGCGGCCACCACGTCCAGGTCCTCGGCGTGGCTGAAGCTCATGATCAGCACGCGGCTGCCCGGCGCCAGGCCCGGCACAGCCCCCTGCACGGGATCGGAATGCTCGCAGACTGCGTCGTCGGGCGGTGGCTCGGGGAAGATGCCGTCGCGGCTGTCGATCCAGGTCAGCGCAAACGGCAGCGGCGCCAGCACACGGGCCAGCGCATGGCCCACATGGCCGCCGCCAAACAGCGCCACGGGGTGCTGGCGGGGCGCCAGGCGGATAGCCAACCCTGGGGCATCAGCCGCTGTGAGCAGCGCAAATCCCAGGTGCACCACACCGCCGCAGCACTGGCCCAACGCCGGACCCAGCGCAAAGCGCAGCGGCGCGGAGTTGTCGGCAGCGGCGCCCGACAGGCGCTGGCGCGCTTCGGCAATGGCCTGGAACTCCAGATGCCCCCCGCCAATGGTGCCCACCAGGCGGTCGGCAAACACGGCCATCCAGGCCCCGGCCTCGCGGGGCACCGACCCTTGGGTAGACTCTACGGTTACCAGGCATGCTGGCCCGGCGGTCAAACCGTCCAACAGCAAACGCAAATTTGTCACCGCCATTCCTTTGTCGTTAACGCCCCTGGCCGCTGGCACCGCTGGCGGCCCCTGCCACATCCACACCATGCCCGACACGCCCCCCAACCGCTCCCCCGGCCCACGCAGCCACTGGCTGCTGGCAGGCATCATGGCCCTTGGCGCCGCCCTGGTATCGGCCTGCAAAGCCCCGCCTGAGCCCACCCCGGCGCCTGACAGCGTGCCGTCCACCAGTGCGGAGTCCGGTGGCGTCAAGGGCCCGGTGCCCGCTGCCGCCGGGTCGGCCCGCCCCTCTGCAGCCGCCACGCCGCTGGCCTATCGGCAGGATGCGGCCACCCACCTCTATGGCCTGAACCGCGAGCGCATCTTCAAAGGCAAGCTGCCCGCCCAGTTGTACGCCATCGGCGTGCTGCAGGTGGACATTGACCGCAGCGGCAAAGTCACCCGCCTGCACTGGATGCGCGCCCCGCGCCACGCCCCGGAGGTGGTGGCCGAAATCGAGCGCACCGTGCGCGCTGCGGCGCCCTTCCCTGCACCCACGCGCCTGGGCAAGGTCACCTACACCGACACCTGGCTATGGGACAGGGGCGGGCATTTCCAGCTCGACACCCTGACCGAAGGGCAGCTCTAGGTATATCCCTTTGAGCGGCTTCGCCGCTCGGCGCATCCACCAGGGGCGGTCGCGCCTCCTACGAACCTCGGTATGTTGAGTAGCTCCACGGGCTCACCAGCAGCGGCACGTGGTAGTGCTGGTCGGCATGCGCAATGCCGAAGTCCAGGCTCACCTGGTTCAAAAAATTGGGCTCGGGCAGTTGCACGCCCCGGGCCTTGAAGTAGCCTGCCACATCAAAACGCAGCCGGTAGGTGCCGGTGCGCAGGCTGGCGTTGTCGAACAGCGGCGCATCGGTGCGGCCGTCGTGGTTCAACACCAGGCGCTTGATCAGCGTGGCGTTGTCACCCTCGGTGGAGTACAGCGTCACCTCCATGCCGGCGGCGGGGCAGCCGTTCATGGTGTCGAGAACGTGGGTGCTCAATCCCATAGGGAATCTCCTGAAACGGGTTTACAGCCGATCGGCGAGGATTGCCAGATCGCAGCGTGTAGACCAAAAGTGTATACACTTTTCGCCATTCCAACGTATCATGCCACCATGGAATCTTCATCCACCAGTGCGATTGTCGAGGCGCTGACCCGCGCCATCGTGGAGCACCGCCTGCAGCCAGGCACCAAATTGGCCGAGCAGAAACTGGCTGACCACTTCGGCGTGTCGCGCACGCTGGTGCGCCAGGCGCTGTTCCAGCTCGCGCAGAACCGCCTCGTCACGCTGGAGCCCGCGCGCGGCGCTTTTGTCTCCACGCCTTCCGTCGAAGAAGCCCGCCAGGTGTTTGCCGTGCGCCGCATGCTCGAAACCGAGATGACGCGCGCCTTTGTGCAAACCGTGACCCCCGCCAAGATCAAGGCCCTACGCGCCCATGTCGCCAGCGAGAAGGCCGCCATGGGCACGGCCGATGCCAGCAGCCGCACCGAGCTGCTGGGCGACTTCCATGTGCGCATGGCCGAACTCATGGGCAACGAGGTGCTGGCGCAGATGCTGGGCGACCTGATCTCGCGCTGCGCGCTCATCACGCTGATGTACCAATCCGCCAGCGCCGCCGAGCACTCGCATGAAGAGCATGGCGACATCGTGGCCGCGCTCGCCGCGCGCGACGAGGCCCTGGCCGTCTCGCTCATGCAGGCCCACCTGGAACACGTGGAAGCCAGCCTGACGTTTGACCGCAAACGCCCGGCCAGCGACCTGGCCGCCGCACTCATGCCGTGACCCTTTGATGAATCCCTGACACCCATGATCTACGACTCCACCCAGCACTACCCCCGCGACCTCATCGGCTACGGCAAGACCCCGCCCCACGCGCAGTGGCCGGGCGGCGCCCGCATTGCCGTGCAGTTCGTGCTGAACTATGAAGAAGGCGGCGAGAACGCCGTGCTGCATGGCGACGCGGGCAGCGAGCAGTTCCTGTCTGAAATGTTCAACCCCGCGAGCTACCCCGAGCGGCACATGAGCATGGAAGGCATCTACGAATACGGCTCGCGCGCTGGCGTGTGGCGCATCCTGCGCGAGTTCGAAAAGCGCAAGCTGCCGCTCACCGTGTTCGGCGTGTCGAGCGCGCTGCAGCGCCACCCCGAGCTGACGCAGGCCTTCATGCAGCTGGGCCATGAAATCGCCTGCCACGGCCTCAAGTGGGTCCACTACCAGCACATCCCCGAAGAGGTCGAGCGCGCCCACATGGCCGAGGCCATGGAGATCATCGAGCGCATGACGGGCCACCGCGCGCTGGGCTGGTACACCGGCCGCGACAGCCCCAACACCCACCGCCTGGTGGCCGACTTTGGCGGCTTCGAATACGACAGCGATTACTACGGCGACGACCTGCCGTTCTGGATGGACGTGAAAAAGAGCAATGGAGCCACCGTGCCCCAGCTCATCGTTCCCTACACGCTCGACTGCAACGACATGCGCTTTGCGCTGCCGCAGGGCTATTCGCACGCCGACCCGTTCTATCAGTACATGAAGGACACCTTCGACGCGCTGTACGCCGAAGGCGATCCGGCAGGCGACAACGCGCCCAAGATGATGAGCATTGGCATGCACTGTCGCCTGCTGGGCCGCCCTGGCCGCATCACGGCGCTGCAGCGCTTTCTGGACCATATCCAGCAGCACAGCAACGTGTGGGTGTGCCGCCGCATCGACATCGCGCGCCACTGGAAACAGGCACACCCCTACCCTTCACAGAAAGCAGGCTGAGCATGGCCCTGACCCTGGAACAACTCAACGCCGCCAGCCCTGCCGAGGCCCTGCAGCTGCTGGACGGCCTGTACGAACACTCGCCCTGGATCGCCGAGCAGGCGCTGGCGCAGCGGCCCTTCCGCTCGCAGGCTCACCTGCAGCATGCGCTGGCCCAGGTGGTGCGCTCGGCGGGCCAGGACGCGCAGCTCGGGCTGATCCGCGCCCACCCCGAACTGGCGGGCAAGGCCATGGTGGCGAAGAATCTCACGGCCGAATCCACCAACGAGCAGAGCAAGGCGGGCCTCACGCAGTGCACGCCCGAGGAGTTCGCACGCATCCAGGCGCTCAACGCCGCATACAACGAGCGCTTCGGCTTCCCCTTCATCCTGGCGGTGCGCGGTCCGCGTGGCACGGGCCTGGCCAAGCAGGAAATCATCGACACCTTTGCCCGGCGCCTGGACAACCACCCCGAGTTCGAGCTGGCCGAAGCCCTGCGCAACATCCACCGCATCGCCGAGATCCGCCTGAACGACAAGTTCGCCGCCGAGCCCCTGTTGGGCAACGACGTGTGGGACTGGCAGGAAAAGCTCGCCGAACACTCCGACCCCGGCTTCGCCGAAAAAGGCCAGCTCACCGTCACCTACCTCACCGACGCGCACCGCGCCTGCGCCCAGCGCATCAGCCACTGGATGCGCGACTGCGGCTTCGACGAGGTGGAGATCGACGCCGTGGGCAACGTGGTGGGGCGCTACCACCCGGCCACGGAAGGCGCCCACGGCGCCGCGCCGGGCCGCCCCAAGCAAGCCGCGGCCCCCTCGGGGGGCAGCGCAGCACACGAAGTGGCAAGCGTGGGGGCTCCAAAGTACCTCATGACCGGCAGCCACTACGACACGGTGCGCAACGGCGGCAAGTACGACGGCCGACTGGGCATTTTTGTGCCCATGGCCTGCGTGCGCGAGTTGCACCGCGCCGGCAAGCGGCTGCCCTTCGGCATCGAGGTGGTGGGCTTTGCCGAAGAAGAAGGCCAGCGCTACAAGGCCACCTTCCTCGGCTCGGGCGCGCTCATTGGCGACTTCAACCCCGCCTGGCTCGACCAGAAGGATGTGGACGGCGTGACCATGCGCGCAGCCATGCAGCACGCGGGCCTGTGCATTGACGACATTCCCAAGCTGCAGCGCGACCCCGCGCACTACCTGGGCTTCATCGAGGTGCACATCGAGCAGGGCCCGGTGCTCAACGAGCTGGACCTGCCCCTGGGCGTGGTCACTTCCATCAACGGCAGCGTGCGTTTTCTGTGCGAGATGATCGGCACCGCGAGCCACGCCGGCACCACCCCCATGGACCGCCGCCGCGACGCGGCTGTGGCCGTGGCCGAACTGGCGCTTTACGTGGAGCAGCGCGCCGCGCAAGACGGCGACTCGGTGGGCACCATCGGCCAGCTGCAGGTGCCTGCAGGCTCCATCAACGTGGTGCCCGGCCGCTGCCAATTCAGCCTCGACCTGCGCGCGCCCACCGACACGCAACGCGACGCGCTGGTGAGCGACGTGAAGGAGCAGCTTGCCAAAATCGCCGCCCGCCGCGGCCTGCGCTACACGCTGGAAGAATCCATGCGCGCCGCCGCCGCGCCCAGCGCGCCCGCGTGGCAGCACCACTGGGAACGCGCCGTAGACACGCTGGGCGTACCCGTGTTCCGCATGCCCAGCGGGGCAGGACACGATGCGATGAAACTGCACGAAATCATGCCCCAGGCCATGCTCTTCGTGCGCGGGCTGAACTCCGGCATCAGCCACAACCCGCTCGAATCCACCACCAACAACGACATGCAGCTGGCCGTGGACGCCTTCACCCAGGTGCTGCGCCAACTTGCCGAGGAACAACAACCATGACCACCCCCAACAACAACTACGCAGCGCTGGACGCCTGGATCGACCAGCACTTCGACGAGGAAGTGCGCTTTCTGCAGGCCCTGGTGCGCGTACCCACCGACACGCCACCCGGCAACAACGCACCGCACGCCGAACGCACGGCCGAGCTGCTGACCGAATTTGGCTACACCGCTGAAAAGCACGCCGTGCCCGCCGCCGACGTGTTGGCCTACGGCATGGAATCCATCACCAACCTCATCGTGCGCCGCCAGTACGGTGCGCAGGGCGACGGCGGCAAGACCATCGCCCTGAACGCGCATGGCGACGTGGTGCCTCCCGGCGAAGGCTGGACGCACGACCCCTATGGCGCAGAGATTGTGGACGGCGCCATGTACGGCCGCGCCACCGCCGTGAGCAAGAGTGACTTTGCAAGCTTCACCTTTGCGGTGCGGGCGCTGGAAGCCGTCGCCCAGCCCGCGCGGGGCGCGGTGGAACTGCACTTCACCTACGACGAAGAGTTCGGCGGCGAACTCGGCCCCGGCTGGCTGCTGCAAAAAGGGTTGACGAAGCCCGACCTGATGATCGCTGCCGGCTTCAGCTACGAAGTGGTCACCGCCCACAACGGCTGCCTGCAGATGGAAGTGACCGTGCACGGCAAGATGGCCCACGCCGCCGTGCCCCACACCGGCGTGGATGCGCTGCAGGGCGCGGTGCACATCCTGAACGCGCTGTATGCGCAGAACGATGAGTACAAGAAGGTCACCTCCAACGTGGCGGGCATCAAGCACCCCTACCTGAACGTCGGCCGCATCGAGGGCGGCACCAACACCAATGTCGTGCCCGGCAAGGTCATGTTCAAGCTCGACCGCCGCATGATCCCCGAAGAGAACCCGGTGGAGGTGGAAGCCGCCATCCGCCGCATCATCGAGCAGGCGGCGGGCGAGCGCGACGGCATCCGCGTAGAGATCAAGCGCCTGCTGCTGGCCAACGCGATGACACCGCTGGCGGGCAACCAGCCGCTGGTGGACGCCATTCAGAAGCATGCGCAGGCCGTGATCGGTGAGCCCGTGCCCGCCGTGGGCACGCCGCTGTACACCGACGTGCGCCTGTATGTGGAGCGCGGCATCCCCGGCGTGATCTACGGTGCGGGCCCGCGCACCGTGCTTGAGTCGCACGCCAAACGTGCCGACGAGCGTCTGCAGCTGGAAGACCTGCGCCGCGCCACCAAGGTGATTGCGCGCTCGCTGAGCGATCTGCTCGCCTGATGCGGTCTCGCGCTCAGGCGCTGCGGCCTGCCCGCTGCGCCTGCGCCAACCGCGAAAGCCGCTGCACCAGGGCCGGGTACTGCGATTCGGACGTATTGCCGTAGCCCAGCACCAGGCCGTTGTCTTCGGGCTGTGCGCGCAGGGCAAAGCGTGACAGCGGCGCGGGGGCCATGTCGTAGGCGCGGGCCGCCTCGGCAATCGCCTGGTCGGGGTATTCGGGCGGCAGGCGCACCGTGAGGTGCATGCCGCTGTCACCCCCCAGCACCCCATGGGGCACAGCCAGGTGCTGTGCCAATGCGTCGCGCAACAGCGCCTGTCGGCTGCGGTACAGGCGCCGCATGCGTCCCAGGTGCCGGCTGAACTGCCCGCTCTCGATGAACTCCGCCAGCGCCAGCTGCTCGTGGCGGTGCCCGCCGCGCAGCGTCTCCCTGAGCAGTGGTGCGGCCACGGCTGCCAGGGCCTGTGGCAGCACCACAAACCCGAGCCGCAACGACGGGAACAGCGTCTTGCTGAACGTGCCCACGTACATCACCGGCGCTTCAGGCACCAGGCCCTGCATGGCACCGATCAACTCGCCCGCATGGCGAAATTCACTGTCGTAGTCATCCTCGATGATCCAGGCGCCACAGGCCTGCGCCTTGCGGATCAGCGCCAGCCTGCGGGCCACGGGCAGCACCCCACCCGTGGGGTACTGGTGCGACGGCGTGGTGTAGATGAGCCGGGGCGGCTCTGCCGTCCAGGCATCGGCAGGCACCACCAGGCCCGCGCCATCCACCCGCAGGGCTTCGACCTTCAGGTCACCACACTGGAACGCCGTCTGCGCCCCCCGGTAGCCCGGGTCCTCCAGCCAGGCCGTGTCACCCGGGTTGGCCACCAGCCGCACACACAGGTTCAGCGCCTCTTGCGCACCTTCGGTGATGACCACCTGCCCTTCCTCGCAGCGCACCCCGCGCGCCACCGCAAGGTGCCGCATGATGGCGCCCCGCAAGGCGGCTTCGCCCGCCGGATTGCCATAGCCCAGGGCCGACACGCCGGACGCCTTGAAGGCGCGGTCAAAACAGCTCTTCCAGGCACTCAAGGGGAAACGCGCCAGCGCCGGCACACCGGGCCTGAAGGCCAGGGTCTCGCCCGCATCGGCAAAACGGCTGACGACCTGCGCGCTGCGTTCGGACAGGCGGGGCGGCACAGCGCGTGCGGGGTCCGCATGGCCTCGGGCACGGTTGCGGTCCAGCGCGGACACCTTGGTGCCCCGGCGGCTCAGCTCGATGTAGCCCTCGGCCCCCAGCTGCTCATAGACCGCCGTCACGCTGTTGCGCGAAACGCCCAGGTCCGCCGCCAGGTCCCGCGACCCCGGCAGGCGGCAGCCCGAGGGGAAACGCCCATCCAGGATGGCATCGCGGATGCGGGTCAGGAGCTGGCGCTGTAGCGAATCGCCCTGCCGATCTCGCACCAGCGGGGCGTCCAGCAAGACATGGCGAACGGGATCGGTGACAGGGATGCGTTGGGTCATGGAGTGCCTGTGAAAAGCCGCCGGTTTGCAAATCCAGTGGCACCATCAGATTGTGCCAGCGTGGATCTTTTTGATGATCCACAAAAATCCTAAAGTCACACGCTCAATCTCCCTCTTTTGCCCCTTCGACCGCGCAATTCCATGCCCACCTTCATGAATGATTTCGCCCAGCCCATCGGCGCCCCTGTGCCCGGCTGGACGCCCCGCCCCCAACCCACCGGCGTGACCCTGGCGGGCCGCCACTGCCTGCTGGAGCCCCTGCAGGCCGACCGCCACGCGGCCGACCTGGACGCCGCCTACCGGCTCGCGCCGGACCCGCGCGCCTGGACCTACATGTTCACCGGCCCGTTCGACACGCCGCAGGACTACCTGCGCTATGCCCAAGGCGCCGCACAGAGCACCGACCCGCGCCACTTCGCCGTGGTGGACCGGGCCACAGGCAAGGCCGTGGGCACGCTGGCGCTGATGCGCATCGACCCCACCCACGGCGTGATCGAGGTGGGCAACGTGATGTTCTCACCGCTGCTCCAGCAGACCCCTGCCTCCACCGAGGCGCAGTTCCTGCTCATGGCCTATGTGTTCGACACGCTGGGCTACCGCCGCTACGAGTGGAAGTGCGACAGCCTCAACGCCCCCTCGCGGCGCACCGCCGCGCGCCTGGGTTTCCAGTTCGAGGGCATCTTCCGCCAGGCCGTGGTCTACAAGGGCCGCAACCGAGACACCGCCTGGCTTTCCATCATCGACACCGAATGGCCGCTGCTGCGCCAGGCCTTCGAGGCCTGGCTGTCGGACGACAACCAGGACGCCGAGGGGCGCCAGCGGCGCTCGCTGACGCAGGTGCGCGAATCCCTGCCACGTTGAGCAGGGCGTATGCCCGGGCTTGCGCACGCGGCGCAGCAATGACGCGCGCGCATGGGCTGAGTACGCAATGGCACACTGCCGCCCGCAGTGAGGCAAGCGCCCCCTACACTTGCTGCGGCCCCCTTGCGGGGCGGCATTCCCTTTCTTTTCCTTCCAAGCAAAAAACCAAGGAGCAGCTTCCATGTACATCCGACACACGCTGTTGGCCTCCAGCCTCGCGCTGGCGCTGGCCAGCCTCACGGCCTGCGGCAGCGCCCCCACCACGGCAGCAGCGCCCGCACCCGCCGTGCAGCAGACGGCCGCCGCCCAAGCCGCCAGCGCCGCCTATGACTTCAGCATGGACGTGTTCCACCCCGTGGTGGCGCGCAACGGCATGGTCGCCACCGAGCAGGAGCTGGCCTCGCAGATAGGCCTCGACATCCTCAAGGCCGGTGGCAACGCGGTGGACGCGGCCGTGGGCATTGGCTTTGCGCTGGCCGTGGCCCTGCCCAATGCGGGCAACCTGGGCGGTGGCGGGTTCATGGTGGTGCACGATGCCAAGACCGGCAAGAGCGTGGCGCTCGACTTCCGCGAAGTGGCGCCATCAAAGGCCACGCGCGACATGTACCTCGATGCCAAAGGCAACGTGGTGGATGGCAAGTCGCTCTACACCCACTACGCCGTGGGCGTGCCCGGCACCGTGGCCGGCATGGAGCACGCGCTCAAGACCTGGGGCACCCTGCCCCTGTCGCGCGTGATTGCCCCCGCCATCGAGCTGGCGGACAAGGGCTTCCCGGTCAGCGAGACGCTGGCCAAGATCCTGCAGCAGGAAAAGAAGAACATGGGCCAATGGCCTGCCACCCAGGCCATCTTCTGGAAGAACGGCGAGCCCCTGAAGGTGGGCGACCCGCTGGTGCAGAAGGACCTGGCCCAGTCCATGCGCCTGATCGCCCAGCAGGGCGCCAAAGCGTTCTACGAAGGCGACATCGCTCAGAAGATCGCCGCCGAGATGGCGCCCCACGCGGGCGCCATCAGCCTGCAGGACCTGCGCGAATACAAGGTGGCCGAGCGCGTGCCCACGCGCGGCACCTACCGGGGCTACGAGATCGTGACCATGCCGCCACCCTCTTCCGGCGGCCCGCACCTGGTGCAGATCCTGAACATGCTGGAGCCCCTGCCGCTCGCCCAATGGGGCCCCAACAGCGCGCAGACCATCCACTACATGGCCGAGAGCAGCAAGCTGGCCTACGCCGACCGCTCCGAATACCTGGGCGACCCGGACTTCGTGAAGATTCCGCTCAAGGGCCTGACGTCCAAGCGCTACGCCGAATCGCTGGCCAAGGGCATCGACGCCAACCGCGCACGCCCAGCCAAGGAGATCAAGCCCGGCCAGCCCCAGCCGTATGAAAGCGACCAGACCACCCACTACTCGGTGGTGGACAAGGCCGGCAACGCCGTGGCCGTGACCTACACGCTGAACACCAACTTCGGCAGCGGCATCGTCGCCAAGGGCACGGGCATCTTGCTCAACAACGAGATGGACGACTTCTCGGCCAAGCCCGGCGTGGCCAATGCCTACGGTCTGGTTGGTGGCGACGCCAACGCGGTGGCCGCCAAGAAGCGCCCCCTGTCGTCCATGACGCCTACCCTGGTGTTGAAGGACGGCAAGCCCACCCTGGTGACCGGCAGCCCCGGCGGCGCGCGCATCATCACCACGGTGCTGCAGACGGTGGTCAACACCATCGACTTCGGCATGAACCCTGCGGAAGCCGCAGCAGCACCGCGTGTGCACCACCAGTGGACGCCCGACGAGCTGCGCGTGGAAAAGGGCCTCTCGCCCGACACCCTGGCCCTGCTCAAGCAGCGCGGCCACAACATCGCGGTGAAGCCGTCGATGGGCCGCACGCAGACCATCCAGATCCGGGGTGGCGCGCTGTATGGCTACTCGGACCCGCGCAATCCGGATGGGAAGACGCTGGGGTATTGATTGCTATACCTTTGATAGCTTCTAGCGCTTGATAGACAAGCGGTAGCGGCCATTTCAATGAAAAATCCCGCTCGCCGAAAGGCCGGCGGGATTTTTTACACGGTCTATTCGGCTATCGTCTGGGCAGCAGCGGTGCGAGCATTCCTAGACCCAGTGAAAACTCACTCGGTGCGCTTGTGCGCAATCTGAACTCCATCGACCTCGAGTGCAGAAAACTGTATTGGCGCCCCTGACCAATACGTTAGCTCCACATCACTCGGACCTGTCCAACGCGCTTGCACCTCCGGCATTTCGTGCCTTCGAGGGTCTGTTTCTTCTGTCAGTGAGCCGTGACGCTCGTAAGACACCAACGTGTTGCCAGGGCGATTGGGGAACGGACCAATGCTGTCGACTATCGCCACGTGGGTGGTCCAAGCAACTGTTCCACTGCACTTGCGTTCAAAAATCACTAGCTTTTTGTGGCCATCTGGAGAGCGAGCCTCTTCAAGGATCGTGTTTTCGCAGCTATCGAAGAGATAGAAAGCAGCAGCAAGAGCCGCGAAGACAAGCGGAAAGCACAACCACCCAACAAGAACCCTGGGCGTTCGGCGCAGTTTGTTGGCAATCTCACTCACGGCAATTAAGTCCTGCTCTGGACATACAAGGGTAGCTTGGAAATCCGAGCAGCATAGCGTGTAGCGGCTGGGCTAAATGCACTGGCTATCGAACCGAGAAGTTGCTTCACGACGCTTGGATCGCGGTCTGCCCTATCTCAAAATTCGCCATCTTCTCCAACGCCCGCACCATCGCCGAGTGGTCCCACCCCTGACCGCCATGCGCGACGCAGGCGTTGAACAGCTCCTGCGCCATGGCCGTATTGGGCAGCGGCACCCCCAGCGTGCGAGCGCTCGACAACGCAAGGTTCAGATCCTTTTGGTGCAGCCCGATGCGAAAGCCCGGCTCGAACCTGCGCTGGATCATCCGCTCGGCATGCACCTCCAGGATCTTCGACGATGCGAAACCGCCCAGCAGCGCCTGGCGCACACGGGCGGGGTCGGCGCCCGCGCGGGCGGCAAAGAGCAGCGCCTCGGCAACGGCTTCGATGTTCAGGGCGACGATGATCTGGTTGGCCACCTTGGCGGTCTGGCCGTCGCCGTTGCCGCCCACCAGGGTGATGTTCTTGCCCAGGCGTTCGAACAGCGGCCGGATGCGCTCGAACACCGCCTCGGGGCCACCGACCATGATGGACAGCGTGGCGTTCTTCGCGCCCAGTTCGCCGCCCGAGACGGGGGCGTCCAGGTACTGTGCGCCCAGGGCCTCGATGCGCGCCGCAAAGTCCTTGGTGGCCACGGGCGAGATGGAACTCATGTCCACCACCACCTTGCCCACGTTGCCTTTGAGGCCCTGGGCCACACCGTCGGCGCCGAACAGCACCTTCTCCACATCGGGCGTGTCGGGCAGCATCAGGAAGATGATGTCGGCCCGCTCGGCCACGCCGCGCGCGGTGGTGCACTGCGTGGCGCTGCTCTCGGCAATCTGTGGCGCCACACGGCCGCGCGTGTGCACATACAGCTGGTGGCCCGCAGCGATGAGGTGGCCGCACATGGGCGCGCCCATGATGCCCAGGCCGATGAAACCGAGTTTGAGGGGGGTGTCGGTCATGTTCTTGTTCTCCTTGTGTGGTGGTGATTCGTCGATCCGTGGGTTGTGGCTCATGCGGTCAGCGCCGTGCGCCACCCCAGGCCGATTTCCGTGGTGCGCGCGGGCCGGTACTCGCAACCCACCCAGCCGTCGTATCCGATGCGGTCCAGGTGCGCGAACAGGTAGCGGTAGTTGATCTCGCCCGTGCCCGGCTCGTTGCGGCCGGGGTTGTCGGCCAGCTGCACGTGGCCGATGCGTTCCAGGTGCTTTTGCAGCGTGGCCGCGATTTCGCCTTCGGTGCGCTGCGCGTGGTAGATGTCGTACTGCACATAGGCGTTGCTGGCATCCACTTCGTCCAGGATGGCCAGCGCCTGGTCCGTGCGGGTCAGGTAGAAGCCCGGGATATCGAAGGGGTTGATGGGCTCGATCAGCAGGCGCAGGCCGGCCGCCCTCAGTTCGGTGGCAGCAAAGCGCAGGTTCTCGACCAGGGTGCGGCGCAGCACCGCAGCATCCACCCCTGCAGGTGCCTTGCCCGCCAGGCAGTTGAGCTGCGGCACGCCCAGCGCCTGGGCGTAGATGATGGCCTGGGCCACACCGGCGCGAAACTCCACAATGCGTGCCGGGTCGCAGGCAATGCCGCGCTCGCCAGCGGCCCAGTCGCCTGCGGGCAGGTTGTGCAGCACGATCTGCAGCTGGTGTTTGTCGATGCGCGCGCGGATGTCCTCCGCTGCAAACTCGTAGGGAAAGAGGAACTCCACGGCCTCGAAGCCGGTGCGCGCGGCGCGCTCGAAGCGGTCGAGAAAGGGAACCTCGGTGAACAGCATGCTGAGGTTGGCAGCAAAACGGGGCATGAAAAGTCTCCGGTAACACGAGGGAAAAAATGCGGCTCGCCTCAGTCCAGCAGGGCCAGGGCGGTGGGTGCGTCAGTGGGCTGCGTCGCCAGTTCCTCGAACTCGACGATGTTGTCGATCTCGGTGCCCATGGCGATGTTGGTCACGCGCTCCAGGATCACCTCGATGACCACGGGGGTGCGGTGCTCGGCCATCCAGGCCTCGGCCTGGGCGAGGGCGGGCGCAAACTCGTCGGGGCGGTGCACGCGGATGGCCTTGCAGCCCAGGCCTTCGACCACCTTCACGTGGTCCACGCCGTAGCCGCGCGCCACCTCGCCCTCGGCCATGTTCACGTTGTCGAACGCGAGCTGCACGCAGTAGTCGATGCTGAAGCTGCGCTGCGCCTGGCGGATCAGGCCCAGGTAGCTGTTATTGACCAGCACGTGGATGTAGGGCAGCTTGAACTGCGCGCCCACGGCCAGCTCTTCGATCATGAACTGGAAGTCGTAGTCGCCCGACAGCGCCACGATCTTGCGCGCCGGGTCGGCCACGCGCACGCCCAGGGCGGCGGGCACCGTCCAGCCCAGCGGGCCGGCCTGGCCGCAGTTGATCCAGTGGCGCGGCTGGTACACATGCAGAAACTGCGCACCCGCGATCTGCGACAGGCCGATGGTGGAGACGTAGCACACGTCCTTGCCCAGCGCGCGGTTCATGCACTGGTACACGCGCTGCGGCTTCATGGGCACGCTGTCGAAGTGGGTCTTGCGCAGGTAGTCCACGCTGTGCTTGCGGCCCCGGCACTCGGCCGCCCACGCGCTGCGGTCGCGCAGCTGGCCCACCGCCTTCCATTCACGCGCCACCTCCACAAAGAGCTTGAGCGCAGCGCCCGCGTCGGAAACGATGCCGAAGTCCGGCGCAAACACGCGGCCGATCTGGGTGGGTTCGATGTCCACGTGCACGAACTTGCGGCCCTTGGTGTACACATCGACCGAGCCCGTGTGCCGGTTGGCCCAGCGGTTGCCGATGCCCAGCACGAAGTCGCTGGCGAGCATGCTGGCATTGCCGTAGCGCTGGCTGGTCTGCAGGCCGCACATGCCGGCCATGAGCGGGTGGTCGTCGGGGATGCTGCCCCAGCCCATCAGCGTGGGGATGACCGGCACGCCCAGCACTTCGGCAAACTGCACCAGCAGGTCTGACGCATCGGCGTTGATGATGCCGCCGCCCGCCACGATGAGCGGGCGCTCGGCGGCATTCAACAGGCTCAGTGCCTTCTCGATCTGGGCGCGCGTGGCGGCGGGCTTGTAGGGCACCAGGGGTTCGTAGGTGTCGGGGTCGAACTCGATCTCGGCCAGCTGCACGTCGATGGGCAGGTCGATGAGCACCGGCCCGGGCCGGCCCGAGCGCATAACGTGGAATGCCTGCTGGAACACCTGCGGCACCTGCGCGGGCTCCAGCACGGTGGTGGCCCACTTGGTCACGCTCTTGGCAATGGTGGCGATGTCCACGGCCTGGAAGTCTTCCTTGTGCAGGCGGGCGCGCGGCGCCTGGCCGGTGATGCACAGGATGGGGATGGAGTCCGCACTGGCCGAGTACAGGCCGGTGATCATGTCGGTGCCTGCGGGGCCGCTGGTGCCGATGCACACACCGATGTTGCCAGCCACGGCACGCGTGTAGCCCTCGGCCATGTGGCTGGCCCCCTCCACATGGCGCGCCAGGATGTGGCCAATGCCGCCGTGCGCCTTGAGCGCCGCATACAGCGGGTTGATGGCCGCGCCGGGCACGCCGAATGCGACGCTCACGCCCTCTTTCTCCATCACCTTCACGGCGGCCTCGATGGCCTTCATTCTTGCCATTGCACATCTCCTTCGGTTTGTGGTCGGTTGAATCGGTTGGATGAGGCGACTCTAGGCAAGCACCCTCTGCGGCGGAAGGTGGCGGCAGACCATAAAATTTATTCCACACAGGAATAAGCCACGGCGCACGCCCGCGCCACCATGCACAACACAGGAGACAACCACGATGGACCGGCTCGATGCCATGGAGATGTTTGTGCGTGTGGTGGAGACCGGCAGCTTCACCAAGGTGGCGCAGGAGTTCGCCACCACACAGCCCACGGTGACCAAGCAGGTGGCAGCGATGGAGGCGCACCTGAAGGTGCGGCTGCTCAACCGCAACACGCGCGGCGTGAGCCTGACCGAGCCCGGCGCGCTGTACTACGAGAAGTGCAAGGCCATCGTGACCGACGTGGGCGAGGCCGAGAGCGTGGTGCGTGTGCGCCAGACGCAGGTGCACGGGCAGCTGCGCGTGGGCAGCTCGGTGGCGTTCGGGCGGCGCGTGGTGGTGCCGCTGGCGCTGGAGTTCATGGCGCAGAACCCGCAGGTGCAGCTGGACCTGAGCTTCGAGGATCGCTACACCGACCTGGTGGCCCACGGCATCGACGTGGCGATCCGCCTGGGCAAGCTGGCCGACTCGGCCCTGGGCGCGCGCACGCTGGGCATGAACCCCTGGGTGCTGGTGGCCTCGCCCACCTACCTGCGCCGCCACGGCACGCCGCGCAGGCCGTCGGACCTGAAGGACCACGCCACGCTGATCTACAGCAGCGTGCAGGGCAACGACCTGTGGCGGCTGCGCAATGCGAGCGGCGAGGCGGTGTCGGTGCCGGTCACGGGGCGGCTGCGCTCCAACAACCTCTCGGCCCTGCTGGCGGCGGCGCGTGCGCACATGGGCATCGCGGCGCTGCCGCACTATGTGGCGGTGGATTCGCTGGCGGCCGGGCGCGTGGTGGAGGTGCTCAAGACCTGCCGCCTGCCCGAGCAGGAGATCCACGCCGTGTACCCCTCGCCCCGCCTAGTGCCGCAGAAGGTGCAGGCCTTCGTCGCGTTTCTGCAGGGGCGGTTTGCCAAGGACTGGTGGGAGGAGAAGCGGCCATCGCCCTGAGCCGGACACCACCGGGCGTGGCCCGCCCCAGCGGCGCGCCTGGTGCCAGGGATCCTCTGCACAAATCATCGCGCCGTGTGCATCTGCGGTCTCGGGCGGGCTGCGGCGTTGCAAATACTCGCAATAGCTACGGCTATTGCTGCGTTTTGCGCCTTGCAGCCTCTCCCGATCCGCAGCGCACACTTACCGCTCGATTCGTGCAGAGACCCCCTAGAGACGAAAAATCTCAATAAAAACAGGTCTCACCGCGCGTCCACCATAGGTTTACAGCTACAAAATCAGTAGTGCACGAAAGTCATTGACGTTGGTGTGCGTGGGTCCGGTGATGACCAGGTCGCCCAGCGCATCGAAGTAGCCATAGGCATCGTTGCGGTCCAGGTGGTCCGCGATGAACAAGCCCTGCGCCGCCGCACGCGCCAGGGTGTCGGGTGCCACGCGGGCACCGGCGTTGTCTTCCACGCCGTCGATGCCGTCGGTATCGGCCGCCAGCGCCCACACGCCCGCCTGGCCTTGCAGCGCCTGCGCGAGCCCCATGCAGAACTCGCCCGCCCGGCCGCCCCGGCCCTTGGCAGCACCGGGTGCGCGCGGGCGGATGGTGACGGTGGTCTCGCCGCCCGAGAGGATCACGCAGGGCCGCGCAAACGGCTGGCCGTGACGCGCCACCGCGCGGGCCAGCGCGGCGTGCACCTTGCCCACCTCGCGCGATTCGCCTTCGATCTCGTCGGAGAGGATGTAGGCTGCCAGGCCCGCCGCCCGCGCGGCCTCTGCGGCCGCCTCCAGCGACTGCTGGGGCGTGGCCGTCATGTGCACTACATGGTTCGCAAACACGGCGTCGCCGGGCTTGGGGGTTTCCAGCGCGCCTGCTTCCAGTGCAACGCGCACTGCGGGGGGCACGTCGATGCCATAGCGCGCCAGGATGGCCAGCGCATCGGCGCAGGTGGTGGCGTCGGGCACGGTGGGGCCGCTGGCGATCACCGAAGGGTCGTCGCCGGGCACGTCGCTGATGGTGAGCGTGACCACACGTGCGGGTGCGCAGGCCGCCGCCAGCCGCCCGCCCTTGATGCGCGAGAGGTGCTTGCGCACGCAGTTCATTTCGTCGATGGCGGCACCGCTCTCCAGCAGGGCCTTGTTGATGCGCTGCTTGTCTTCGAGCGTGAGGCCATCTGCCGGCAGCGTGAGCAGGGCGGAGCCGCCGCCCGAGATCAGGCACAGCACGAGGTCGTTTTCGGTGAGGCCCTCGGTGAGCGCCAGGATGCGCTCTGCGGCCGCCAGCCCTGCCGCATCGGGCACCGGGTGCGCAGCCTCGACCACCTCGATGCGCTGCGGCAGACCTTCCGGCCGGGGCGGCGTGTGGTGGTAGCGCGTGACGACCAGGCCCGACAGCGGCGCATCGGCCGGCCACAGCGCTTCCACGGCCTGCGCCATGGCGCCACCGGCCTTGCCCGCACCCAGCACCAGGGTGCGGCCGCCGCTCTCGCGGCTGGGGGGTGCGGGCAGAAAAGCAGCGGTGTTGTGCAGTGGCAGCGCGCGGCGCACAGCCACGCGGTAGAGGTATTCGAGGAAATCCCCGCTCTGGCGAACGGGGTCGGGCACGGTGTCGGTGATGGTCATGGGGTTGTCTCCGCGGGCGATTGTGGGGCCACGGTCACCGGCGCAGCAGTGCGTCGAAGTCAAAACTACTTCAACCCAGGCACAGGATGGCAACGCGCCACAGCAGTGCACAGCGCGGGATAACCCCATGTTCTGGCGTTCAACAGTTGTCTACAGTTCTTGTATGCAAGATTGATTGCAACACCACTCCGTCCTTTTTCTCCGCAAAGGGTTCCCATGCTCCGCTTCCTCAACTCCTTGTTCGGCCGGGTGATCCTGGCCTTGATTACCGGCGTGGCCATCGGGCTGCTCTGGCCCGACACGGCCGTGCAGCTCAAGCCGCTGGGCGACGGTTTCATCAAGCTCATCAAGATGCTGATTCCGCTCATCGTGTTCTGCGTGGTGGTGCATGGCATTGCGGGCACAGGCGACTTGCAGCGTGTGGGGCGTGTGGGGGTCAAGTCGCTGATCTACTTCGAGGTGGTCACCACCATCGCACTGGTGCTGGGCCTGGCGCTGGCGTTCTGGTTTGAGCCCGGCGTGGGCATGAACGTGGACCCCAAGGCGCTGGACCCCAAGGCCATGGGCGCCTATGCGGAAAACGCCAGCAAGCTCACGGGCGGCGGCTTCAGCGACTTTTTGCTCAAGCTCATCCCCACCACCGCCGTGAGCGCGTTTGCCAACGGCGACGTGCTGCAGGTGCTGCTGTTCTCCATCGTATTCGGCTGCGCGCTGGCGCTGATGGGGGAGCGCGGCGCGCGGGTCACCGGCCTCATAGAAGACCTGTCGCACGTGCTGTTCAAGACCATGGGCCTCATCATCAAGCTGGCGCCGCTGGGCGTGCTGGGCGCGATTGCGTTCACCGTGGGCAAGTACGGCATCGGCTCGCTCAAGCAACTGGGCATGCTGGTGGTGCTGTTCTATGCCGCCGTGTTCATCTTCGTGGTGGTGGTGCTGGGCCTGATCATGCGGTTCTCGGGCTTCAGCCTGTTCAAGCTGCTGCGCTACCTGCGCGAGGAGCTGGCCGTGGTGTTCGCCACCACCTCGTCGGACAGCGTGCTGCCCCAGATCATGGCCAAGCTCAAGCACATGGGCATCCGCGATTCGACCGTGGGCCTGGTGATCCCCACGGGCTACTCGTTCAACCTGGACGCGTTCTCGATCTACATCACGCTGGCGGCCGTGTTCATCGCCCAAGCCACCAACACGCCCATCACCATGACCGACCTGCTGACCATCCTGGCGATCTCGCTGGTCACCTCCAAGGGCGCACACGGCGTGCCGGGTTCGGCCATTGTGGTGCTGGCGGCCACGCTGCATGCGATTCCAGCCATCCCGGCCATTGGCCTGGTGCTGGTGCTGTCGGTGGACTGGTTCATGGGCATTGCCCGCGCGTTGGGCAACCTGATCGGCAACTGCGTGGCCACCGTGGCGATTGCCGCGTGGGAGGGAGACATCGACCGCGACCGCGCCCACGCGGTGCTGGACGGGCAGAACCTCCCGCCCCTGCAACCTCCGCAGCAGCAACCGCTGCGGCAGCCACAACCGGCGCCACAATCGGCCCCATGAGCACCAACCAGACCCAGATCGCCCAGCAGGTGGTGGAATCCATCCTGGCCCAGAAACTCGCCCCCGGCGAGCGCCTGGGCGAGCAGGAGCTGGCCGACCTCTTCGGCGTGAGCCGCACCCTGGTGCGCGAGGCGCTGATGCAGTTGCAGGCACGCGGTTTTGTCGAGGTGCGCCCGCGCCGGGGCTGGTATGTGGTGGAGCCCTCGGTGGACGATGCACGCGATGCGTTCTCGGCCCGGCGCATCATTGAATCGGGCATCCTGGCCGATGCGGGCCGCCCGCTGCAGGCGGTCATCCCCCGCCTGCGTGCCCACATTGCCGACGAGCAGCGTGCCATCGAAGGTGCCGATGCCGCAACGCGCGCCTTCCTGCTGGCCGACTTTCATGTGTGCCTGGCCGAGGCCATGGGCCACCGCAGCCTGAGCGACATCTTGCGCGACCTCACGGCGCGCACCACGCTGGCGGCATCGCTCTACCAGTCGCGCCACGAAGCCAGCCAATCGTGCGCGGAGCACGAGTCCATTGTCGAGGCCCTGGAAGCGGGCAACGCGGCCCTGGCCCGCGAGCGCCTGCTGGCCCATATCGGCCATGTGGAAGCCGCGCTCAACCCCGGCCAGCCGCTGGTGCGCGACCGCCTGCGCGATTCGCTGGCCCCTTTGGCGGCGCCGCGCAGCGCGCCCTGACTCGCCCACCCACACAGGGTCGGCCCAAAGCCCCCACCCCTCTCCTCCACCGCCTGGCGCGCTGGGGGTCGTGGCGCTGCACCTAAGGGTTTACCGGGATAAGCCGTTTCGCATATTTTGTATACGATTTTTGTATGGACTGCTGTGCACCACATTGCACACAGATTACCGCCCATCCCTCAGGCACCGTACAAAAGGAACTCCCATGACCCCGCCCGTGCATCCCGTGGACGAACACCTGCCCCTGGGGCGCCTCACGGCGCTGGGCCTGCAGCATGTGCTGGTGATGTATGCCGGCGCGGTGGCCGTGCCGCTCATCGTCGGCCGCGCGCTCAACCTCACGCCCGATCAGGTGGCCAAGCTGATCTCGGCCGACCTGTTTGTGTGCGGCCTGGTCACACTGATCCAGGCGCTGGGCGCCTCGCAGTGGTTCGGCATCCGCCTGCCAGTGATGATGGGCGTGACCTTTGCCTCGGTGGCGCCCATGGTGTCCATGGCGCAAAGCACGGGTGGCACGGCCGGGGCCGGGCTGATCTTTGGCTCGGTGATCGGCGCGGGCGTCATCTCCATCCTGATCGCGCCGCTGGTCAGCCGCATGCTGCGCTTCTTCCCGCCCGTGGTCACCGGCACCATCATTGCGGTCATCGGCATCAGCCTGATGCGCGTGGGCATCAACTGGATTTTTGGCAACCCCGTGGGGCCCACAGCGCCCAATGTGGTGAACCCCGAGCACGTCAAATGGCTCAGCGAGATGCAGTCCGTCGCCGGTGCACCCGGCTCATCGCTGCCGCCCGTGCCTAAGGGCTTTGCGGTGGTGCCCACCGTGCCCAACCCCAAGTACGCCGACCTCACGGGCGTGGGCATCTCGGCCGTGGTGCTGGTGTCCATCCTGCTGATCGCCAAGTTTGCCAAGGGCTTCATTGCCAACATTTCTGTGTTGCTGGGCATCGTGATTGGCGCGGTGATTGCGGTGGCCATGGGCCTGATGTCGTTCGAGAAAGTGGCCAAGGCCCAGTGGTTTGACCTGGTGCTGCCGTTCGAGATCGCAGGCCCGGTGTTTGACCCCATCCTGATCCTGACCATGACGCTGGTGATGATCGTGGTGATGATCGAATCCACCGGCATGTTCCTGGCCCTGGGTGAGATGACCGACCGCAAGATCGACCAGGCCGACCTCACACGCGGCCTGCGCACCGACGGCCTGGGCACGCTGCTGGGCGGCATCTTCAACACCTTCCCGTACACCAGCTTCTCGCAGAACGTGGGCCTGGTGGCCGTCACCGGCGTCAAGAGCCGCTTTGTGTGTGTGGCAGGCGGCGTGATCCTGATCGTGCTGGGCGTGCTGCCCAAGATGGCAGCGCTGGTCGAGTCGCTGCCCACCATGGTGCTGGGGGGCGCGGGCCTGGTGATGTTCGGCATGGTGGCCGCCACGGGCATCCGCATCCTGGGCGGGGTGGACTTCAAGCACAACCGCTTCAACGCGATGATCGTGGCCGTGTCCATCGGCGTGGGCATGATCCCGCTGATTGCGCCCAGCTTCCGTCAGTGGATGCCGCATGCGATCCACCCCCTGATTGAATCCGGTATCCTGCTGGCCTCGATCGCGGCCGTGGCCCTGAACGTTTTCTTCAATGGCGCCAGCCGCGACACCTCCGCCGCTGTGAACGCCGCGCGCCAGGCCGACGCCCACTAGCATCCCGCCTGCCCGCTGCCGAGGAAACCCTGCCCCACCGCCCCGGGGCCCCGGGGCCCCGCCCTCTTGCCGGCTTTGCCGCAAGAGGGTTTTGGCTTCATGCTGCATACGCATAAACCGCCATGCCAGCCGCCCTCGCCATCGGGTAACCTAGTTTTGCATTCCGCCGAGGACTTCCAGGATTTCCGTATGACCCAGAAACTTTCCGCCGCCGAAGAATCGCTGCGCGACGCTGCGCGCGAATACCACCGCAACCCCGGCCGGGGCAAGATTGCGGTGACGCCCACCAAACCTTTGTCCAACCAGCGCGATCTGTCGCTGGCCTACTCGCCCGGCGTGGCCTACCCCTGCCTGGACATCCAGGCCGATCCGTCCAAGGCATTCGACTACACCTCGCGCGGCAACCTGGTCGGCGTGATCACCAATGGCACAGCCGTGCTGGGCCTGGGCGACATTGGACCGCTGGCTGGCAAGCCGGTGATGGAAGGCAAAGGCTGCCTGTTCAAGAAGTTTGCGGGCGTCGATGTGTTCGACATTGAACTGGCCGAGCGCGACCCCGACAAGCTGGTCGAGATCATCGCGGCGATGGAGCCCACGCTGGGCGGCGTCAACCTTGAAGACATCAAGGCTCCCGAGTGTTTCTACATCGAGCAAGAGCTCTCCAAGCGCATGAACATCCCGGTGTTCCATGACGACCAGCACGGCACGGCCATCATCAGCAGCGCCGCGCTGCTCAACGGCCTGGAGCTGGTGGGCAAGGAGATTGGCGCAGTCAAGATTGCGGTGTCGGGTGCAGGCGCCGCCGCCATTGCCTGCGTGAACGTGATGGTGGGCCTGGGCGTGAAGGTGGAGAACATCTTCATGTGCGACTCCAAGGGCGTCATCTATGAAGGCCGCCCCGGTGGCTACGACGAATCGAAGGCGCGCTACGCCCAGAAGACTGACGCACGCACGCTCGCCGATGCGGTGGATGGCGCCGACGTGTTCCTGGGCTGCTCGGCCCCGGGCGTGCTCACGGCCGAGATGGTGAAAACCATGGCACCGAAGCCCATCATCCTGGCGCTGGCCAACCCCGAGCCCGAGATCCGCCCCGAGCTGGCCAAAGCCATCCGCCCGGACTGCATCATCGCCACGGGCCGCTCTGACTACCCAAACCAGGTGAACAACGTCCTGTGCTTCCCGTACATCTTCCGGGGTGCGCTCGACTGCGGCGCCACCAAGATCACCGAAGCCATGAAGCTGGCCTGCGTGCGCCAGATCGCGGACCTGGCCAAAGCCGACATCAGCGAGGAAGTGGCCAGCGCCTACGCGGGCAAGGAGCTCACCTTTGGCTCCGACTACCTCATCCCCACGCCGTTCGACTCGCGCCTGATCCTCAAGATCGCGCCCGCCGTGGCCAAAGCCGCAGCGGAGTCGGGTGTGGCCACGCGCCCCATTGAAGACATGGAAGCCTACAAGGAGACCCTGTCGCGTTTCGTCTACCAGACCGGCATGCTGATGCGCCCCGTGATCAACGCGGCCAAGGCCCTGCCCGATACGAAAAAGCGCGTGGCCTACGCCGACGGCGAAGACGAGCGCGCCCTGCGCGCCGCACAGATGGCGATTGACGACAAGATTGCCCAGCCCATCCTCATCGGCCGCCCTGCGGTGATCGCCGCGCGCATTGCCAAGGCCGGCCTGCGCATGCAGCTGGGCAAGGACGTGGAGGTGTGCAACCCCGAGGACGACCCACGCTTCCGCCAGTACTGGGAGCACTACCACAGCCTCATGAAGCGCAACGGCGCAACGCCCGAAGTCGCCAAGGCGGCCGTGCGCCGCTCCAACACCATCATCGCCTCGCTGATGGTCACGCTGGGCGACGCCGATGCCATGATCTGCGGCCTGGTGGGCACGTATGAGACTCACCTGGAGCGCATCCACAGCATCATCGGCCGCCAGGACGGCGCACGCGACTACGCCGCGCTCAACGCGCTGATGACCAACCGGGGCACGCTGTTCATTGCCGATACCTATGTGAACGAAGACCCCACGGCGCAGCAACTGGCCGACATCGCCTGGATGTCGGTGCAGGAAGTGCAGCGCTTTGGCCTGCCGCCCAAGGTGGCCTTCCTGTCGCACTCCAGCTACGGCTCGTCCAAGCGCGCCTCGGCCCGCAAGATGCGCGAAGCACGCGACCTGTTCGTGGCCGCCCACCCCGAGATCGAGTGCGATGGCGAGTTGCACGGCGACGCCGCGCTGGAGCCCAACATCCGCAACGCCTACATGGCGGACTCCACGCTCACCGACTCGGCCAACCTGCTGATCTGCCCCAACCTGGATGCCGCCAACATCCTCTACAACGTGCTCAAGACCACCACCAGCGGCGGCGTGACCGTGGGCCCCATCCTCATGGGCGGCGCCGCCACGGCGTACATCCTGACCCCTGCGGCCACCGTGCGCCGGGTGTTCAACATGACGGCCCTGGCCGTGGCCAGCGCTGCAGCACGCGCGGGCTGACGGATAGCGTTGATCGCGCTACACACAAAAGAAAGGCCCCTCGGGGCCTTTCTTTTTGGGTGAGACGGCTTTAACGAACAGAGACATCCACATAGTCCGCCACCGGCGGCAGGTGCTCGACCAGCCAGTGGGAGTCGAGTTGCAGCGCCTTCTTGATCTCGGCGGGCAGGCTGGCAATGGTGTCGGCGGGGGACATGGGCTCTTCCAGGCCAATCTCGGCCAGCAGGGTGGCCACATGCAGGATGCCGCCCAGGCGGCAGAACGGGGTGGCGGCCACGGGGTCTTCGGCCGTCTCCAGCGCCCGGGTGATGGTGTCTGGGAAGCGCCAGCGCCGCGCCAGCTCGGCCGTCACCTGGGCTTCGGTAAAGCCCAGCAGTGTGCGTTCGCGCTCCCAGCGCCCGCCCGCGTGGTGGGGCAGCTGTTCGATGGCCGGGATCTGCTCGGGCGCCTTCTGCGCAATGATCAGTTCACCGAGCCGTACCAGAAAGCCTGCGAGCCACGACTCCTGCACGTTGGAGCCCAGCGTGCGGGCCAGCCACTGTGAATAGCCCGCAATGGCCATGCTCTCCTTCCAGAACGCATCGGCGTCCACCCCGGGCGCATCTTTGAACACGCCCGACATGCACGACGCCAGCGCCAGTGTGCGCACCTGGTTGAGCCCCACCATGGTGATGGCATCGTCCAGCGACGCCACCTGCCGGGGCAGGCCAAACCGCGCGCTGTTGGCCAGACGGATCAGCTTGGCCGTAAGGGCCGGGTCTTTGGAGATGGCCGCCCGCACCTTCTCGAAAGGGATGTCATCGTCCTTCATGGTGGCGATCAGCTCGCGCGCCACGTCGGGGATGGTGGGTAATTGCACGTTCTCGAAAAAAGCCTGGATGTCTGCCATGAGAAGCCCTCCCAAGTGCTGTTGTGGACAAGGATGTGATGCCAGCAATCGAAAACCAGAAATGGAACCAGAGGAATTGTTGTACCACCGGCGCACAGCCGCGTTCTGAGCGTTTGCACCTATGCGCTGCGGCGTCGCTGCGCCCACCCAAGGCAACGGCCCCGGGGGCGACCGCCACAGGCCAGTGTGTGCCCTCGCCGGTTCTCCGGCCAACCTGCCAAAACCCTTTTGCACCATTTCGGGAAAGCCTGTAGAACCGCATGCACCAAACTGGCGAACAATAGCCCGCACCCTCTCCCCGCCCCGGTGAAACCAGGCATCGTTTTTGCTGACTGGACCACCATGGCGTGGTAGCGAACCGCTGGGGCGCGCCCGTGCTTCGGCTTTTGTTTTCGCTTGTGCCCCGCAGTTGCTCCCACTTTCCCCGCCGTCTTCTGACAGGAACCTATCCATGAACAAACGTACTCTCCTGCAAGCCGCCCTTTTGCTCGCCACCGCCAGCACCTTCAGCACGGCCCAGGCCCAGGCCACTACGCCCATCAAGTTCCAGCTCGACTGGCGCTTTGAAGGCCCCGCCGCCCTGTTCCTGCAGCCCGTGGCCAAGGGCTACTTCAAGGCTGCGGGCCTGGATGTGGCGGTGGACGCAGGCAACGGCTCGGGGGGCGCGGTGCAGCGCGTGGCCTCGGGCACGTACGACATGGGCTTTGCCGACCTGGCTGCCGTGATGGAGTTCCACGCCAACAACCCCGACGCGCAGAACAAGCCCGTGGCGGTGATGATGGTCTACAACAACACGCCCGCCTCGGTCATGGCGCTCAAGAAGAGCGGCATTGCCAAGCCCGCCGACCTGGCCGGCAAGAAGCTGGGCGCCCCCGTGTTTGACGCAGGCCGCCGCGCGTTCCCGATCTTCCAGAAGGCCAACGGCATTGGCGCCGTGACCTGGACCGCCATGGATCCCCCACTGCGCGAAACCATGCTGGTGCGCGGCGATGTGGACGCCATCACCGGTTTCACCTTCACCTCGCTGCTGAACCTGGAAGCACGCGGTGCCAAGGCCGCCGACGTGGTGGTGCTGCCCTATGCCGACTTCGGCGTGAAGCTGTATGGCAACGTGATCATCGCGTCGCCCAAGCTCATCAAGGAGAACCCGGCTGCCATCAAGGCCTTCCTGTCGGCCTTTGCCAAGGGCGCCAAGGAGGTGATCGCCAACCCCGCCGCCGCCATCGAGCATGTGAAGGCGCGCGACGGCATCGTGAACGTGCCGCTCGAAACCCGCCGCCTGCAACTGGCCATCGACACCGTGATCAACAGCCCCGACGCGCGCGCCGAAGGTTTTGGCAAGGCCGTGCCTGGCCGCCTGTCGCTGATGGCCTCACAGGTGTCCGACGCATTCAACACCAAGACGCGCGTGAACGCCGACGATGTGTGGAACCCCAGTTTCCTGCCCAGCACGGCCGAGCTGAACATCCTTCCGAAGAAGTGACACCCCCTGAGTCGCTTCGCGCCTTCCCCCTCTCTCGACTCGCTGCGCGAGTCGGGAGGGGGACGCCCCCGGTGCGGCGGGGCGGCCCTTGCACGGGGGCGCTGGCCTGGGCCGCGCCCAGCATCAACCTCGGTGCACAAACACTACTCACTACGGACCTCTGATGCAGGCTGCTGATTCCTACTTTGTGGACTTCCGCGATGTCTGGCTCGCGTACAACGACGAGCTGCGCGCCAAGAACCAGTTTGCGGTCGAAGCCATCGACCTGCAGGTGCGGCGCGGCGAGTTCATCGCCATCGTTGGGCCCTCGGGCTGCGGCAAGTCCACCTTCATGAAGCTGGCCACCGGTCTGAAGATGCCTTCGATGGGCAAGATCCTCATCGACGGCCAACCCGTGACCGGGCCGCTCAAGGTCTCGGGCATGGCCTTCCAGGCGCCGTCGCTGCTGCCCTGGCGCACCACGGTGGACAACGTGCTGCTGCCGCTCGAAATCGTCGAACCCTACCGTAGCAACTTCAAGCAAAAGCGCAAGGAATACGAAGAGCGCGCCCGCAAGCTGCTGCAAAAGGTGGGGCTGGCGGGCTATGAGGACAAGTTCCCCTGGCAGCTGTCGGGCGGCATGCAGCAGCGCGCCAGCATCTGCCGCGCGCTGATCCATGAGCCCAAGATGCTGCTGCTGGACGAGCCCTTCGGCGCGCTCGACGCCTTCACGCGCGAAGAGCTGTGGTGCATCCTGCGCGACCTCTGGACCGAGCAGCAGTTCAACGTGATCCTGGTCACGCACGACCTGCGCGAATCGGTCTTTCTGGCCGACACGGTCTATGTGATGAGCAAGAGCCCAGGCCGGTTTGTGGTGCGCAAGGAGATCGAGCTGCCCCGCCCGCGCGACCTGGAGATCACCTACACCAAGGAGTTCACCGACATCGTGCACGAGCTGCGCGGCCACATCGGAGCCCTGCGCAAGGTCGGCGCTCCCATCCAGCAATAAACAAAGCGAGTCATGCACAAAAAAACCGTGGAGCGCTGGTCCCCCTGGATCCTGCTCGTCGCCATCATCCTGTTGTGGCAGATCGTCTGCTCGGCCTTCAGCGTCCCTGAATACCTTTTCCCCAGCCCCTGGGTCATTGCCACGCAACTGGTCGAGTTCAGCGGCGTGATTGCCGCACACGCCTGGCGCACCTACTGGGTCACCATGGCCGGGTTTGGCATTGCCATCGTGGTGGGGGTGCTGCTGGGCTTCGTCATCGGCAGCTCGCGCCTGGCCTACGCCGCCGTGTACCCGCTCATGACCGCCTTCAACGCCCTGCCCAAGGCAGCCTTTGTTCCCATCCTCGTGGTGTGGTTCGGCATCGGCGTGGGCCCGGCCATCCTCACGGCCTTTCTCATCAGCTTCTTTCCCATCATGGTCAACATCGCCACCGGCCTGGCCACGCTGGAGCCCGAGCTGGAAGACGTGCTGCGCGTGCTGGGCGCCAAGCGCTGGGACGTGCTGACCAAGGTGGGCCTGCCCCGTTCCATGCCGTACTTCTATGGCTCGCTCAAGGTGGCGATCACGCTGGCCTTTGTCGGCACCACGGTATCGGAGATGACCGCTGCGAACGAAGGCATTGGTTATCTGCTCATCAGCGCAGGCTCGTCCATGCAGATGGGCCTAGCGTTTGCGGGCCTGATGGTGGTGGGCGCCATGGCCATGGTGATGTACGAGCTGTTCAGCTGGATTGAAAAGCGCACCACGGGGTGGGCGCACCGGGGGTCTCAGGGTGAGTGAGCCACTGGGCGATGCCCGGGTAGCGCGCCTGCTGCGCCGCGCCAATGCCGTAGCCCAACGCGCCATGGACATGGGCCGCCATCCTTTCGGCGCCTTGCTGGTCGCGCCCGATGGCGAGACCGTGCTGGCCGAGCAGGGCAACATCGACACCGTGAACCATGCCGAGAGCACGCTGGCCCGCGCAGCAGCGGCCAACTACCCCGGCGCCTACCTGGCCCAGTGCACGCTGGTCACCACCTTCGAGCCCTGCGCCATGTGTGCGGGCACCATCTACTGGGCAGGCATCGGCCGCGTGCTGTATGGTGCCGAAGAAACCGCCCTGCTCGCGCTAACGGGGGACCACCCCGAGAATCCCACGCTGGCCCTGCCCTGCCGCACGGTGTTTGCGAGCGGACAGCGCCACACCGAGGTGCTGGGCCCCGTGCCCGCACTGGCGGAAGAGATCACTGCCCTGCATCGCGATTTTTGGCGATAAACTGCTCCACCGCCCGCCCACAAAGCGCATATTGCTCCTTTTTTTGTAGCAAGCTCCCCACGCAACACCGGCCGCAGGCACCCTGCCGCTATACTGCCGCCCCGTTTGGACGACAGCAGGATCACCCGGCATGCGCTTGACCATTCTTTTGCGCCTTCTGGCCCTTGGGGCCGCAGCAGGTCTGGCCGCATGTGGCGGCACGGCCCCGACCCAGACGGGGGCGGGCAGCGAAGCCGCGCCCCTCGCCACGCCCTCCACGCCCGCAACGCCCCCCATCCGCATCGGTATCGCCCTGGGCGGCGGCGCGGCCAAGGGGTTTGCACACATCGGTGTGATCAAGATGCTGGAAGCCAACGGCTTTGCACCTGCGGTGGTGTCGGGCACCAGTGCGGGCAGCGTGGTGGGTGCGCTCTACGCCAGCGGCATGAACGCCTTCGAGATGCAGGAAAAAGCCGTGGCGCTGGACGAAGCCAAGATCCGCGACCTGCAGCTCTCGTCCGGCGGCCTGGTGCTGGGTCAGAAGCTCGAAGACTATGTGAACGAGCAGGTGCGCCGCAAGCCGCTGGAGCAGATGGCCAAGCCCTTTGTGGCCGTGGCCACGCGGCTGGAAGACGGCGAGCGCACCGTGTTTGCACGCGGCAACACCGGCCAGGCCGTGCGTGCATCGAGCAGCGTGCCCGGAGTGTTCCAGCCCGTCACCATCGGCAAGTACCACTTTGTGGACGGCGGCATCGTGAGCCCCGTGCCGGTGGATGCCGCCCGCCAGCTGGGCGCCGACATCGTGATCGCGGTGGACATCTCCAACAAGGCCCGGGGCCAGACGCCCGGCAACATGTTGGGCGCGCTGAACCAGTCGATCGCCATCATGGGCCAGAAGCTGGGCCAGGCCGAGCTGGCGCGGGCCGACGTGATCATCCGCCCGCAGGTGCTGGACATCGGTGCGGCCGACTTCAGCCAGCGCGCCAGCGCCATTGTGGAAGGCGAAAAGGCCGCGCTGGCCGTGATGCCGCAGATCCGCGAGCGTGTGGCCCAGTTGCAAGCCGAGCGCGCGCGGGCTGCGCAACTGGCGCAGGAAAAGGTGCGTGAAGCGGAGTACAAGGACTGCATGGACAAGCGCAGCCGCCTGCAGCGGCTAGCGGGCATGGCCGGGATGGGTGAGGCATGCGCGGCGGCGGCCGCCAAGTAAGAGCAGTCCAGCAGATCAAAGCAGGCTGGAGAGACTGGAGAGGCTTGCAAGAAGACCACGACCGGCACGCCAGCACCGATGCCCAATGGATGTCTTGCATTGAGCGGATGAATTCGCCAAGGCTTGCGGCCGCTATCCGGCGTTCTCTCGCTCCGCATTGGCAATCAGCCCGCGCAGGAACGCCATGATGAGGCGCCCCGAGGGATCGGGACGCGTGCTCATCCGCTGCAACGCCAGGCCATGCGACAGGGCCATGAAGGCAGCGGCCAGCTCGGCAGGTTCGGCAGGTTCGGCAGGCGGAATCCTTCCGAGCTTGTGGAACAACTGGCCAATCACCTGGCCCAGCTCGCTGCGGTGCCGATCCCACACCTTCTGGTACTCCGCGGCGAACGTCTGACTGCGGTTGGCGTGCAATTGCAGTTCGATAGAAAGCATGCACCAATCCGCGTCGTGATTGAGCGTGGAAGCCCAGGCATCCAGCTCGGCAAATAGCTGCTCGGAATCGTCCCCGTCACCCGACATGACCCGGGACAGGTGCGTCGCCTCTGCCGTCATGTGGCGCCGCAGCAGCTCGAGCAACACATCTTCCTTGCTCGAAAAGTTGGAATAGAACGCGCCCTGGGAGTAGCCCGCCTTGTTCGCAATGTCGCGGATGGACGCGCCCCCATACCCGTTCGCAACAAACAACTGCTGCGCAGTTTCGATCAGGCGTTCGCGCGTTTGCGCTTGGCTTTCCTCTCGGCTCAAGCGCTTTCTTACTGTCGTGGGGCTCATG
The DNA here is from genome assembly GCF_054950075.1 of Acidovorax sp. Q11. Lineage (NCBI taxonomy): Bacteria > Pseudomonadati > Pseudomonadota > Betaproteobacteria > Burkholderiales > Comamonadaceae > Acidovorax > Acidovorax sp. Q11. The sequence goes on along the minus strand of NZ_JBUDZG010000030.1, from coordinate 3,046 downwards.
CCAAAAGATATCACATGAACTTTCGAGATGGACCTGGGGCCCTCGCCGGTGCAGCCAGGCTGGGTCAGCTTTCAAATATCACTTGATATTTATTTTGCCCGCCGATAAACTAAAAGATCATTTGATTTTTGAAGTTCAATCGACATGAAACAATCCAAGGGCTTGCGGGCCGCTTTTGTCACCGGCGCTACCGGCCTCCTCGGAAACAACCTTGTGCGCGAACTGGTCGAGCGCGGCTTCTTCGTCAAGGCACTCGTCCGCTCCAAAACCAAGGGCCAGCAGCAGTTTGCAGGGGTGGAGGGTGTTGAACTGGTGCAGGGCGACATGGCGGACGTGCCCGCCTTCTCCAAAGCGCTCCAGGGTTGCGACGTGGTGTTCCACACCGCCGCGTTCTTCCGGGACAACTTCAAGGGCGGCAGCCACTGGGCAGAACTGAAGCGCATCAATGTGGACGGCACCAAGGACCTCATCGAGCGGGCATATGACGCGGGCATCCGGCGCTTCATCCAGACCTCGTCCATTGCGGTGCTCAATGGCGCGCCAGGCATGCCCATGGACGAGACCTGCCTGCGCGAGCTGGCGGATGCCGAGGACGACTACTACCGAAGCAAGATACTGGCCGACCAAGCCGTGTCGGCCTTTCTGGCTGCGCACCCGGACATGCATGCCAGCTTCGTTTTGCCCGGATGGATGTGGGGACCGGCCGATATCGGCCCCACCTCTTCCGGGCAGTTTGTCAACGACGTGGTGCTGGGAAAACTGCCGGGGCTGGTGCCCGGCAGCTTTTCCGTTGTGGATGCCCGCGATGTAGCGAATGCGCAGATTGCGGCTGCAGAGCAGGGGCTGCGCGGCGAACGCTATCTGGCTGCCGGCCGCCACATGACGATGCAGGAACTGGTGCCTTTGGTAGGAAAGATCGCGGGCATCAAGACGCCGACACGCAACCTGCCCTTTCCGCTCCTGTATCTCCTGGCGAGCGTCCAGGAGCTCTACGCACGCATCACCGGCAAGCCCATCCTGCTCAGCCTGGCTACCGTGCGGTTGATGCGCAAGGAGGCGGGACGCAGCCATTTCAATCATGCCAAGAGCGAGCAACAGCTTCAGCTGAAGTTTCGCCCGGTCGAGCAAACCGTTGCCGACACGGTGGCCTGGTACCGAGGTAATGGCTGGCTGCCCAGCATACCGAACCGATAGCGCCAGACATGCGGCTGCGTCGCTCCGGCAAAAAGGGCACGAGCAGCCAACCCCCAACGCGTGCAACGCACCCTCGGCAGCCGTTCATCCGCCTGGTGACACGTGTCTTGTGCCTTGCCACGCTCCCATCGCATTACCACCCTGAAGGAGATATCGTGACGAACAGACTGGCTTGGAAACTATGGATGTCCTTCGGCGCTGCTTTGCTGGCAGCCGCCGCACCACAAGAGTCCGCTGCGCAGGGAATCCCTGCGGCCCGGGCTGCGAACAGCATGGCCGAATTCTGCGCAAAAGGACAGGCCGAGTACCCGGGCGGCATCGCTCGCCTGCATCCCTCGTTCAAATTCAACATCTGTTGGTGGCTGGAGGATGCAGGGATCGAAGCGCGTACCTTTGACGAGGTCATTGGAGCGCTGCCGGAACACGCGGGGCCATCGCAGCCGACCTGGCAGGCAACGTTCAGCAAGCCCGCGCAGATGCACGCAGAAAGAGCACGCGTGGCCGCCGAGCAGGGCGACAACCTGGCGGCATCGGCCGCCTACAAAAAGGAGGCTTTCTACTGGCGGATGAACCGCATCCCCAAGCGTATTCCCGCTGCAGACCTGCGCGCGACCGAACAAGCCTATGCAGCCCTGGGCAAACCACTCCAGCGGATTGCCTTCAAGGCCGGCGGCAAAGAGTTCATTGGCTACTTCCAGGCCCCATCCACCCACCGCAGCGGCGATGCAAAGCTGCCAACCTTGGTGATCCTTGGCGGCCTCGACAACCTGAAGACAGAGATGATCCGGCACAGCGACTACTTCGCAAGCCGTGGGTTTGCAACCATCGTTGTGGAGAACCCGGACACCGGGGAGAACCAGCTGGGGTTCCACCCCGACTCCCATGTGATGTTCGACGCCATTGCCGACTACATCCAGCAACGCAGTGATCTGGATGCCAGCCGGGTGGCGGTGTACGGCTGGAGCATGGGCGGCTATCTGGCAACGCTTGGCGGACTGAAGAACGACCTCTACAAAGCGGTTGTCAACATTGGCGGCCCCAGCGATTCCAGCTTTGAAAGCGCGCATTGCATGGTGGCTCCGGCATGGATCGTCGCGCCGTACACCATGTTTGCGAACATGGATCCGCGGACCACACTTCGGCAGACGATGTGCAACTATTACGAAACCTTCCAGCTCTCCCGCCAGTTGAAGACGCCGACGAGGGGGCAGTTGCAAAAACCCATTCTGATGGTGAACGGGATCCACGAAGACTTGGTGTCCAAGGACGAACCCTCTTCTCTGGCCGCGCTCGGCTTCAACGTGACCCAGTTGGTCTACGGGGACGATGGGCATACGGCGGAGCTGCACATGCGGGAGCACTTTGATTTCGCGGCGAGCTGGCTGGTGCAGCGGCTCAGGGTTGCGAATTGATCTGACCAGACCTGGCAGGCGCGCGGTCGCGCAGGCAGGACGTGCTGCACGGCGCCTTGCGCTGACGCTTGGGGTACAGTCGGCCGTCCCTCGGGACTGCTGCCGCCACCTCTGTCCGCTTCGCCCATGTCGTCACCTTTTTCCGCCATCAAACCCAGCATCAAGCTGTCCGACCAGGTCGCCAGCGCGCTGGAGGCCGAGATCCGCGCGGGCCGCATCCAGGCGGCCGAGAAGCTGCCCACCGAGGCGGTGCTGGCGCAGCAGTTCCAGGTGAGCCGCACGGTGGTGCGCGAGGCGATCTCGCGGCTGAAGTTGTCCGCGCCGAAGTAGAACTGAGCCACCGCGCCGCTTGAATCGTGAGCCAGGGGTGGGAGCCGACGCTGTGATGGTCGGCTGTGGATAAGTGTATGCCTTGCCTTGTTCTGTGACCTCTTTTCGCT